>SCKW01000001.1 GCA_004100265.1 Candidatus Chaera renei
TAGTTGTCTACCTTGTCGGTGACCGCCGCCAGGCCGCCGATGACGCCGCGCTCATACAACACCGTTTCGATGTTTTCGCGCGCCGTATAAACCGCGGCCGCCAGGGCGGCCGGGCCGGCGCCAACCATTACGCAATCATATACTTTATCGGCGTTGGCGTTATCGTTTAATAACTGATTCATGTTTGATTCAAGCAACCCTACAAGATTCATCCTGGCGGCGCTATGTCGGCGTGAAAATTCAGCCTTACTTTAAAGTAACGTTAAAGTTTATTATACGCTTCTAATCGGCCAGGGCGGCGGCCAGCTTGGCGGGATTCCAGCCCACGGTGATGTCCTGGCGGCCGCTGGCGTCGCTAACCACCGTCACGGGCACCGTCAATTGGCCGCTCATCTGATATAACCGTTGTCTTTCGTTGGGCGCGTCGTCCAGGTTGACCTCTTGGAACATCCGGCCCTTGGCACTAAGCCATTTTTTCACCATAACGCAATAAGCGCAGCTGGAGGTTGTGTAAACGGTAATATTCTTCGCGGCGTTCATAAAAACGGTTTTCCTTTCGTCTAGTGTCTTTGTTTATGTTAGAGGCGCGGCCCTTACCCTTAAATTATATAGCGTAGAATAACCTTTGCAATACGCTATATGTTGTTTTTATTGCGAAAAGCCGATCAGCTCAATGTAAAAATATAACGGCTGGTTGGGGCCTATCACCGGCGGGCTGCCGCTGGCGCCGTAGGCCAGGTCCGCAGGAATATACAGTTTGCGAACCCCGCCGGCCTGCATGCCCTGCAACCCTTGCTGCCAACCGCCGATCACCTGGCTCAATTTAATAGCAATCGGCTGGGACCGGTCATACGAGTTGTCAAACACCGTTCCGTCGGCCAGATTGCCCAGATAATGCACCGTGACGCAGGCGTCGCCCGAGCTAATCGCCGGGCCGCTGCCTTTAGCGACGTCCTCAGTTTTTAGCTGGGTCACCGCGTTTTTGTCAAACGGCTGCGCCGGAGGTTTAGCGTAGGTTTTGCCGGATGGCGGTGAAACCGGATCGCATTTGAGTTGCTGCTGCAGCTTGGCTATTTCCGCCTGTTGCTTGGCGGCTTGATCGGCCTGATTATTGTTAGCCAAAATCACCAGAAAATAGGTGCCTAAAGACCCTACGGCCATCACGATGGTAATGACCCAAATAAAAATTCTCTGCGATTTTTTGGTGGTGCCCATATTAAAATGTTTTGTCCGAATTTTATTTTAGCACGCGGCTCATTGCAGGCTAAGGCGCAGCCTGGCCAGCTTGCCAAAATGCTCGCGGCGGCTCGGCTCGGCTTCTGCCGCCAAGCGATGCAGCGACGCCGAGGCGCTGGGATACGGCAAGGGCAGCCGGGCCAGTTGTTCGATTGGTATACCGCGCTCGATCGCCACCGCCAAATAGCCAATAATCTCGCCGGCGGCCGGGCCAACGCAGACCGCGCCCAGCAGCCTTTGTTTATAATCCGTTACCACCTTAATATAGCCGTCCGGGCTGACGCAGCTCACGGGATCCGCCGCGCCGTAGGCAACTGTGGTAGTCTTATATTCCTGCCCCTGTTTGATCAGCTGCTGGATGGTTACGCCCGCTACCGCTATCGGCGGATCGGTGTAGATGCATTGCGGCTGCCATATCGGAGCGGCCGCCTTCAGGCCGAATAGCGCGTGGCGGGCCGCTTGGCTGCCGGCCCAAGCGGCGCTATGGCTCAGCCTGGCACCTCCCGACACCGTATCGCCGATGGCATAGATCCTGGCGTTGGCAGTTTGCCAGTTGCCGTCAACTTCAATGCCGTCTGGTTTAATGATCGCGCCACTTCGTTTTAAGCCTCGCGGCAACCGGGGCCGCCGGCCGGCCGCCACAACCAACGCGTCCGCCCTTAGATGATAGGGCTTGCCGTAGCGTTGTACCAGCAACTGGAACTTGTCGCCCGGCTTGTTGGCCTTTACCAAGGAGCCGCTGGTGATCACCTGAACGCCGGCCGCCTCCAGCCGGCCGGTCAGAAAATCGGAGGCTTCTTCATCGATATCCTTCAGAAGCCGCGAGTTATGTTCTATTAAGTAAACTTTTATGCCCAGCGACGACAGGGCCGAGGCCAATTCCGCCGCCGAAGCTCCGCCGCCCAAAATCGCTACCTGCCGGGGCTTGCGCCGGATTCTCAGCAAAAAATTATCCACCGTATCGTAGCCTGACTGTTTTAATCCGACAACCGACGGCACCGCTGGCCGAGAACCGCTGGCTACTATGATCCGGCTGGCCTCGATGCGACGGCCCCCTTCAACCATCACGCCGCCTCGATTGTCCAGCGACGCCCGGCCAAACAACAGATCAAGCGACGGTTGATCCCGACAAAGCCGCAACAGGTTTTGCCTGGCGCTGGCCGATGACAAACGGGCCTGCTTAGCGGCCGCGCGCCAATTGCTACCGGGTTTTTGACAATATAGCGCGAAAACCTTAGAAGGCAGATCGCCGCTGTTAATGCTGCTGCCGCCCAAATTTTGTTCGTCCGCCTCTATTAACACCGTCCGGGCTCCCGCCCGGGCAGCGTAAATGGCGGCAGCCGACCCACCCGCTCCGGCGCCTATCACCGCTAGGTCATAGCGCTGCCGATTCATAATATATCCAGTCTACATGGCAATCCCGGGCACGTGAAGCGTTAAATCCGATGAGATCAAACCTGGCGGGCACCCAAATGCTCGGCCGCGGCCGCGGCTAGCCGGGCGATCACCTGATTCGCCCGCTGGGTGGTAATGGTGCCGCGGTGGTCGGACAGATCAATCCTGAAGGTAATATGCCGCGCTTCGGGACGCTTCGGGTCGCGATAGATGCTAAGAGGCCGGTATCGTCCGTCCAGCGGCTCTTTGGCCAGCGACTGGCCGATGACTCGCGCCACCTCGGCGTACGCCAAGTCTGCCGGCACCCGCAGGGTTAGATCTTTTTCGGTGCCCGGGTATTTGCCTGAGGGGCGGTAATCCGAAACCGGACGGGCCACTTCGGCCAACGCCGCCAAGTCAAGCTCCAGTCCGGCCAGCGCCGGCGGCAGCTTCAGGCTTTGCAAAACGCCGTCTTTCAGCTCGCCAACTACGCCAACGGGCGCCTTAACTCCCGGTACGAACAGCAAGGCCGACCGCTTTGGCATATAAGGCGCTACGATTTGGTCGTTGTAGTCCGAATTGGTCAGCGGCTTAAACTCAAACCTTAGCTTTAAACTGCCGGCGATATGTTCGGCGAACCGCCTGGCGGCGTAATAAGCCGGCTGGTTGCCGGCATGGGAGCGCGCGTAAACCAGCGCCAAAGACGGCCGTTCCAGCGGCAGCCCGTCAGCGTCCAGGCCGCGCTTGTCATGCAGCTTGCCGATCTCAAAAAGGGCGAATTCCTGATAGCCGCTTTTTAAATTCTGACGGCACTTCTCCAGCAGGCTGGGGGTCAGGCTAAGACGGTAATGCTGCAGGTCGCCGCTTAAGGCGTTAACCACCTTAAAAGCCCGCTCGGAATTTTGGCCGGCGTCGCTTATCAGACTTTGGGACACGAAACTATAGGTTAGCACCTCGTTGGCGCCGGCCTTGTCAAGGGCCCGGCGCAAAACCTGAGCCTGAACCGCCAAAGGATCCTCCAGCGCGGCCGACATCGGCCTAAGTGGCAGCGCGGCCGGCAGGTGATCATAGCCGCTCAGCCGTCCGATCTCTTCTATAACGTCTTCGGCTATACGCAGGTCGGCGCGCCAATAGGGCGGGTGAACGCTCAGTTCGTCCTGGCGCTGCCGCGCATCAATTTCGGCCCGGCGTAAGATCAGGACCGCCTCTTCGGCACTAAAGCTGGTACCCAGCACCCGGTTAAGCCGCTCAACCTCAAGATGAATAACCGGAGTCTTGGCAGGACCAGGATAAACATCAACCACCTGGCTGATCCGCCGGGCCAAGCAGATATCGCTCAGCATTCTAACGGCGCTGGCCAGCACCGGCGCGGTCTGCGCGACCGGTTGCCCCTTGGTAAACCTGGTAACCGCCTCGCTGAATATGCCGTGCCTCATTTGGGTGTTGCGCAGGCGGTAAAGATTAAACGTGGCGCTCTCTAGCAGCAGGCGCTTGGTGGAACTGTCTATGGCCGTGCTGGCGCCGCCCATTGCTCCGGCCAGGGCCACCGGAACCGGCCCGGCGCATATCACTATATCTTGATCGTTCAGCCGGATAGTGCGTCCGTCGATCAATGTCAAGCTTTCACCCGGCTTAGCCTGGCGGACCGCCACTTGGGCCTTTCTCTCGGGGTGAACCGACAAAAACTTATCAAGGTCAAAGGCGTGCAGCGGCTGGCCGGTTAAATACATTAAATAGTTGGTCACATCCACGGCGGCGCTGATCGGCCGGATGCCCACGCGAGCCAGCCAGGTTTGGATAAGCAGCGGTGAAGTCTTGGAGGCGTCCAGATTATCCAGAGCAACCAACTGATAGCGCTCCGACAGATCGGCGTCTACCGTAGCCTTCAGCTCCAGCGGCGCCAAGGCCGAATCCAGCGGCACCAAGTCTGGCTTTAGCGCCGTCAGCCATTTGGGCGTTTGAAAATCTTGGCCCGAAATGGCGGCGACTTCCCGGGCAAAACCGATTAAACCGAAACAGTCGGGGCGATGAGTCAACGACTTGTTCTCGATATCCAGCAAATAATCGTTCAGCTGGTAGGCCTCGGCGAACCCGGCCCCGACCGGCTGGTCGGAATCAACCTCTAATATACCCGAGTGGTCGTCGCCCAGGGCCAGCTCCTTGGCGCTGGCCAGCATGCCGGCCGAAACCGCGCCGCGCACTTCTTTGGCGGACAAAGTTTCCGGCTTTTTATCAACGCTGGCCGGCAAGACGGCCCCTGGAGGCAGCCAGACAACTTTCATGCCCTCGCGCAAATTGGAGGCGCCGCAAACCACTTCCACCAGCCCGTCTCCGCGGCGCCAATTGCCAAACAAACGACCGGGACCGGGGTCTACACCGACCAGGCTCAGCCTGTCAGCGCCGGGATGCGACGCCACCCGTTTGATTTGGGCGATTACCGCGCCCTGGTAACGTCGTCCCAAATCAACCACCCGCTCAACCTCGACCAAGCGCGAGCCTATCAGTTCGGCCAGGTCCTCGACCGGACTATCGATTTTCACGAACTGCTTCAGCCAATTTAACGAGATAATCATAATTTAAAACTGCCTCAAAAACCTTAGGTCGCCCGATTCAAAATAACGAATGTCCTCGATACCGTGACGCAGCATAACCAAGCGCTCGATACCGCCGCCCCACGCGAAACCGCGAAAACGCTCGGGGTCAATACCGGCCGTTTTTAAAACGTTGGGATGAATCATGCCGCAGCCGAGCAGCTCCAGCCACTGGCCGGGTTTGCCGCCGATGGAAGCCGGCTTTTCAACCGCGAACTCCAGCCCCGGCTCGACAAACGGAAAATAAGCCGGTTGGGTTTTGATCTTGGTGGGCTGGCCAAAGTAGCTGTCGTAAAAATGTTTCAAGAGCGCCAGCATTTGGCCCAAATTAGCGCTGTCGCTGACATAAACTCCTTCCAGCTGATAAAAGGTGTGGTCGTGCGTCGCGTCAACGTCTTCGTTGCGGAAACAGCGCCCGTAAATCACCGAGGCTATAGACGCGCCGCTCTCCAGCCGCGACCTGCCGCTTTTTAAAATGCGATGCTGCATGGTGCTGGTGTGGGCGGGCGGAATCAACCCTTCTTCGGTACGAAAAGAGTCGTAGCTGTCGCGCGCCGGGTGATCGGGCGGAAAATTGAGAGCGGTAAACATGTTAAACTCGTCGTCCAGCTGGCGGGATTCCACCGCTTCGAAGCCCATCCTCTGAAAAATATCCACCACCCGGGCCAATTCCTGAGTCAGCGGGTGCAGCGAACCTTGCTCCGCCGGCAATAAATTAAACCTTTCGCGCTCGGATTGGTTGTCGCCGAAAGGGGCGGTTACGTCAATCGGCAAACGCCCGGACCGGCCGGATAAAGACCGCTTCTGCCAGCCGCGAACCTTTGTTTCAAGCTCTTCTTTAAGTTGATTAATTAGCTTACCCAGGCGCGGACGATCTTCTGCTGCGGCACTTTTAAGATTGCCGTAGAGCGTTTTTAACTGCGGCGATTTTAAAATATCGGCCTTGTCGTCCAGCTGCTCATACAAGTCTAAAAGCACTTGACGCGCCTGATTAATGTCACGGCTATTCACTTTAAAAACAGTATAGCATTAAAAACCGAGCCACTTTTTAAGAGGGCACCTTACCTTAACAAAAACACCGCGGCCATCACCATAATCAGCACGCCAAGCAACACCAGCCAAAAACCGGCCGGGTTGGTCGGTCGCCAATTGCTCTGGTCGTAGGTTTGGCTGGGCGGAATCGGCTGGGTCTCGTCGCCTCCGGCCCGGCTTTTGGCGTTCCGCTCCAGCCGTTTGGCGATTTGCGACTGCAGCTCGCTTTGAGGATTTTGTTGTCTTAAAAATATTGCCATGGTTCTATTCTAACCCGGCGGCCGATTATTTGCCGAGGGTTTGCCCCAGCCACCACCCAAAAAGCGTCAGCAGCAGGTTGCCGCCAACCAGCACGCCGCTTTGCAGATTGGCCCGGCGCCAGTTGGTTTCGGCGTGGATCGAGGGAATCACGTCCGAAGCGGCGATATAAACAAAAAACCCGGCCGAAACCGCCAGCAGCGGCGCCACGGCCGGCTCAATCCAGCCGCCGGCGGCCGCGGTAGCGGTTGCTGCCACGGCAGTCGCCAGCGCCCCCGCCACGTTAACCGCCACCACCCTAAGACGCTTCATACCCTTGCTGAGCAGCAGACCGAAATTACCGATTTCATGGGGGATCTCGTGCGCCGCCACCGCCACCGTGGTAACGATGCCGGCGGCGGGACTTACCAAAAAAGCGGCGCCAATGGCTACGCCATCCAGGGCGTTATGCAAAATGTCGCCGGTAACAATTAAGCTCCGGTTGGCGTTCACCGGTTCGGCCTCGTGCACGTGATGATGATGAAACCAGCGAAGCGTTCTTTCCAGCACGAAAAACAAAATCATGCCGAACATCGCCCAAAGACTGCCGGCCCACCCTCCCAGCAGACTGACGGCCTCGGGCAATAAATCGCCAAATGCCGCGGCCAGTAAGGCGCCGGCCGCGAACGGCACGCTATAGCCCTTAAGCACGCCAGCCAAGCGGCCGCCGGTTATTAAATACAGGCCGCCGATCAACGACACCAGGCTCCCCGCTAAAGTTACGGCAAAAACCAAACTTACCAGGCTCATCTTAAGAACTCCGTTCTTTGTTTTTCAATCGTTCGTAAAAAAAGCGCCTTCCCCACGACGTTCCGGTTGATTTTACCTCACATAATTAACTGTTGGCAAATTCACTACCAAAAGGTTATACTGCAAACCATAAACCAACTATGGAGGAGTTATGGTTAGAAAGCCCGCCAAAAAAACGTCTACAGCCAAATCCAAACATAAAACGACTAAAACCGTGGTTGCCGTCCGCACCGCCAAGCGCGGCAGTTTTTCTTTGAGCGGTAATCGCTACCTGGCCAATGTTTCGGTTAGCGCCGTGCTGGCCGAGTTCATTGGCACGTTCGTGCTGGCGTTGGTAGTGCTTAACTTCTCGGGCAACGCCCTGCTGGCGTCGCTGGTGTTCATGGTGCTGGTGTTGGTGTTGGCGCCGATCTCTGGCCCCAACCTTAACCCCGCCCTAACCGTAGGGTTATGGGCAGCCAAGCGCCTGAACGGCAGTCGCGCGGTCAGCTACCTGGTGGCGCAGGTGGTGGGAGCCATGCTGGCCCTGGTAGTAGCCAACGCGTTCGTTCCCGACGTGGTTAACCCGATAACCGGCCAGGTTGGCCGCGGGCAACTGTTCACCGCCCAAGCTCTGCCGGCCGAAACGGCCAAACTATGGCGCGCCACGGGCGTGGAGGCTATCGGCATGTTCGTCTTTGCCCTGGGTGCCGCCAGCGCCTACATGAGCCGTCGCGGCTTAATGGCTAAGGCTTTCACGCTGGGAGGTTCGATGCTATTCGGCCTATTGCTGCTGCAGGGCAGCCCAATGCTTAACCCCGCTCTGGCGCTAAGCGTTCAGGCGCTCAAGTGGTCGTTGTGGCCGTTAACTATCTATGTGGTGGTGCCGCTGGTAAGCACTGTCCTGGCCATGTTGTTGTGGCGGGCGCTGCAGCGTGACACCGTCCTGGATGGCGAACGAGCTTTCGAGCGCGAAGCCTAAGGGCCAAAAAATACACAAAAACGTTTTAAAAGATAGATCCGCCCAGATTTGCACCCTGGGCGGATTTTTATTCTTTGGAAGGCTTATCAAGTACCAGCGGCTCGACAACCGGCGAGGTTTTGGCTATTTTAACCACGTCTTTATCAACCTTGCCTAGCTCTTTATGCGCCTGGTTGTAATGATTAACGGTTACGCCCAGGCTGCTGCCCAGCTTTTGCATAAACTCCTCAAAGTTATTAATATGCCGGCCCAGCTGGCCGACTCGCAGCTGTATTTCTTTGGCCTGCCTTTCTATCTGCAGGCTTCTGAGACCTTGTAGCACCGTCTGCAGATAGGCCATGAACGAAGTTGGGCTGACAATAATCACCCGTTTCTCGCGAAAGGCGTATTCAATCAGATCGCGGGCGCTGGTGCGGGTAGTACCCACCTTGTTAGCCAGCAGATCGTAGTAAATGGCTTCGCTGGGTATAAACATAAAGGCAAAGTCCATGGTGCCCTCGGTGGGGCGAATGTATTTGGCGGTCTCGTCAATGCGGCTTTTAAGGTCGCCTTTAAACAGTTTAACTAGCGCCTGCCGGGCGGCCGGTTCGGTTTCTTCCACCAGCCGGTTATAGTTTTCCAAGCTGAACTTGCTGTCTATGGGCAGAAGCTGGTCGTCTTCTAAAAAAATCACGGCGTCAACCGTTTCGCCGTCGTTAAAACGGTATTGCATCTGAAAACGGTCGGGCGGCAACACGTTCTGCAGCAACGAAGCCAAGTGGTACTCGCCCAGCACGCCGCGCTGTTTGGGGTTTTGCAGGGCGTTTTGCAGCGTGCGCAGCTCGTCGGCCACGCCGACGACCCGCTTATTGGTTTCGTCAAGCCGGGTCAGCCGCTGCGTTACGTCGGCGATCAAACGGGCGCTCTGCGAAAACTGCTTTTGCAGCGAGTCGCGCAAGATAGCCTGATTCTGATCAAGCCGGGTAGTCAGGTTGGTTTGCAAGCCATCCTTTAAATCGGCCACGCTTTTACTCAACTCAATCAGATCCTGCTTCAACAGTTGGGCCGCGCTGTCCGGCGTGGCGGTTTTTTGCCTGGTCAGCACCACGATTAACGCCGCCGTCAAAGCCAAGACCGCCACGACTGCCGCTACCGCCTCGATCACCGTAACTTGCATAACCTTAATATACCCCGAAACCAAGCCGCCGCGCCATAGCGCCGGCCTCGGCGATTAGCCTAAGAGGGCGGCGATTAGAGAAGTATCAGCCAGCGCACCAGCGCCACTGCCAGCAGGGCCACGGCTAATGACCAACCCAGACTGCGCAGCCGCATCAGCCAGTAAAACAACAGATACCCCACGCCAAACAGCAGGGTCAGCCACAGGCCGTACTCCAGCCAAGACAACCGCCCAAGATAGTTGTTAATCCCCCAAAGCGACGCAGTGGCGGCCGCCGCTACTACCAGAGGGCGGTAAATGGCAAAACGGGCCAGCGCCACTACGGCCAGAATGGCCACTGTCACGGTGGCGACATAAAACGAGATGTTACCGCTGGCCGAACATATTCCGGCCGAATCGGCGGTGCGGCAAAAGACCGGCTCGATAAAATACCTGCCGATCAGCCAGGCTAACAAACCGGTGGCGGCTCCAGTTACGGCGCCGACCAGCGCCACTCTAATAATCTCGGATCTGTCCGGCGGTAAATAAACGGGCGGCTTTTCTACGGTTGCGGCTTGAGCGTTGGCCACGGTTGGCGATCCCCTATTCTCCCACCTGCGCGAAAAATGTTAATCCTATCAAGCACCATAATAAAACATCGTGGGTTTAATGCAATCGCGAAGGTTTGCCGGAGGGGCGCTTTTTAGCCGGCTTGCCGTACCACAGACTCACGCCGATGGCCGCCGCCGCGAAACCGCCGGCGATATCCAGCGGCGTGTGGACCAGCGCCAGCACCCGGCCGATCCCCACGGCTAAACTTAAAAGGGCCAGCGCCAGAGCGATCTTTTTATTACCGGTAGCCAACCAGACTACAAGCGTAACGGTAGCCGCCAGCAAGGCGTGGTCAGACGGAAAGCCGGGATTGTTTAAATAGGCCGCTTTGGGCAGGGTACCGCTTAACACGAACGGCCGGGCAGACTCCTGATAAAACAGGCTCATAATTTTAGCTACCGTCAGGGCACTCAGCCCAGCCATCAGCGCCCTGGCATAGACCTGATACCTGTCGCGGCGAACCGAAGCGATAAACGCTACCGCGCCAACCGCCGCCACTACTATCACCAACCCGTCCGCCAAAAATCTTATCAGCCAATCAACCGCGTTCATGTTCGTTTAAGCTAAGTTTCGTATTTTAACCCGCCCTGGCGGCGGCCCTTGGTTGGGCCGCGGCGATCAGCGACGCCATAACCGAAGCGCTGATTAGCAATATACCGCCGCCGGCAATATATTGAGGCACGTCAACAAAAATGCCCCCCAGCATCACCGCCGCTAAAATCCCCACCGTGTAATGGGCGCCGTGCTCGATATAGCGGTAAGCATTAAGGGTGCGGCGCCGCACCATAAATACGGTCAGCGACCTTACCCAGACAGCGCCAATGCCCAGGCCCAAAGCGATCATTGGCACCGAGTTGGTGATGGCGAACGCCCCGATAACGCTGTCAAACGAAAAACTGGCGTCAAGAATTTCTAGGTACAAGAAACCGGCCAGTCCGGCCAGTCCGGTTTTTAGGCGGCGGCTCGAACCGGATCGCCGCTGTCTTTTGCCAAGCAGCCAAATAATCCCGTGAATTATCACGTAGGTTAGCATGCCCGCCAGGCCGGCTTCGGCCGTTTTAAACGGTTCGGGGTTGCCCGGCAAAAAGCTGATCGTCAGCAGCACTGCCACCGCCAGCACGATGTAGCTCCAGGGTCGCGACACGTCCTGCAAGGGGCCTTCAATAAATTTAATCCAAAGGTATTTGCGTCGGGTCGAAAAAAAGAAATGCAAAAACAGCATAGTTAAAAACATGCCGCCGAACGCGGCAATGGCTATGTGGGATTTTTCTAAAGCGTGGGCGTATTGCCGGGGGTCAAACAGCGCCATGTTGATAACCGCCCCCCAATTCAGGCCGCTGGTCAACGCCACGACAACAATCGGAAAGACAATGCGCATGCCGAAAATGGCTATCATAATGCCAACGGTCAAAAACATGGTCCGCCAAAACCGCGACAGACCAGAAAGAACTTTGGCGTTGATGATGGCGTTTTCAAAACTGAACATTACCTCGACGCCAATCAAGATCACCGCCGTCAGTACGCCGGCCGGACCCAGCCAGGCGTAGGCGCCGAACAGCGCGGCTAAAGTTAGCAGCCCCGAAATAAAAAATATTCTAAACGGTGAGTGTAAATGTAATAACCGGTTAACCACTTGCCTGATATTATAACCAAAAGCGCTTTGATTGACAGCCGAACGCCAGTTGGGCAATCCCGGCCGCCAACCATCCGACCGCCCATCCCCCCAAAACGTCAAGCGGCAGATGTACACCCAGGTAAATTCTGCTAAGGCCGACCGCCAGCGGCAGCATGGCTAGCAGCCAAAACCACGTCCGCCGCCGCGCTGCCGGCAAGCAAAGCAAAATCGCTACGGCCACGGCTGCCGCGGTGGCGCTGTGCCCCGAGGGAAATCCCTGATCCTGCAACAAATCGGGCCAGCGCGTTATGGTGTCGGGTAGCAGCCCCAGCGGGCGGGGTCGGTTGACGGCTATTTTTAAACTCACTGACAACAGGCCGGCCAGCAGAGCGGCCAGGCCGATCCGCCAGGCCAAAGCCTTCCGGCCGGCAACCAGACAACCGACAACGGCCAACACGGCGAACTGCCAGGTGCCCAGCATAGTAATCAACGCCATCAGCCCAACCAGCCAGGCCGGCCAGTGATTGATCCAGTTAAATAACGAGATCTCCCACCCGGCCAGGCCGCTCCGGCTAGCCCACGCCAGCCAGCTTAAGGCCGCTAATATGAGCGGCGGCGCTACCAGCTGCCAGGTAACCCAACGAGTTGGAGCTGGTTTTGCTACTTGATTTACCACTGGTCAAATCTTAGCACAAAGCGGGTCATCCCCTATCTTCCTCCCTGGTGTTTTTACCTCTGTTTTTGGGATTGACCTTGGGTTTGGGGTGTGCTATATTTTGAGTATCACCACGACCAGGCAGGCCTAAGGTCGACGACCGACCGCCGCTCCTGGTCTTTTTTGTTGCTTGAAAAAGCGGCCTAAGATCGCTGATGAATCTTATTTTAGAATGATATTGGTTGAGCAGCTTGGAATAGCGATGACGGTTGGGCACCAACACATAGCCCAGCTTTTTGTGGCGGTCTAAAAAATTATACAGGCTTAAAAAGTCGCCGTCGCCCGAAACGATAATCGCCTTATCATATTCGTCAAAAACGTCAGCCGCGGCATGTACCGCCAAATCAACGTCCACGTTACCTTTTGGAACGTCTTTGCCATACTCGTCTTGATAGATCGAAACCGTTTTAAAAACTAAAGTGTAGCCGCATTTCTGCAAATGGGTATACAGTTTGTTATATTGAGGCATAAATCCAATAAAAAGATACGCCTGGCTGGCATTATATTTTTCTCGCAAATAGTCTCTAAGCTTTTTATAGTCAAGCTGCCGGCCTTTGTATACAACTCTGCCCTTTTTATTCTTTACGTCGCGGCCCACTCCAAGGTTTAGGTTTTGACTATCGATAAAAGCGTAGTTGTTGGTTGTAGATTTCATAGCCGATTTCCTTTAAGTTATCTCTGGCCCGAGTCCCCACCCAAGCTCGGAATAACTAATGTGTTCATAGCCCTTATTGCCATCGCGTTGCTGCATGGCGTGCGCGAACTCCCAAGCAGACGGGTTGATGATGACGCCAGTTTCTTCCATAGACTCGCGGCAAAGCGCGGCGCGGATCGACCTACCGCCATCAACGTGCCCCACCGGCAGCGTATATGCTCCGTCTCGCCAGCCCGTATTATGGCGGCGCAAAAGCAAAACCTTGTCGTTTTTCGCAAGTAATAAACTGCGACGCGCGAAGTGAATCGTTCCGTAGGCATATTGATAAGTATAGCGACTGCCACAGAAAATGTTTAAAAGAATACAACCGGTCCGCCAGCAAGGATTCGAGCCTTTTTAAGCCGCTCGTAGTCCTGGGGCGAAGCGTCTTTTAGCTTCTTAACAAAGTCTTGAGCCTGAATATCCTCGTAAGCCACTGAGGACACGTTATCGGCCATTGGCACCGGGCGCGTTTGCCGCCAAGCAGTACGATCCGGTACTAATTATTATAAGAGGAGCAGGATAAATTGGTAGAATAAGCGTATGCCAACCCCCAAAAGGGATGTGACCAAGGTCAAAAAAGACATAGCCGGCGGTACGGCGCACGCCACGCCAGTTGACTTGCGCAGGGCCCTTAACTCTGCCCCCGTAGCACGAGCGGCATGGAACAGCCTAACACCGCTGGCACGTAATGAGTGGATCTGCTGGAACACTACTGTCAAACAGCCAAAAACAAGAAAAAGGCATATTGAGCGGACTGTCGCGGAGCTGCAGCAGGGCAAACGCCGGCCTTGTTGTTGGATGGGCTGCGTTCACCGCGCGGATAAACCGATAAGCCCGTCGGCGCGATGGGTGCTCGGCAAAATCAAGTAAACCCTGCCTGGCCTGCGCCCCTCGCCCCGCCGAACCTTCCGTTCGCTAATGCCCAATTAACAGTTATAATCCCGCCCAACAAAAAGGGCTGGCAAACGAACAAACAATTCATCTGCTGGCCTTGGCTGGGACGGTAGGATTCGAACCTACGATCTCCTCGTCCAGAGCGAGGCGCCGTACCGCTTGGCCACGTCCCAACGCGCAGGCAAGATTATATATCAGGTAATTGGTTACTTCAATCTGCCGGCAACCTTGGGCCCGTCAAGGATAGCGTACGACCAAACGGCAGCTGCCAGCAAAACCAGCGAACTAACGGCGGCGCTCAGCGGACTCAGCGAGCCAAAAAGCATGGCGCCCCGCTCCAGGCTAATGCCCGAAACCCAGGCCGCGGCGTTAAAAATGAATAGTCCGCCGTAAAAAAGCAGGCCGCAGGCCAGGCTAAACGTCCGCAACGCCGGGCTGATACGCATGCGCAGCCAAAACGGTAAAGCCAGCAGTTGGGCCAAAAGCACCGCCACGACGGCCAGCCGCACCGCTAAAAGGTTGCCACCGGTAACTTTCCACTGAATAAAATACGCCAGGTCGCTAACGTTCAGTAGCTGATAAACCAGTACCAGCACGGTGTAAAGGGCCAGACCGTATGGCACAGCGACCAGCGACGGAACGGTCGGCCGGGGTGCCCGAGTGGCTTTAACTGTACCAAACCTCAGCATTACTACTCCCAATATATCACCGCTTTTTACCCAGCCATAATCGCGGCTGTCGCTGCTAACATCCGGATTGTCGCCCAGCAGATAAACCCGGTCTTTTTTAACAGCGGCAACGCGCTTGATTACCTCGCGCCCAGCCTGCCATGCTACCACCACATGGCCGTTTTGCGGCGGGCGGCGCCAGGTCAGCACGATGTCGCCGGCCCTGAGGCTTGGCGCCATGCTGTCGCCGACAACCCGTCTAACAAGCATTAGAAAAACTATTTTTTAGTGCTGGCAAAAACGCGGGCCACCTCGGCGACTTCCGCCTGAAGCTGCTCGGCCAGGGCCATGTCAACGGTCTGCTTAACCCGGCTGGCCGTTTTGGCCGCCTGCCAAATAATTTGATGAAGATCGGGATGATCTTTGAGATGTTCGGGCTTAAAGTAATCGCTCCACAGAATATAAAGCTGGTCTTTAACCGTCTGGGCGTGTTTTTCTTTCACCAAAACCATGCGGGCAAAATTGTTGCGGGCGGCCAAGTCGTCACCGCTTTGCTGATCAATCAACTCAACCATCCGCCGGCAGGTCGCGGCGGCGTGCGTCATGGTGTCGGTTTCGTAAATGCCGCACGGAATATCGCAATGAGCGTAAACCGGCTTGATAAATCGCTTGAACATAGGCCTAGCGTCCTCCGCCCTTCTTACTTACGGTTTTATTGTAGCCCAATCACGGCAGAGATGAAAATGTTGTTTTTTATTACAAAATGCTTGCGCTTAAGGCGTCAGCGGTCTAAAGTGTCTTGCAAGCGAGATTCCAAACACAAAAACCAAAAACACTTTTATTAACGAGTGTGCGGGGCATCGCTTTAAATATCCGCCACAACAACCAAAAGGGCCCCTTTCAACGAGAGCCCCGAGTCCCTCTAAACGGCAAAGTCTGGGGCTCGGGGCTTAACGGTTCTCTTGGCCCGGCCGATTTTTAAGATAACTTTTTGGATTGGCGCTGCCGCCAGCGGGCAATGGCGGCGTGATCGCCGCTAAGCAGCACTTCCGGCACCCTTGCGCCGTTGAATTCTTCCGGCCGCGTATATTGGGGATATTCAAGGGTGCGGCCATCGGCGAAGCTTTCTATCTGGGCGCTGGTTGCCCCGCCCAGCACGCCGGGAATCAACCTGACAATACTGTCGATCATCACCAGGGCCGGCAGCTCGCCGCCGGTCAGCACGAAGTCACCAGCCGAGTAGGCATGGTCCACCAGGCTCATCACCCTTTCGTCAAAACCTTCGTAGCGCCCGCAAACAAAAATCAGGCCGGTCGGCTCGGCAGCGTAAGCGGCGGCCAGCGACTGCCGCCAGCGCTCACCGCGCGGGCTGGTAATAATCACGCGCGCCCGAGGATCCAGGCGCTTGGCCTCGCTGATGGCACGCCAGAGCGGTTCTATCATCAGCAACATGCCGTCACCGCCGCCATAGGGCTTGTCGTCTACCTGGCGGCGCGGCCCGATGCCGTATTGGCGCAAGTCGTGATGAATAAACTTAACCAGGCGTTTTTGCTGAGCCTTGAACATCATCGACTGACCCAGCACCGTTTCAAAAACGGCCGGCAGCAGCGAAATGGTTTGAATCGTCATTATCAAAATAGATTGTATCAGGTTTTATGGCCGCCAAAGCGGCAACCTAAAAGCCCCTCAACTCAAGGAGGGGCTTTTAGACACATATATAAAGCTCTCAAACTTTACGGGTTTGCTCGCAGCAGAGCTTTTTGTTTTTGCGCGAAAGTTCTTAATTTAACGTTTTGTTTTGAACTTCTGATCTAAGATTATATATCCAGGTCGTCAAGATCGGCAAGCTCTTTTCTGGTGCGAGCCGCCACCGATTCGCGTTCTTCCACAGTTTCTTCTTTGGGTTCTTCCACATCCTTGCGCGGCTCGCTTGAAGGTTGTTTGACAGACACCGGTTTTGGCTGTTCATCTGCCGGGCGGTCGTTGTCAATGATTTTCAGGTTGTAGCGGGCGTCGTTCTTGGTGCCCAAGGCACGCAACAATGTCCGCAGGCTTTGAGCCGTGCCGCCGCGCCGACCGATTACCCTGCCCAAATCTTCAGGATGAACCGTCAACTCCAACAGTACGCCCTTTTCGTCGATTTTGCGAATCACCGAAACGTCATCCGGATGACCAACCAGCGATTTTACGACGTATTCAACAAATTGCTGATCAATGGTAGTGGGTTCGGGCATGTTTGGTCCTTTCTTCTGCGATAAGTTGTTCAGCTTGCCTGTTTTTCAATCTAATTGTAGCCGTTTGCCCGCTCCAGCGCAAACGGCTTATGCTTAAGACGGCTTAACCGAACCGACGCCAGGCGGCGCCGGATATCTTTTAAGATTCGGTCTGACTGGCGGCTTGATCGCCGTCAGAGGGCTGTTCGGCTGTCTCGGGGGCTGCTTTGGCGGCAGCCGGTTCGGCCGGCCGGTTTTTGCGCAGCTTTTCGGGATGGCGCACCGATGACTTTTTGCCAGCGGTGCTTTTTACCCACGTGGGCAGCTTAATTTTTTGCTGGCCCAACAAACGGGCCACTTTGGGCGAGGGCTGGGCGCCGTTGCTCAAAAAAAATTCAATCTTTTCTTTATCCAACGATACGGCTTTGGAATGAGGGTCAAAACTGCCCACGTAGGCCACTATCCGGCCGCTGCTGGGATGGCGGCGCGCCTCTTGAACCGCCAGGCGATATGCCGGCAGACCCTTGCGCCCCAATCGTTGTAACCTGATTGCTAACATTCAATTAAAACCTGTCTCTTTTTAAGAAAAACTTACCCGCGCCAGTATATCCCACTAAACGGCCGCTTGTCAATCTGTTTCGGCGGCTTTTTTGGCGGCGTATTTGGCGATAGCCGCCCGGGCGGCCTCTTGCTGCGCCACTTGCTTGGAATGGCCGCCGCCCCGCCCCATCAGCTCGCCTTTCACGTAAACTCCCAAAGTAAAGAATTTGTCGTGGTCCGGCCCGCTTTCTTCCAGCACCCTGTATTGCGGCGTTTCGCCGTCGGTGCTTTGGGCGACCTCCTGAAGCCTTGACTTGGGATCGCGCCAGCTGCCGCTGGTTAAAATTTCAGGCAGGGTGGCCAGAATGTGCTGTTCGATAAAACGCCGCGCCTCGGGCAAGCCGCGTTCCAAATAAATGGCGCCGATGATCGCCTCGAAGGTATTGGCGGTAATCTGTTGACGCGCCCGCTGCGAGCCCCGCTTTTCGCCGCGGCTCAGACGGATCAGGTGATCAAACTCTAACGCCTGACCGGCGGCGGCAATGCTTTCGGTGCGCACCAGAGCCGAGCGCCAACTGGTTAAAATACCCTCGGGCTCGTCGTAATGCTTATAAAGATACTCGGTAACCACCAGCTCCAACACCGCGTCGCCCAAAAACTCCAGCCGCTCGTTATGCTCGCGGGCGGTTTTTTTGTGCTCATTCACGTAGGAACGGTGCGTCAGAGCAGTGACCAGCAGCTGCGGGTCTTTAAATTCTATCCCCAAACGCTCACGGGCAAAAACCTGATACGGCGCAACGTCCACGTAAAACGGCGGCTTGGTCATATAATCCTCATGTGGCGCAGTTTTTTCATACCCAGCAGCATCAATTTGCCAATGTCTTCGTACTCTATTTTATCCAGCGCCTCGTTAAAGGGAAACCATTGAATGCTGTTCATGTAATCCTCTTTTTTGATGGCGTCGGTGTCGCCCTTGGCGCGCACCAGATAAATCTGGGTGGTCATCAGCACCAGGGTTTTTAGCCGACGGTAGCGAAAATGAATTTTGCCCAGCCAGCAAAGCACCTCGGTATCCGACAGCCCGGCCTCCTCTTTTATTTCGCGAACGGCCGTTTCTTGGGCGGTCTCGCCTTCTTCGATATGCCCTTTGGGGATGGTCCAGCGTTCGCGCGGATCTTGGATCAGCAGTATTTCAACCTGCTTTTGCTCGTTCAGCCTAAAGACCACGCCTCCGGCGGTAGCTTCGCGAACAACTTCTTCGATAGACTGTTTGCGACGCGAAAAATATTTTTTAAAACGTTCAAACCTAGGCGCTTGCATCGGGTACTTCCTTTACCAGAGAGCGGTAAGCGGTGCCCAACACGCCGTTGACGAACTTGCTGGAATTGTCGGAGCCGAAAGCCTTGGCCAGCTCAACCGCCTCGTTAATGGCCACTTTAGGAGGCACCATCTTATGATCCCCTTTCAGCTCGTAAACCGCCATGCGCAAGATTACCCTGTCGATCCGCGCTATCTGCTCTATCGGCCATTCCGGCGCTATGGGTTGCAAGATGGCGTCCAGCGCTGGGCCCTGCTCGCTTACCCCGCTGACCAGCTGTCGGACAAACTGCTTGTCTTGCACCGCGTCTTCGTACCGGCCTAGGTTACGCCGCAGAATTTCATCCAGCGAAACCGACGGGTCGTGGCAACTGGTTCTAAACTCGTACTCGTAAAGCGTTTGCAGAGCAATGATGCGCCCGAGATGCCTGTTGGATGCCATGGCTGTTGTGGTTGCTTACCGTTTGTTAATTTTCTTTTAAAAACACCTTGAACTCTTTCATCGAGTACGCCCGCGCCACCCGCGGCTTTTGTTAAAAACGGCGGCGCGGCCGGTGCGTCGTTAAGCCGCTTTGACGGGCTTTTTGGGGTTATGCCGCTTGGTAGTCAAAACTTTGACGGGAGATTTGGCATTAACCGCGCGGGCCAACTTTAATACCAGATGGCTGCGCCGCAGGCCGGTTTTGCGCCGGCTGGTTTGTTTTTTGGGTTGGCCCATGCTAAAACGTGCTGCTCCTTCTTGCTGTTCGATTGATACTTTGGTTAGCAGTATAACAAAAACAGATGTAATCGGCAAATCGGCTCGGTTAAAGTTCGGTCTGGCAGCAGTATTGACATTTTTAATTCATCATGTTATAATGGCATCCATGATGAATTTAACCGCTGAAACCGCATCGCCGTTCAAAGAGTCAACTGCCAATCATACTAAGAAATGGGGTCGCGTTGGGGTCGCGTTAGCCGGGGTAGCCCTGGCCGGCTGCAGCCAGCCTAACCTAAGTGCCGCGCCGCCGGAGGGCAGCCGCTGCGTGGAGGAATCGGCCCGGCCGGGCGATACCCTCAACGGCATGGTCATACGCGCCGTAGAAAAGATGGGTAAGAACCCCGACGAGACAAAACCGGCTCCGGTGACAGTCGCGCAGGCTCTCGCCCACCAACGCGGAGCGCTCCGCCCGGGTGACCTGGTAAAGATTTGTGAGCAAAAAAATACAATCGTCTACGCGAAGTTGACGCAGCCCTACCGGCCCGCCAATCACTAGTCTTTCACGACCAAGCTGACTAACCGGCCCGGCACGTAAATAATCCGGGCCGGTTGTTTGCCACCCAAAAGCCGTTTGATTTTGGCGTTGTTCAACGCCGCGGTCTTGGCGTCAGCCTCACCGGCGGTGGCGGGCAGGGTGATTTCGGCCCGCACCCGGCCGTTTAGCTGTACCGCCAATACCAACGTATTTGCGGCCAGCAGGTTTTCGTCCCAGGCTGGCCAGCCGGCAACGTGCACCGAGCCTTCGTACCCCAGCTGCTGCCACAACTCCTCGGCGATATGCGGCGCGAACGGCGCGACTAAGCGCGCCAGGTCTTTAACGGCTTCGGGCCACGCCTGGCCGTCCATGCCGCTGGCTTTCAACCGGTAAAGTTCGTTGACGTATTCCATCAAAGCCGCTACTGCGGTGTTAAAGCTTAAACGCTCCAAGTCGTCGGTGACTTTCTTAACCGCCTTGCTCCGGGCGCGCGACACCGGATCGGCACCGCTCTTGGCCGCCGGGCCGTTTTTATTTTTAACGGACAAGTATTCTTGCGCCAGCATCCAAACGCGGTTTAAAAAGCGATAGGTACCGGCAATGCCGCCGGGATCCCAGGCGACGTCAAGCTCATAAGGGGCGATAAACAGCTCGTAAAGTCTTAGCGCGTCGGCGCCGTAACCCTGTTCAACCAGCTCAAGGGGATCCACCACATTGCCTTTGCTTTTGCTCATCTTCTGGCCGTCGTGGGCGTAGATATAGCCGTTAAAAACCAGCCGGTGCACCGGCTCTTGGCGAGTTCGCTCAATCCATCCCTGGTCGGCAAAAAAACGCATCCAGAAGCGCGAGTACAACAAATGGCTGACGGCGTGGTCGCCGCCGCAATAATAATCAATCGGCATCCAGTAGTTGGCTTTGGCCGGATCCCAGGCAAGACGGTTGTTGTGCGGATCGGTGTAGCGCAAATAGTACCAGCTAGAGCAGGCGTAGCCGTCCATGGTGTCGGTTTCGCGCTTGGCGGGGCCGCCGCAAGACGGGCAAGTTACGCTTACCCAACCCTTGGCGCGGCCTAGCGCGCTGGTGCCGCTGCCGTCGGGCAGATAGTCGCTGATTTCTGGCAGCGTCACCGGCAAGTCGGCTTCCGGCACCGGCACGGCGCCGTCTTTAGGGCAATGAATAATCGGAATCGGGGCGCCCCAGTAGCGTTGCCGGGAAATCAGCCAGTCGCGCATGCGGTAGTTAGTTTTTTCGCGGGCGACGCCTCTGGCGCTCAGATCGGCTACGATCCGCTCGCGCATCTGGTGCGTAGCCATGCCGTTATATTCGCCGGAATTCTTGACTTTGCCCTCGCCGCCATAGGGGCTATCCCCTTTCACCGGATCGTAAACCCGCGCTATAGGCAGGCCGAACTTGGTGGCGAACTGATTGTCGCGCTCGTCGTGAGCCGGCACGCCCATAATCGCGCCGGTACCATAGTCCATCAATACGTAATCGGCGGTCCAAACGGGTATCTTTTGGCCAGTAGCCGGGTTGATGGCGTAGCTGCCAAGCGGCGTGCCGGTTTTTTCGCGCTCGGTTTCCATGCGTTCGACATCGCTTTTAGATTGGGCGGCCTTAATATAGCTGGCGACTTCGGCTTTGTTGGCCGCGGCAGTCAGGCGGGGAACTTGCGGATGCTCCGGTGCCAGCACCATGAAGGTGGCGCCATAGAGCGTATCGGGGCGAGTAGTGAACACTTGGATAGTTTCGCTGGAATCCGCAACCGTGAAATCAATCTCGGCGCCCTTGCTTTTGCCAATCCAGTTACGCTGCATGGCCTTGATCTTGGCGGGCCACTCCAGGTCGCCAATGCCATCAAGCAGCTGATCGGCATATTTGGTAATCCTGAAGAACCATTGCTTGAGCCATTTCTTCTCGGCGGGAGTGTCTTCGTGCCGCCAGCAGCGGCCGTTAATCACTTGTTCATTGGCCAGAACGGTCTTGCAAACGGGGCACCACCATTGCAGGCTTTCTTTTTGGTAAGCCAGGCCGTGCTTGAACAACTGTAAGAAAATCCATTGCGTCCACCGGTAATACTTGGGGTCGGTAGTGGTAATCTCGCGGGACCAGTCGTAGCTCATGCCGAGCCTTTGCAGCTGAGTTTTAAAGCTGGCAATGTTGCGAGCGGTGCTTTGCTGCGGCGGCACGCCGGTTTTGATGGCGTAGTTCTCGGCCGGCAGGCCGAACGCGTCCCAGCCGATGGTGGTCAATACGTTTTGGCCGCGTTGCCTGTGAAACCTGGCGATCGTGTCGGTTATGGAATAATTGCGCACGTGACCCACGTGTAAACCCGAGCCGCTGGGATAAGGAAACATGGCCGTAACGTAGGTTTTGGGCCGGTCGGCGTCCTCGGTCGCCTGATAAATTTTAGCGTCGTCCCATTGGCGCTGCCATTTGGGCTCGATGTCGGCAGGATTATAGCGTCGCATGATTACTGACGCTTATTATAACCGGTTTTGAGGAGCGCCGCCACGGACCCCTAGCGGCGCCTTAAGCAGCCCCCTAAAAACGCCGCGCGGCGTAAGCTTAAAGCTGGTAGATCGTCGGGTTCAATCGGTTGCCCGGCAGCGTCGGCGTGGGCAGCGGCAAAGACGATCCGCCGCTAAATTGCAAATCTTTTTGCAGGGCATTTAGGGCATCTTGGTAAGGCACGCTGCTCGAGGGCACCACCACCGTGGTAGCGGCGTCGCTGTATTTAAAATCAAAGTATCCCTTGCTGCCCTTTTGGCTGTTGTCGTAAGCCAACCTGGTGATGTCGTGAGTCCAGTAATCTACCCAAATCTCGACGTTGGCCTGGTTCAAATTGTTGATGGTCGTAGGCAGTTCGGGGTCTATTTTAAGACTATTGTCGCATGCCTGTAGCTTTTTGTAGGTGTCGGTAGCCGCGTACGCCTGAGCCAAAGCGTTAGCCTTGGCGCCGTCAAACCGCAGCTTGTAATGGGCACTGCCCCGGCCGTTGATTACCTGGGACGGCAGGCTGGCCTCCGGCGTGATAAAGGCGTTTTGCCGGTAAAGTTTCTCTAACTTTTTGCGCTCAGCCCGGTTGCTGGCAAGATCTTTAAATACTTTCTGAAAACACTGGTCAGCCAAAGAAGGCCCTTGCGGAACGGATGATCCGCTCAAGCGGATCCACCGGCCGTCAACGGTGGTTAAAAAGTTGTTCAGGCTGCCGGAAGCTGATTTTCCGGCCGCGCCGCCTCCGGCCAACTGTTCGATAGTACCTTTGAGGTCGTTAAACTTCACGAAAAAGTTTTGATTGCTGTCGGCCACCACGGCAAAGTTAACGGTGTAGGTTTCGGGCTTGGCCGTGACCGGCGATTCGCCGCGCCCGGTTATGACGCCGTCTACGGCCAGGTTGCTCATTCGGTTAAACCGTACTTTCAAGTCGCCGGACATGGTGGAGGTTCCCGACGGATCGGCATAGCTTACCTTGCCTTCAAGCGCCAACCGGCTGGTTGCCGCCAGCTTCAGAACGCTGTCGGTAACGGCCGTTTGCGGGCGGTTGTAAAGCGCTAAAACCCCAAAAGAGCCCAGCAGTACAATCGCCAGCACCGCCAAAACCACGAACAGGCCCAGTTTGTTGGCGCGCGCCGGCGGCTTAACGAAAGGCGGTGCCACAGGGCTGCCGCTCAACGCGGGCGCGGCGGGATTGCCCAAAGGCCGGTCGGCTGGATTGTTTGGTTCCGGCTCGGCCGCGGTTGGGCTGGCGGTTGGCTGAGCGAGATGCAAATCCGGCTCATCAGGCTCCGGCCGGGCGGCGTTTAACTCCTGAGCGTGGTTAGCCGAAGGCATCTCGCCGGTACCGCTTGGCTTGGCAAATTCGGACGGCTGATCCTTAACCTGCCAAGGCGAGGTGTCCGGACGATCGGCTCCGGCATCAGAATTATTTGGGTTATTAGCGTCCGGTTTATCGGGAGCCATGGCGGGTTTACTCCTTTATCGCTTTTACGCTTATGTTAATTATTGTTATTTATAACACGTTAGACCGCGTCTTTAAAGAATTGAGCCCGTTTTTTCAGCAGCCACTGCGGCGATTGGCGCACCAGCCTGGCTTCGTCGGCGGTGCTGTGCAGCAGCATCTTCAGCGCTTCTTCGGTAAATACGCCGTTTTGCGAACCTTTGGCCAATACCACCGCGTGAGGCTCTAGCACTTTGTGAACAAAAGCGCCGGCTTCGTACGGACTGGCAAAACTGCGCACCTGGCAGCCCCGGGCGGCAGCGGCCGGAGCCAGATATTGGGCGGCGTCGTGGCCAACTGTTACCACCCAGGCCAGAAGCCTCGGATCGCACAACTCGCCCAGACTTTCGTGCAGCTGCGGCGACATACCCCCCAGCTCGTTCATCGAACCCAAAATGGCAATGCGCTGCGGCGCTTCAAAATCGTAAAGTGTTTTCAGGGCCGCGGCGGCGGCGAGCGGGCTGGAATTGTAGCTGTCGTCAATTAAAACCGAGTTGTTCAGGCCGCGCAGCAACTGCATTCTGCCCGGCACCGGTTTGACCGATTCCAAACCGCTGACAATCTGGCGGCCGCTCAAGCCCAGTTTGGCCCCCACCGCGGCGGCGGCAACCAAAGCCTTTAAGTTATGTTCGCCCACCGCGTTGAGCGAAAGGCTGACGCTGCCCAGTTCCGGCCCTGTCAGCTTGCCTTTAAAACCGCCCTCCGCCAGCCGGTCTTCTATTAAAAAATTGTACTCGGCCACGCCGCTAAGCCCGTAGGTTGAAATCGAGCTGGTGGCGGCGTAGCGAGCGAACTCCTCGGCGATGTCATCGCGGTTGATCAGCGCTAGCCCGCTGGCCGCGGCCGGGCTAAGTTCTTCCCGAGCAACGGTATCCAGGTCTTTAAAAAACTCCATGTGCTCGGGCGAAACCGCGGTAATAACAGCTATGTCGGGCTTTAAGTAACTCATAAAACGCGGTATGTCGCCGGGAGTGTCGGTGCCCAGTTCTTGAATAATTACCTCCACGTCTTTCGGCCGCGCCGTCTTTAGGCGCATCAGCAACAACACTTTCAACCACTGCCAAGCCGAGCGCGGGTTGGGCGGATATGGCACATCCATCAGGGCCAGCGGCACGCTGAAATGGGTGTTGTGATTGCCCTGGTGCGCTCTAACCCGAAAGCGCTGCCCCAACACCGTGGCGATAGCCGCCTTGGTGCCGGTTTTGCCAACGCTGCCAGTTATTACTACCAGTTTGGGTGGGGTTTTTTTAAAATAACGCCTAACTTGTGCCTCGAGCAGTTGTAAGAGTTTGTTTTTCATAAAATGGATCAGGCTCACAAAGTAGTATACGCAATACCGCAGGTCTGAGTCTAATCGCTGGCGGGGTGCGGTACTCTTTGCCGCCGTAGACTACCCGGCCATCCGAAAAAATTTTGATATTCACAAATTTTACTAATTCTACTTAACGACGCGCCTGCCGCAACTCTGATACTTTTATAGTGGCTTCTTTCGGTACGTTCTCAAAATTAGTTTCTGCGTCCTCAATAAACCAATCGCGAATTTCCAGCGGATATAAAAGTAATTGCGGCAGACCTTTTATTTCATACCAAATAGGGTCATAAAAATTGTCGCTACTTTCTTTGATATCCCGCGCTTCATTGCCATAGCCAAGTTTTGGCTCACCAGAAACATAACGGCAAAGATAGAAAAATTGCTCGGTATCGTCGTCGTAAATATGGTGGTAAAGTAATTTTTCTATCCTTATTTCTAAAGATGTTTCCTCTTGAACTTCGCGCAGAACCGCTTGTTCTATAGTTTCGCCATTTTCCACGCCGCCGCCAGGGAAAACATAGTATTCTCTGCGATGGTTTATACGATGCATAAGCAAAACTTTTCCGTCATTGGCAACTATGGCGACGGCGCGGATTCTTTTCATAAATTCTTTTTACAATTTCTTTATACTCTTATTTATTAAATGACCTGGTACATCAGGAGATGTGGGACCTCGTGGACTACGTGCGCAGCGAGCAGTTCGCGCTCCTACTCAGCTCGTAACTGGTCAGGTGATTTGAGGTAGCCAGGCATTTCCTTGGGTGAGTTGGGTGAGGGCGTCGAAGAGGTTGAGGCCGTGTTCTTGGGTGGTGGCGGCGTAGGAGCGGATGGCGGCGAATTGTTGGGCGCCGGTGAGGGTCCGCAGGCAGCCGGAGACCTTCTGGCGGACCTTGGCCAGCGGGGACCGTCAGGGTGGACTACAACCAGCCCTTCGACGACCTGCTGGCACGCCTGGTACCCGCAGGCGTACACCACGCCCTCCAAGCCAGCGACAGAGCCGCAAAGCAAACCTCCCGCCCGGAATCCCGGGCGGGAGGTACCTCGTGCTCTAGCCGCATGCACGAGGGGCAAGGTTGCCCTCCGAGCACTTTGGTGGAGCTAGGGAGACTCGAACTCCCGACCTCTTGCATGCCATGCAAGCGCTCTAGCCAACTGAGCTATAGCCCCGCGCCGGTAAAATATCAGACGGGCCCGAGCAATTACTATACTAAAGTGTCGCCAGATTGTCGACCGGAGTTATTTTGTATTGGCAACTGGGGGCTCGTGCGCGCCCACCCGGCTCTTTTTTTGTGTATGTTTTTAAGGGAGTTTTTTTATTTAACCTTGGCCGCGTACGTTAAAAAGAGCCTTTTGCACACGAACCGCGCCAGTCTGGCCCCATCATGCCATAAGCGTTTTTAGTTGGCAAGCGCCGGATGAGCGTAATAAGCGCTGGGGCCGCGCCTGTCAATCAGCACGGGCCCGTGCCTAACCGGCATTCCTTTGGTTTCGTCATTGCTAATATAGGTTTGCTCGCCGATAAAAAAGCCGATATGCATATGCCCCCGCTGGTTGGGCGGCCAGATGGTTACCGTTCCGCCCAAAACCGGCCGTTCAACCCGCCGCCAGCCGGCTTGAATCATCTTATCCAGAGTGGTGGCAACGGTGGCGTGAGGCTGATCAATCAGGTTCACCATAGCCAAAACGGATGACACTACCAGGGCGCAAGAAACCTCGCCGTCTTTGACCGCGTCAAACTTAACGCCGTCCGCGCCTTGCACCATTAAGTGCCTGAAGAGTCCGCAGCCCGGTAAAGCGTCTAGCATCAGGCGCAGATTGCTGCCCGGCAGCTTAGTTAATCCCGGCGTGGGGGTGGCCGGCGAGCCGTTCATTTAATCATCTCCAAAAAAGCCGCTTCGTCTAAAATCGGTTTGCGCAGGCGCTTGGCGGCCGACAGCTTGGCGGAACCGGCGCTTTGGCCCGCCACCAAAAAATCGGTGTTTTTGCCGACCCCGGTTTGAAAAACACCGCCCAGGGCGCGGATTTGATCGGCCGCTTCTTCGCGGCTCATGTTCTTAAGCGTACCGGTAACGGCTATCGCCTTGCCCTGAAGCTTGCCGGCAGGTTTACGGGCGGTTTTGGGCCGCACGCCAACAGAATCGAATTTTTCAAGCAAACGCCGATTGGCGAGATCGGCGAACCAGGCGACAACCGATTCGGCCACCACCGGCCCCACGCCCTCCACCGCTTCAATGGCGTCAAGCGTGGCATTGGCTAACTTTGACAAGCTGCCAAAACGGGTTGCCAGATCGGCGGCGGTCCGCTGCCCGACGTGCCTGATACCTAGGCCGTAAATAAATCGCGCCAGCTCAGGCCGTTTAGCTTTTTGGATGCCGGCCAGCAGGTTGGCGGCCGACAATTCGGCGAAACGGTTAAGCTTAAGCAGCTGCTTGGTTTTAAGCGTATAAATGTCTGCCAGATCACGCACCAGGCCGGCGTCAACCAGCGCCGCCACGTTTTTTTCGCCTAGTTTGTCAATGTCCAGGGCGCCGCGGCTGGCAAAATGGGTTAAGGCTTTTTTAAGAAGCAATTTACCGCTGCGCGAGCGCAGCCGGTAAACCGCCTCGCCCTTGGGGCGATTAAACTCAAGGCCGGGGAACTGACGCTTCAACTCGCCTTCAAAATCAAACGGTTTGGCGCCCGGCGGACGCATCTCTTTGACCACCGATTCAACTTGGGGGATAATGTCGCCGGCCTTGAAAATGATTACCGTGTCGCCCAGGCGTATGTCTTTTTTGGCGATCTCGTCGGCATTATGCAGACTGGCATGCTGCACGGTGGTACCGGCCAGTTGCACGGGGTCAAATACCGCCACTGGCGTGGCGGCGCCGGTGCGTCCCAGGCTAATAACGATACCGCGCAGCTTGGCGGTGGTTTTTTCGGCGGCGAATTTATAGGCCACGGCGCCGCGCGGGTTTTTACCGACCACTCCCAGGCGTTCGTACTGGGCGCGGTCGTTCACCTTAATCACCAAGCCATCGGTGCTAAACGGCAACTCGTGCCGCTTGTCCTGCCAGACGGCGACAAACCGCTTAACGCCGTTAAGGCCGCGGTGCGCCTCGACCTGGTTAACCGCGAAACCGATATCGCGCAGCAGCTGGTAAGCCTCTAAAAAGGTTGGCGGATAAGTGTTGTCGTCTTCTCTGAATAGGTCATAGGCCCGAAACCGCAGCGGCCGGCTGGCCACTAACTTGGGGTCGAGCTGCCGTATGGTGCCGGCGGCCAGGTTGCGGGGATTGGCGAAAACCGGCAGGCCCTGCTCCTGGCGGTGGCGGTTCAGGGCGGCAAAATCTTTTTTGTACATAATAATCTCGCCGCGAACTTCGGTTGTGCCACGGCTGAAATCGGCGGCTTCATTCGGACGGCGCAAAACCAGCGGCACGCTGGCAATCGTTCTGACATTTTGGGTCACGTCTTCGCCGATCCGGCCGTCGCCCCGGGTTACCGCTCGCTCCAGCCGGCCGTTTTGATAAATCAGCGCGCAGGCCAGGCCGTCCATTTTGATGTCGCAAAAAAATTCGGGCGCGCTCCCCGGCAGCAGCTTGTCTACCCGCTTAACCCAGGCCTCAACCTCGACCATGCTAAAAACGTCTTCAAGGCTGAGCATCGGTTTAGCGTGGCTAACTTTAGCGAACTTGTCGAGCGGCTCGGCGGCGATCCGCTGGGTAGGGCTTTCGGAAGTAATCAGTTCGGGATGCGCTTTTTCAATGGCTTTTAGCTCTTGTATTAGGCTGTCGTAAACGCCGTCTGTCACGCTGGGGTTGTCCTGTACGTAATATTCGTAGGCATAGCGGTTGATCAGATTACGCAGCTCGTCGGCGCGGACTTTGGGTGAATTCATACGTCTATTTTAAAGCAGCTGGCGGTACAGTTTGTAAAAATAAATTGTGGACAAAACCAAACCCAGGCCGTCGAGGGCGCCAAGCAGCGCCGGCACCGTTAGGGCGATCGGCCCGTTTAATTTGGCGCCAAGCAGCGCCAGCGGCACGGCCGCCGCCGTCCAGGCGACGGCGAACCAAAGAGCCGCCACCAGCAACCGGCGCAGCAGCATCAGGCGCCGCCCCATCACCAGTTGTTTGGCCAGGCGCAGCGCCGCCACCGGATAAGTGTTAGGCAGGGTAACGATCACCAAAGCCATGAACGACTGCAGCAGCCAGTAAACCGTTAAAACCACCATCAAGCCGGCGGCCAGGGCGAACATCATGGCCTCGGCCCCGCTTAACCCGCCTGGCTGACCCAGCGTGTAACTTAAAATCAACGCCCCCAACAGCCCGGGTAAGCTTTGCAAAGTCATTACTAAAATTATCAGCAGCACGGCGATCAGCGGCCGCGGCGAGTTATAAAGCGCCTGGCGCACTGTGGGATTTTTGCCGGCGCTAGCGTAGCGGGCGGCCCAAACAAGGCTAAGCACAAAAATTAGCGTCAACAGACTGCCGGCGAATTGCTGCAGGTCGCTCAGCGGCGGGTTAACTATGCCGCCCAGCGTTCCGGCGGCCAGGGCGGCCGGATTCTGGCCGGCGCCTAAACCGGTATCCGACAAATTCGAGCCGGTCTGTAATCCCTTGATCAGCCATTGCGCCGGTACGTACAGGGCAGCCAGGCTACCCAGCAGCTTAAAATGTTTCTTAAAAAATCCCAAAGACTCCAGTAACAAACGGCTGCTACCTGGCAGCTTAACGGGTTTAGCGGCTTTTCGGGCGCGCTTGCCACGGCTAAGCCGAAAACTACGAAACTCCGCCTGCTCCCGATCGCGCCTGATCCTTTGCCAAGCTGCCGCCAGCCGCCGGCGAACAGTTTGGGCGGTTATTTTTAAGGCGCCGCGCGGCGCGCGAGACTTGATTGGGGCGCTTTTTGGCATGCCCGTTTAAAATTTGCCCGCCATCTCGCGCAGTCTTTTTATACGTTGTTCGATCGGCGGATGAGTACTGAACAGCCCCGTCAGCATTTTACCTTTTAGGGGATTGGCGAAAAACAAATGGGCGGTCGAGCCGTTTTGGGCTCGGGTAGCCGAGCCCTGCTGGGCGATTTTTGACAGCGCGCTGGCCAGGGCTTCAGGATAGCGGGTGGTCATGGCGCCGGTGGCGTCGGCCAGATATTCCCGCTGCCGCGATACCGCCAGTTGCACCAGCAAAGCGGCTAACGGTGCCAGCAAGATGGCAATAATGCCGATGATGTAAAAAATCGGCGGCACCTGGCGGTTATCATTGCCGCCGCCAAACCAGCCGATCCTCAGCAAACCGTCAGCCAGCAGACCGATAGCGCTAACCAGCCCAAACACGATCATCATTACCCTGATGTCGTAGTTTTTAACGTGCCCCATCTCGTGCGCCATCACCGCCTCTAGCTCGTCGTCATCCATGATGTCCAGCAGGCCGGTGGTGGCGGCTACCGAGGCGTGCGCCGGATTGCGCCCGGTGGCAAAAGCATTGGCCGCCGGATCGTTCATTACGTAAATTTTAGGCGTGGGCATGCCGCTGGCGATAGACAGGTTTTCGACTATCCGGTACAGGCGGGGGTTGTCGCTTTTGGCTATCGGCTTGGCGCCGTTAACCGCCAAAGCCAGTTTGTCGGCGATAAAATACTGAATCAGCGCGTACGCCAGGCCGAACGCCAGCGCCCAATAAACCCAGCTACCGTTACCGTAAAGCTGGCCGCCCACCCAACCCAGACCGGTTATAATACCGATGAACAACGCCATAATTACCAGCGTGTTGCGTTTGTTGGCGGCGATCGCGCTATACATGCCAGAATTATAACCGTTTAGCCGGCGGCGGGCAAAGCGCCCTACAGCTTCATTTCGCTGAAGGCTTCTTTGAGGATATCCATCATCACCGGATACGGCGTCGGCTTAACCTTGGACGTGGCGCCAGCCTCGGCGAACAAATAAACCGTGTTATCGGCAACTTCTATGTTCACCGTAAACGGCAGGGCCTCGAGTTTTTCCATAAAGGCGGGGTGCAGTAGCTCCAGACTGGTAACTTTTTCGGCGTCGCTGGCGTAAACGTCGTATTTGTCGTTGAATTCGCGCCACTCCAGGGTGATTTTTCGCAGTCCCTTAACAAAACCAAAAGACCGCAACCACCACTTCTTTTTGCGCCTTACAAAAATATTGCCGTAGGTTTTTGGCAGCGCCGCCTGGGCGATGACGTAACCGTCGCTATCATATCTAGAACGCCTGTCGGGAATATAAGTGTAAAACTGCACCAGGCAGTTCTTGTACATGCCGATCACGTGGTTATTGACATCGGAATAACGAAACTTACCGCTTTTAAACAACTGGCTACGCCGCGGCAGCAACAAACGGCCCCAATCCAAGCTGTAATAAAAATTCTGGCTGATGGCGAACTGCTCAACCGCTTTGTCGCGCATCTCTTGCGCCTGCGTGGCGGGCTCTACACCACCCAGCATCCACTGATTGCCCGAGCGCTGGAACGTCCAAAACTCCACGAACCTGCTTTTATCCACGAACAGCACCGAGTTGTCCCTGGTGTCTATCAGGGTGTTTTCGGCCCGCGCGCCGATGGCCACCTTAAACTGATCCTTGACGTTATCGGCCGCGTCGGTGGCGTCAACCACACTAATTTCTTCAATCACCGGGTTTTTAACCAGATTGCGCCGGGCCGCCAGGTACATGGCGTAAACCATCAGACTGGCGTGATATTGATAGCCAGACGTCATATAAGACTTCATCGCCTCGGTGTTGTAGTTTGACCAATCTTGCTGGTAGCGCTCAAACACTTCTCTAGCCCGCTCCAGCAAGCCGGTCTCCTTCCAGGCGCCGTCCTGGCTGGCTGCCCATTGTAAGGTTTTTTTGGTTTTTTTAGACTGATTAAACAAAGAAGCGTACAGGCCCACGCCCATACCAAGCGGCACCAGAGCGGCCGCCGACCATAAGAGGAATCGGTTGGAGGATCGCCTGCTGGACACGCCCAGTATTATCCAGAAAACCGTGTAAACCGCAGCCAATGCCCAACCCAACAGCTGGCCGCTATACCATAAGGCTATGTTGTTTCTGGTTTTTCTTCTGATCGCGTAGCCTACGGCGTGCATCGGCACATAGCCTAACAAAAAGACGCCGCTGCCACCGGAGTCGGAACTGCTGCCGCCGCCGCCCGCCTGGGCAAAATTAGCCAACTGGCCGGCGATCGCGCCTAGCCAACCGTACAGCATGGGTTTTTGTTTTCCTTAAATCCGCTAAGGTTATTTTGGCTTTGGCGTTAAAACTGAACGTTCACCGGTTTTTGGGCCGTGGCTAGATCGTCGGTTTCAAAAAATTCTTTCTCTCTAAAACCAAACATGCCGGCAAAAAGATTGTTGGGAAAAACCTTTAACCTGGTGTTGAAATCGCGCACGCCGCCGTTATAAAACCGCCTGGCGGCCTGGATTTTGTCTTCGGTGTCTACCAGCTCTTCCTGTAGCTGCTGAAAGTTTTCGGTAGCCCTAAGCTGCGGATAATTCTCGGCTACGGCGAACAGGCTTTTTAAGGCCTGCTCGAACATGTTTTCGGCCTTGGCCGTTTCGGCCACGCCCTGAGCGTTAAGCGTGTTGGCCCGGGCCTTGGTAACGTCTTCGAAAACCTGCTTTTCATGCGCGGCATATCCTTTAACCGCGTTCACCAGGTTTGGTATCAGGTCAAGCCGCCGCTTCAGCTGCACGGTAATGTCGCTCCACGCCTCTTCGGCCCGCAATTTGGCCGTCATCATGCTGTTATAAGTGGCCCACATAAAGATCGCCAGCACCACGACCAAGCCTATCACTACATACAACCAGACCATTTTTGCTCCTTTGTTAATACTTTTAGCGGTTGCTATTAGGGCCAATTATAGCAACTTATCGCGCTTTGCATAGCTCCACAAAAAGAGTTTAGGCAAGGCCGCTAAACCTGCAGGCGCCTAAAGAAAACCGCGCCCAGCCAAACGAAAGCCAAAGTAACGGCGCTCAGCACGGCCAGGTCCGTCCCCAGCCCGTAATGCCCTGCATTGATCAGTAGAACGCGCAGGGCGTCTATGCCATAAGACAGCGGGTCAATTCGGGCCAGGATGGCCAAAAGAGCCGGCAGCCCCTGCAGCGGAAACAGCGCTCCCGACAAGAAAAACAGCGGCATTACCAAAAAATTCATGATCAGCTGAAAGCCTTGCATGTCGTCAAGCAAAGAGGCCACCATGGTGCCCAGCGAGGTAAACAGCAGCGCCACCAAAAACATCACGCCGACGGCCGGCAGCACCAGCCACCAGTTAAGCGGATGAAAACCGAACGCCAGCGACAGCAGCATAACGATCACCCCCTGCATAGTGGCCACGGTGGCGCCGCCCAACGTGCGGCCTATCATAATATGAAACCGCGGCATCGGCGCTACCAGGGTTTCTTTTAAAAAGCCGAATTGGCGGTCCCAAATAACTTCCATGCCCGAAAAGATAGCGGTAAAAATAATGCTCATGCCGATTACTCCGGGCGCCAAAAAGTTCAGATAATTACCCTGGCCGGCTTGCGCGAAAACCGAGCCAAATCCATACCCCAGCGCTAGCAAAAACAGCAGCGGTTGACCCAGCGAGCCGATAATCCGCGAACGCGAACGGAAATATTTTTTAATCTGCCTCAGCCAAAGAAAATAAATTTTTTGCATGGTTGATTTCATTAAGACTCCGGTTTAATGGCCAAAACCCCTCCGCCGCATCGCCCGCATGGCGTCCAAGGCCGGATCAGCCGATTCTTCTCTGATCGAATGCCCGGTCAGCGACAAAAAGGCGTCTTCCAGGCTGGCGGTTTTGGTTTGGCGTTTTAGCTGCGCCGCGCTGCCCAGAGCAATAATTTTTCCATGGTCGATCACCGCGATACGCTGGGCTATCCGCTCGGCCTCCTCCATGTAGTGGGTGGTGAAAAACAGAGTGGTGCCTTCTTTGCGGTTAAGCTCCCGCAGGTACTCCCACATGCGATTGCGGGTTTGGGGGTCAAGCCCCAGAGTCGGCTCGTCTAAAAAGATGATTTTGGGGTGATGCAGCAAGCCTCGGGCTATCTCCAGCCTGCGTTTCATGCCGCCGGAAAACCGCTTTACCAAATCGTCGCGGCGCTCCCACAAATCAACGAACCACAGTAGCTCCTGGCCGCGCCGGTTCCGCTCGGCCGCCGGCACGTCGTAAAGAACGCCGTGAAGCTGCATATTCTCCCAGGCGGTCAGGTCGTCGTCCAGGCTAGGATCCTGAAACACTATCCCGAACGAGCGCCGCGCCCGCTCGGGATCGCGCACCGGATCAACGCCGTCAAGGGTAACACTGCCCCGAGTGGGGCTAAGCAGGGTGGTCAGCATTTTAATGGTGGTGGATTTGCCGGCGCCGTTTGGCCCCAAAAAGGCAAAGATCTCGCCCCCGCCCACCTTAAACGACACTCCGTCAACGGCGGTAATGTCGCCGAACCGTTTCACTAAATTCTTAACCTCGATCATGGTTTTCATAGCTTAGGCCCGCGCGCGTTTTTATGAGCGATTTTTTTGCTTAAGGCGGCAAAAGAGGCCAGTTCGTCGTCGCTTAAGACCGCGAACACTTGGGCGAAATAGCTGGCAATACCGGCCCGCATGCGGCCGATGTGCCGCTTGGTCCTGTCCGTCAACTCAAGGGTTTGCACCCGCCGGTCGGCGGCCGATTCCAGCCTTACCAGATAGCCCTTTTGCACCAGCTCGTCAGACAGCTGGGTGGCGGCGCTGTGACTGACGCCAAGCGCTTTGGCAAGCTCGCCAATATTCATCCGGCCACTTTTCGATACCGCCGCCAGAGCGCCCCACTGGGCCGCGGTAATCGCCGGCCTGTCCCGACCGCCGCAAGCAGCCGCCCCGCCGCCGGTATGCCACGCCGACAGTTCGCGCTTAATGGCGTGCACGCTTTCGATGATTTGCTCTATATAAAAATCGCGGTCTTTATGCATAAATGATGGCTGCTAATTATTTTAGCTGCTTACATATTAATATGCAAAATCCATAAATACCAAAGAAATTAAAAATTCGAAAGTTTAATCTTGGTGGAATTATATAACTCCGCTCGAACGCATTTTGAACGAAACGGCTGACCTTTGCGCCTCGCCTGCGCGCGCCTTGCTCGCGCAGGGCAAAACCCGAAAATTTCCTATCATTTTTATTTGCGGCTCTCCCCACACCTCCCGCCGCAAGGCGGAAAATTTGAAAGGAAGGAAATTTTTGGTTTTGCTGCCGCCGCTTCACTCCTCCAAAAAGGCTAATAGGTGTATTCTAGCATTTTTGCCAGTTTTACGCCCGCCTTTTCTCCGTCGCTTGCGTCGGCCCGAGGCGCTCCCGTCTCCGCGTTTTGTGGTAATTTGATAGTCCGCTCACACTTCGGCGTAAGTAGGTGGTAAATCGTATTGCGCTTGCGTCAACCCTCCCGTGCGCGCACAAGCGGAACTCCCTTAACTTCTCCTTTGCGACATTGAATTTAAACTGTTGAGATAATCTTTGAACCCTTGTTTTCCTTGCAACTGGCTCTTTGTATGATTGCTTTTCTTATAACTAAAGTATTCCGCGTGTTCATCTGGCAACTGCTCTAGAAAATCATGCGCTTGTCTCGCGCCACCAGATTTTAACGCTGTAAGGATGTGTAAACTTTTTCTGGCGCGAGTCATGGCAACATAAAAGGCGTTTTTCGTTACCCGACTCATATTTACATTATCGAAACCGATAATAATTACATGATCGGCTGATAATCCTTTTGAGCCGACTATTGTCATCAACTCAATGGCTCCCATTTTTTTTACTTCAATTTCTTCCAATTCCGCCTCTTCCTCCTCTTGGTGTTCAATTTCCGTGACTTCTTCTTGGTTGATAGCTTTTCTTTCAATATCCTCTTTAAGCCGCTTCTTGTCGGATAGGGAAATATGGCCAGCAAGGCTTTCTATTTTTTGCCCTATTGTCTGATCGCCCGCTTCCAAAATGGTTTTAATATCATTGGTTTTTTGCGTTGCGTTTTTAACTTCTACAACTTCAAGATCGCAAGAATTTTGATTCTTTTGCATAGCTAGTTTAATCAATTCATGAACCTTCGCCATCGCAATGTTTTCGTAATGCAAAACCTTTCGGAAAGTGAAGTTGTTTTGAGGATTATTAGCCAGAGAATAATAACTTAAAATCTTGTAATAGTCCTCCGAAAAATAGCGATTTTCTGCCTGATACTCTGCTGCAATATTTGTAATTTTCTTTTTCGATTCTCCATAAAAATTAACTTCTTTTGCTGGAGTTAAGATAAGTAGAAAAGCGTCCTTTTCTTTCCCTTCGGCTAATTTTGCCTTTCGTTCACCAATCGCTGTTTTGTTATCCGCCACAAATTTTTCTATGTAATCAACCGCCGTTGGAGCAGTCGCACAAGCAATTACTTGTACTTTAGGTTTATCATCATCCGTTTTTATTGGCAGATAGATTTTTTCTATGCATTCCGTATCTCGGTTTTGCTGAATAAAATGTCCAGCCGACCTTGTAATGTGGAAACTGCTACGACCGCAGAAAGGCAACATCCCATTTGCATAGTCATTGTTTCGGTAAAGGTTCCGTATTAAATTTGGTTTCCCTGATTTTAATTTTTCGTAAAGCACTTGTTCATCGTCGCCAACAACAAGCAGACCTCTTGGATTGTTTACCAACTGATTTATCAAAGCGTCTTCGGCGGCATTAAAATCTTGGTACTCGTCAATAATAAAGCAGTCACTCTCATTAAGATTTGTGTTTTCGGCCAAAGCGTCTTTCGCTCGCAAAATTAAATCAGCAAAACCAGCCGCATTGAAAAATCGGCATAACTTAAAATAAGTTTCTTTCAAATTTTGCCATTCTATCGCTTCATCAAAATCGGCATTGTGTAACTGTTCCTCGAATTTTTTCCAACTATAAAGACCCGGATCTAATCCAGCGTGGAAAGCTAAAACATCGCCCCATACAACGTCTTTCCATGACTGCCCTATGATTCGAAAATGCGGCTGAAAACGCCACTCCGTCGTACCGTGATTTTGCTCCACGATACTACGGGCAAATTTATGCAAAGTATGGACTTCAACTTGATCTTTTTGTGCTTGAGTTAAATTTTCATCTCCTTGTATATCGCTGTCTAAATCTGCCACAAGCTTTCGGACAAAGGTTAGACATAGAATTTTTGAAGTGGAATCTTGCTCTAGCCAAAAACTAATCCTGCCTTTGAATAAAGTGCTTTTGCCCGTTCCGGGGCCAGAAACGATCAGAAACTTTCCAGCGCTGTGTTTAGCAATAACCGAGGCGTTTTGATTTCGGTATTCGGAACGTCCATTGTTGTCTAATGCGTCAAGTTCGCTATGTAAAGTTTGGAGTTCACTTGATTCAAATGGAGTGCCATCATCGTTAATTAAGTGTCGCATGGGGACTAATTTTTATATTCCAGATTTTGTCCGGTTGTGTTCTTTGCAGAGCATTTGGCAGTTTTCGGCAATAGTTTTTCCGCCTTCGTTCCATGGAGTTATATGATCGGCCTCCATTTCTTCAATATCCCACTTTTGTTTTTCCTTCTTCTCTTTTTTGCACCACGGACAAACACCTTTCTGCCGCTCATACGCTTCGCGCTTCATTTTGTCGATAAAGGCTCGGATGGAAAGGTGTCTTTCTTGCCCCGTCAAAACATAAGGATAAATGCCAGACTTTTTGGTAACGTCTTCGTCTTGCATTAACTCTTTAATCTCGGCTTCTAGTTTGGCGGCGTTTAGTTTCTTATCTTTGAATTTGTTGTATAGTTCGCCCCAATTTACATTTGCCATCTCTTTGCGGTAATTGGGAAAAGTTTTGCGCACCCATGCAATTACGTCTTGGAAGTATCGCCACAATTCATTGGCATTTTTGTCATGCTGGTGCTTCGCCATATAATCTTCAATCTTGCCGTCATTTATCCACGAGAGTGCTGTTTCTAGATATTCCTGCCGGATTGGTGAACCGCTAACCAACGATCCGCCATCGTTTGCCAATAAGTACGCTACGCAGTTTGTTTTGCTAAACTTCAACTTGGCATCTGAAAGCCACGGCCCGGTATAAACCGCATTGCGAATTTCTTGGTCGGTCAATTTTTCTCCAGCGATGTTGATAATCCTAAACCAGTCGAGACGCTCTTTGTCTGTACCTTCGCAGAAATAAATCATCAGTTCATAATCTAAAATTTGGTCCTGCTCCTCCTTGAGTAGATTATGGAAGTATCTTTCATTCAGTGAAAAATCGCCATTAACATATTGCCCGATACTGATAGTGCGCTGTTGGCCGTCCAACACTTCGTAGCCGCCATCTTCGCGCACCATCCAGTACATCACGTTGAGTGGAAAATTTTGCTTAACTGTTTCAAGCACCGCATCGCGTTGCTTGTCTTTATAGACAAATTCACGTTGATATTTTGGGCGGACATCTAATCTACCACCATAAGCCACAACGCCTTCCTCGTGGCTGTCTTTGTAGCCAGAAATAACTTTGCGAATTGGGATTTTGTGCAGTTCAATTTTCATACTATTTTTTTACCTTCTTGTTTCTTATTAAAATTCTAAAATAAGTATACTTTCCGTTTATTGCTAAATCCTTGTCATCGTCGCCCTTGCGAAATTTTATAATCTCAAATTGTTCTGGATTATATTTATCAAGAAAAGTTATCGGCACGCCCATTGCGCCGTCATAATCCACAGGAATCTCGGTAACTTTTGATACCTCAATCGCGTCGTAGTTGTCGTATTTCGGATACTCTTTTGGGGTATATTTTTTATAGAGATCAAGTTTTTGGTGACGCTTGGCAGTATCAAGGTTTGTAAACCAAATTGACGGCGATCTACCATAAACCACTCCATTGATAACTTTATATTGACTACCGACTTTACCGTTTTCTACCATTCTTTTTGCGTATTCGTCTGGCACAATAAACAGCATATCGTATCCCATCGGCATCATTCCGGCCCAAAGTTTATTTTCTTTAATCAGCTTGAAAATCTCCTTATAGGTGATTGCATTTTTGTTGCCAAGAATCAAAAACTTTTTGTTATATTCCACCAGTTGGGCGACATATTCACGGAAAAGCGAGAACGGTGGATTGGTCACTACAATATCGGCTTGTTTGAGCAGTTCAATGCACTCATCGCTGCGGAAATCTCCACCGTCTTTGAGAGGCGTAACGGTGTTTTTATCGCACTTTAGTAACTGTTTTACGTCGTTAATATCTATCGCTCCGTCTTGGTCGCTATCTAACACTTCAGTAATTTCAATTTTTAGTGGTTCCTTCTTTTTCTCGTTTTTTACGCCTTCCATTTCAAGTAGTGATAGCTGCTTCCCAGTAATCGGTGATCCACTGTAACTGGTAGCAATAAGTTTTTTTAGTCCAAACTCCTTGAAATTGGCGGCAAAGTATTTGAAAAAATTACTCTCAAAAGGATCATCACAGTTGCAATATACGACCTTGCCGCGAAACTGATCCTTGTAGTGTTTCAGCTCTTTTTCAATATCAACCAGCCGAGTATAAAACTCGTCTTTTTTTGCCTTGTTTGCTTTATGCAAAGTTGTATTTGAAGATTTAGCCATAGTTATTTCAACAGCTCGTCGCTTGTTACTCCCAATGCTTGAGCGATTTTCTCAATGGTGGCGAGCGTGGGATTGCCTTTGCCCGCTTCAATATTGCTCATTTGCGCACGATCAAGTCCGACCGCGCGGCAAATGTCGCCTTGCGTCATATTCTTTTGCTCGCGTATTCGCTTGATGTTTTTGCCAAGTTTTGACGTTGGGGTTTTCATATTCACAGATGTATTATAGCCAAATATTGTGTCTTATGACAATAATGTGATATATTACAAGTATGTATTTAGTGAAGCGGCGGAATCAGTGGGCAAAATGCCCGAAAGTCAAATTTTGGTGGGCGAGGTGGGACTCGAACCCACAAGGCCTGTTATGGCCAGCGGATTTTAAGTCCGCCGCGTATACCGGTTCCGCCACTCGCCCCTGTTTTTAAAGCGCCGCCCCGCGGGATTAAGACTGGAGGCGCGTACGGGAATCGCACCCGTCTACGAGGTTTTGCAGACCTCTGCGTAACTTCTCCGCCAACGCGCCATACCCCAAACAAACCGCTCTATAAAGAGCCGCTTGCCTTATTTTAACCGCTGGCCGCCCCGCGGGCAAATCAGATATAGCCCGTCCCGCCCCGCTTGCCAAATTAAAGATTCATTAGTTATAATTCTTGAGGTCATGCGGGTGTAGCTCAGTTGTTTAGAGCGCGTCCTTGCCAAGGACGAGGCCGAGAGTTAGAGTCTCTTCACCCGCACCAATACGATCCAAATGTTTTTTAAACAGTATAGTTTCAAACATTTGAGGCCGCTTGGCCTCTTTTTTGAT
>SCKW01000002.1 GCA_004100265.1 Candidatus Chaera renei
CCTACGGCCGGCTAAAATTTGAAAGCGGCGTACACCGGGTGCAACGCATCCCCTCTACCGAAAGTTCCGGCCGCATCCATACCAGCACCGCCACGGTGGCCGTTATGCCCGAGGCCGAAGAAGCTGATATCCAGATTAATCCGTCAGACTTGCGCATTGACGTTTATCGTGCCAGCGGGCACGGCGGCCAGAGCGTGAATACAACCGACTCCGCGGTGCGCATTACCCATTTACCCACCGGCCTGGTAGTTACCTGCCAAGACGAAAAAAGCCAATTAAAAAACAAAGCAAAAGCCATGAACGTACTTAAATCAAGGCTATACAACCAAAAAATCGAAGAAGAACAGTCGAAAGTCGTCGCCAGGCGCCGCAGTCTTATCGGTTCGGGCGACCGCAGCGAAAAAGTTCGCACTTACAACTTCCCCCAGGACAGGATTACCGACCATCGTATCGGCTTCAATCGCTCCAATATAGCCGGCTTCTTAAACGGCAACATAGACGACCTGTTGGAGCGCTTGAGCGCCTACGAATCAGAGATCCGTAGGCAAAATGCTCTATAAAACTATCGCGGATTGGTTAGATCAAGCGTCCGACGCTTTGGCTGAAGCGGGCATTGACTCGGCGCGACTTGACGCGCGACTGCTGGCCGAACACGTTCTAAGGCGCTCAAGGGAATGGCTGCTGGCACGGCCGGAATATCGGCCGTCAAACGCCCAACTGGCAGCAATGAACCGTCTGCTTAGAGCAAGGATCAAACGCGTGCCGCTGGCCTATTTAACCGGCCATAAGCAGTTCTGGAACCTGGATTTGACGGTTTCTCCCCGTGTTTTGATTCCGCGCCCGGAAAGCGAAGCCATGGTCAGACTGGCCCTGTCGGCCGATCTGCCGGCAGCCGGCACGGTAATAGACGTGGGCACCGGTTCGGGCTGTTTGGCGGTCGCCGTTTGCGTCAGCCGGCCGGACCTGCGTATCTGGGCCTGTGACATTTCACCGGCGGCGCTAAAAACGGCACGCCAAAATGCCACAAAACACGCTGCCGACATTCGTTTTTGCCAATCGGATCTGTTGCGAAACGCCAAACTGCCAGATAAGGCCGATCTAATAATGGCCAACCTGCCCTACCTGGCAAAAGGAACTGAGCCCGCCAGACGCCAGTATCAGCCCGAGTTGGCATATGAGCCCGCCACGGCGCTTTATGCCCGCCAAAACGGCCTGGCCGATATTTTCAGACTGCTGCCCCAAGCCGCTCGCCGTCTTAAGCCAGGCGGCTGGTTGCTGTTAGAAGCCGAGCCTAAACAAATGCCAGCAATTATCAAGAAGGCTGAAAGCTTAAACCTGCGGGCCAGCTCTCAAGAGGGTTGGGCTCTCGGCCTACGCCTAACAACTCCGTAAGACAGCGGCCGGATTATCTCTGCCCGATTGCTATGGTTATTGAATAACTCCAAGGGTGACTTTGATTACCTGCGAGGAGCCTCCCCTTAAAATTTTAAGGCTTACGCTGTCCCCCGGCACATGCTGGGCTAAAATACTAGCCAAGCCGTTGCGTTGAGTAACGTCGGCACCATCTACTTTGGTAATAATGTCGCCCTCCTTAAGGCCGGCTTTTTCGGCCGGACTGCCGGCGGCAACCGCCGGTTGGCCGTTGCCGCTATAGACATAGGCCCCCTCTTGAATCGGCAGATTAAATTGCTTAGCTATCTCGTTGTTGATAGACAGGTACCGTACCCCCATATAGGCCCTTTCCACCTTGCCATCTTTGAGAACGGTTTTAATAAGGCCTTTAGCGGCATTGATGGGTATGGCAAATCCAATGTTCTGAGCCTGCGAGGCGATTGCCGTATTAACGCCTATCACCTCCCCCTGAAGATTAACCAGCGGCCCGCCGGAATTGCCGGGATTAATGGCCGCGTCGGTTTGAAACAAGTCTTGCAGATTTTCTACGCGGTTATTGCCATCGCTGGCACTTAGCGGACGGCCTATGCCCGAGATAATCCCCGAGGTGACGGTATTTTGAAACTGCCCCAGCGCGTTGCCAAAAGCCACCACTTTCTGTCCTATGCGCACCTGCGAGGAGTCGGCCAAGGTTGCCGCTGGCAAGGGTTGGGGGGAGTTAATTTTTAAAAAGGCCAAATCGTTCAACGGATCGCGGCCCACTACCGTAACATTGTCGAATACCGTCGAATCGGCCAAAATGACTCGTACGCTGGTAGCGTCTTGCGGCAAAACGTGCCGATTAGTCAAAACGTAGCCGTTCGCGCTGATAATGATGCCGGTAGCAGCGCTCTGCGACGTCACGCCGTAAAGACTAGAGCTCTTGGCAACGATTGATACCACGCTGGGGGACACTTTTTTAGCCACGTCGGCTACTACCTCTGACTCTTGCAACACTATCGTTCCCCGGTTTTGAACGATAGCCCTATTGGCGTCTGGCCGCACTAATCCGCTGGCGACAACCACCCAGGCACCCACTCCGCCGCCCAGCAAAGCTACCGCCGCTATCGCCAGCCATTTTAGAATCGCTTGGCCCTTACGGCCACTGCTAGGCGCGCTGCCGCCAGAAAGAGCTAGCCGTGTCTCGGCTGCGTCTCCGGGCCGGGCAGCGGCAGATTGTTCCAGGGTTTGAGGGGCTTCTGTTTTAGTTGGATTGTCTTCACTCATCAAGCGAACTCCTTTTTTATTTAATCTCGTTTGTTATTTTTTTCTTACAGAGCGATGTTCCATGGAGTAAACCGGATGAAAATCAAAAGCAGCAACAAAACCAAAAAAAGGATCGGGCCACGCGCCTCTTTAAAGCGCACGCTGCCGCGGTGTTTAAAAATATCGTAAAGCCGCTGGGCGACAAACCCCGCCAGCAACCCGACAATCGACAGCTGGGAGATAGCCAGCGAACCAACAAAAAGATAAGCGACCATCCAGTGGTAATAAAGCCAGCCGATTTCGGCAAGCACCAACCCCCAGGCCAGCGCCGGCAGGGTGGCTCCTTCTTCGTCATAAGCGTTTAAAACGTGGCGGGCCGCGCCGTAGCCGATTAACCATACCGCCAGCACGAACAGCGAAGATGGCAACAGATACGAAAAACTAGAGACCGCCAGAAGCCCGGCGAACTGGGCTACCCCGGCCTGCCAAACTACGTAATGGCGACGGGTGCGGGATTTAAGCAACAGCAACCAGGCACCATAAAGACCGCTCAGCAATATTTGCAAGCCAGTCTCACCTTGCCCGAGATAGAGCAAAGCCACAAAACTCAACCCCACCACGATATCTACCAAATTGCTCTGCAAATGGACAAACCAGTACCGCGGCCGCACCGCGAACACCCGCCACTTGCTCAAAAGCAACAACCCCACTGCCAGATACGGCGGGTCAAATAACCTTACCAGCCAATAAAGCGCCACCACTAAGCCTAAATTCAAAACAATGTAAAGAACGTCGCTCCAAAGATTGTGGCGCCTGGCGGCTTTAATTAACTCCATTGCCACCTACGATTATAACAAAATCAGCCCGCGAACTGATCGTCGAAGGCAGAGACGCCTTATCTTGGGAGGTGACTCCCAACAAATTCTCTAACTTGGCTCTGGTGGCCGGCTTATCGCCCTTGAGATCATATAGCTGGTACTTGGCGGCGTAAGGACCGCCTGCCGCGTTACCGACTACCCCTATCGTCAAGCCTTGAGCGGCAAGAGCATCGGCCTGCTTTTGGGCGGCGCCGGGCACGCCGGAACCATTGAGCACGTCGATTTTAGCGGCCTCGTTGACCACCGCTATTTCGCCGGTTTCATATGCTCTGACAACCGCCTGAATTTTGCCGAAATTCATCAATCCGGCAACCGGACGGACAATACTTTGATCGCCGTAAGCTCCGGTGGTGACCAGGGGCGCGTTAGGATCAACCAAGTTGATGGTGGCTAATTTTGACGCGTCCACCTGTTGGGCTAGCCGTATTAAGGTTTTTACCTCGGAGGCAGAAAAATTGGTTTTAACGTTGTTACCCAAGCCGTCAATCAGTTTAGTAACCTTAACCGGGTTGGTCAGCACGCCCGCGCTCATAGCTTTGTTGCGAAGCGCCACGATAATTTCACGCTGATACTTTTCGCGATCAAAGTTGCCACCGCTTAAACCGTAACCACCGGCGGCATTGCGCGCCCTGGCAAGCGCGAGAGCGTGTTCGCCGTCCAGAGTAACCGGGCCGTTCGGGTATTTAACGTAATAGCAGCGGAAGTTACATTTCCAGTCAAAATTTCTATCCAAAATACCGCGGGGATCGGAACTATTGATAGTTACGGTAACGCCGCCTACCGCGTTAACGGCGTCCCGCAGAGCAGTGTAGTTGACGTGCACATAATATTGCACGTTTGTCCCGGTAAACTGCTCGACCATTTTTATCAGCATGGCGGCGCCGGCTGATTCGTTTTTGGATTGCCCCAGGCCGCATTCGTAAGCAGCGTTAATTTTGCCTTCATAACCGCTGGTGCAGGCTTGACCGTATTTCACCCATAAATCACGCGGCACGCTTAGCATAAAGCCGGTTTTATCTTTCGGATTAATATTCAAGAGCATAATTGAATCCGTCAACAAAGCACCGTCGTGCTGCGGGTCGTCTTCTGACGTGCCAAAAAGCAAGACATTCACCCGGCCGTATTGGTCGGTTTTCAAGTTTTTGCCTTCGCTGATCAATGCCGCGAAAAGATTGCCGTTAAACACCCTGCCGCCGGCCAAGAAAAATTTTACACCAACGTAGCCGCCTATCAGCAATAGGCCGACCAGAAGCGACAAGGCGCCGAACTTCAAAAAACGGCGTAAACGATGCCGGCGCAGCGCCCGCTCGGGCTTGGGCCGCTTGCCCGGCTCCTCGACCTCCAGGGGCATCTCGGCCAGAACCTGCGACAACCCGCCGGCAGCGCTGGAAGCGCTTTGCTGCGGCGACAGACCGTGGCCCGGCGCAGCAGGCCGCAACCGGTCTGCAACCATCTTATCTTGAGAATGACTAGACGGTTTTTTTAAAAAGCGCCCGGGCAGCTCTAAATTATCTATGCCAAGGCGGGGCGGCGCCGGCTGACTGCCGCGATTGCGCACGATAAAACCGTCAACATTGGCGTGAGAAGATTTACGAAACATGAGAAATAGCTCCATTCACTATATATCGTTTCCGCTTGGCGGTAAACCTGTAGTAGTGCTTAAGCTTGATTCGTTATAAGATAGAACCCATGAATCCTCAAGATGGCCGAAACTGGCCGCAGGCACCTGATTCGGGCGGATCGTCCGGGCAGCAAAACACTGAAAATCCTCCAGGTCGCACCGAACCGTTTGCTAATACCCCAGCGGCCGAACCCGCCGCCCAGACGGGCGCCCAAGCCGGCGCGGGTCTGCCCGCGGCCAGTGGCGGCATTTATCCTATAGGCGCAACCGCTCCACAGCCGATGACGAGCGCGCATAGTTCGTCCAAATCAATAAAACCACGGCTGATCGGCGGCCTAAGATTGCTGATTAACCTAGCGACTTTTGTGGCTTTGGTTTGGCTGGGGGTTGTGTTGATCAACCACTTCGCTTTTCAATCTTATTTCGTTCAGGGAACTAGCATGCAGCCTACTCTGCAAAACAACGACCGCCTGCTTGTCAGTAAGTTCGAACGCACCGGCGCTATGCTGACCAGCCAGCCATATCTGCCGGCCCGGGGACAGATTGTGGTACTTGACAGTCGAGCCTCTCCTTTCACCGCCGTGCAAAAAGAAGAGTTGGTTAAGCGGGTAATCGGCCTGCCAGGCGACACGGTAACAATCGACGGTGGCAAAGTAATCATTAAAAACCCGAGCAACCCATACGGCTTCAACGTGGACCAGGCGCTCGGCCTGCGGCTGGACCCCACCTACGCCGATCAGCCGCTAACCGTTGAAGTGCCGGCAGGGCAAGTTTTTGTGCTGGGCGACAATCGCGGCCCCGGCGGGTCATATGATTCACGCTCGTTCGGCACCGTGCCGGTCCGTTACATCGAAGGGCGCCTGTGGGTGCGCCTGTTTCCGTTTGATCGGTTCCACGTATTTAAATGAAAGATTTTTGGCGACTGACCGGCTTTTTGGCGGCTATAGTTATCGGGGCGCTGCTGGTCAACGCTTTGGTTTTTAGAAGTTTCGCGGTTAACGGCCCCAGTATGCAAACCACCTTGTTTACCGGCGATCGCCTGATAGTGAACCGGCTGCCGATTACCTGGAGCTTGGTCAGCCAAAAGCCCTATCTGCCTGCCCGCGGTCAGATTGTGGTTTTTACTAATCCGAACTGGCGCCCGGGTTTGCCCGAACGCTACATTGTTAAAAGAGTAATAGGTTTGCCGGGCGAGCGCGTACTGGTGAGCGATGGAAAAATCACCGTATTCAATCACCAGAAACCCTACGGCTTTAATCCGGATAACGGGATTACCGGCCCCACCTCGCCGACCAGCGGCAACAGTGACACCGTGGTGCCCCCGGACCAAATTTACGTGGCCGGCGATCATCGTCAAGACGGCTTTTCGCTCGATTCGCGCAACGGATTGGGCACCGTCCCTCTAAGCGATCTGCAGGGGCCAGCAGTGCTTCGCTTTTGGCCGATCACTCAGCTGCGCCTATTTTAACCGCGCGCCTAGTAGCGCGGTTAAAATACGCTTGAGATCTTGCGCTCCGCGAAAACCGATAGTCAAATAACCCTTTTCTGACCCGCGACCGTTTTTTAACTGAACCGGCGCTTTCAATACGGTTTGAAGGCGCTCCACGGCGGCCCTTTCGGCTGCGCCGTAGTCTTTTTTTGGCCGCTCGGATAGCGGCCGCTCGCTGTCGGCACCTTGTTTTCTGGCAACCACGTACCGCTCGGCCCGCCGTACCGACCAGTTTTCTGCCAGCAGGTTTTTCAGCAGATAGCGCTGGCCGGCGGCATCGCCGCTTAAGGCCAATATCTGCCGGGCGTGCCCTTCGCTTATTTGGCCGCTGACCAGTGCCTGCTTGGCATCGGGCGGCAATTGCAGCAGCCTCAGCGCGTTGCTGATAGTACTAATCGCCTTACCCCCCACCTGGCGGCCGATTTCCTCGTAAGTCAGGTTGAATTGCTGATGCAACTTCAAATAGGCGGTGGCAGTTTCCAGCGGATTGAGGTCGCGCCGTTGGATATTCTCTATCAAAGACAGTTCTAATTTATGCTGGTCGCTCAGCGTGCGCACCAGGGCGGGAATCCGCTTAAGGCCGGCGGTCTTGGCTGCTCGGAAACGCCGCTCGCCGGCTACAATTTGAAACGTTCCGCGGTGCGGCGTTACCACTATCGGCTGCAACACCCCGTGCTGTTTGATAGAATCGGCAAGTTCGGCCAAGGCTTGCTCGTCAAAATGGCGGCGCGGTTGGTCGGGGTTAACTTGAATCTGCGACAAATCGATTTGCCTGAGTTCCGAGACTCTTTCGTCCTGCTGGCGGCTAGGATCGAAGTTTTCGTCCAACACCTGAGAGGGAATCAGCGACTCGAATCCCCTGCCCAAGCCTTTCTTGTTTTTCAGAGTCCGTCCGGCCATGTTCAAAGCCTCCCCGCCAACTCTTTGGCTAGCGCCTTATAGGCTCTGGCGCCCTTGCTCCATCTGTCGTAAGCGCCTACCGGTAAGCCATGGCTGGGAGCTTCGGCCAGACGCACGTTGCGCGGTATGGTGGTTTCGAAGATTTTTTTAGGAAAATGCCGCTTAATTTCGTCGTAAACCTGTCGCCCTAAAGAGGTGCGGGTATCTAACATAGTCAGCACCACGCCCAGTAGTTCCAAGGTTGGGTTAAGCCCCTTTCTGACCAGTTGCATCGTCTCTAACAGCTGGCCCAGCCCCTCCAAGGCGTAAAACTCCGCCTGTACCGGCAGCAATACGTAGTTGGACGCGATCAGCCCGTTGACGGTCAACAGGCTTAAGCTGGGCGGGCAGTCAATCAGCACCAAATCGTAATCGCCGTTAATTTTTTCAACGGCCATCTTCAGGCGAGAAAACCGTTTTTCCGCCCGCGCCAGTTCAACTTCGGTATTGGCCAAATGCGAAACCGCCGGGACGATAAACAGATTTTTATGACGGCTCGGCAGGGCCGCCTGACTAAGCGGCAAGTCGTCGGCGATGCAGTCTATAACGGTTTTTTCCAGATTCTGTTTGTTAACGCCCAGCCCGCTGGTGGCATTGCCCTGAGGATCAAAGTCTATCAAAAGCACGCGCTTGTTAGCCTTGGCCAGATAAAACGCCAAATTAACAGCGGTGGTGGTTTTGCCTACTCCGCCCTTTTGGTTGGTAATAGCGATAACCGTTGCGCTCATTTTTCTCTTTTACGTAACCCCTAATCCGGTATTTATTTTACCATATACCCGTGAAAACCAGCCGATCACCGTGAAAAATAACCCGCCCTCACTAAGTCAGGCGAATCAGAGCGGCGGCTGCCAAAGAAAACTATTTACCGCTGATAGAGATTATCCGCAGCCGGCTGTAGCGCTGCCGGTGACCGGTCTGCCGGTTAACCCGCTTTTTGGCCTTGAAGCGGATAATGCGCAATTTGTCACCTTTTACTTCTTCGTCAAGCACTTCGGCCTTCACCCGGGCACCGCTAACCAGCGGCCGGCCCAGACTGATTTTGCCGGAGCTATCAAACAGCAGCAACGCTTCCAGATCCAGCTCTTTCGTGCCTGGTCGCAGCCTGTCTACCAGCAGGGTGTCTTTTTCGGCTACAATGTACTGCTTGTTGCCAACTCTTACGACCGCTTTCATTATGTGGTTATTTGTTCCTGAAACTGTAAGTTAAAATTAATCCAAGCATTGACTTTAACAGATGCGAGTATTTTAGTAAAGCCCGTCCCGCGTCCGACCGGTCGCCGCTCCTTTAGGCAATCGGTTTTTAGGCAAAATCGAACCATTTGGGGTCGGATTTTAAATCCTGTTCAACCTTTTCCCAGAATCCAGCCAGTTGGGCGTAATCAGGCGTTTCTTCTAGCGTTAGGCTGTTGGATGCGGCGGAATCCTCGATAGACCTTAAGAGCTCGTCATCGTCGGCCGCGGCGGTAGCGAAAACCAGACTATGCCGCCCAAGCTTACGAAGAGTTTTGTCAATGATTTGCATGATGGTTTTTATGTTGTTTAGTAATCCTACCTAGGATTATACCAGATTATTATGCGCCAGTCAAATAAGGTTGCTAAGCCGCCGAATAACTAATCGGCTTTTTGCAGACGAATGACCAGGCGCGCCGAGTCAACTTGTGCTGATACTGCGTGCGCCCCATCGCCCTCCGACGATAGCTGCCTGGCAAGGGTCTCGGCCCGAATGGTTGCCGCGTGCTCCTGAATCGCCTGGCTCACCTCCTGGTCGGCAGTTTCCAGAACCAGATCAATCCTGTCATCAACCTTGAGCCCGGCGGCTTTGCGGGCATTCTGTACCAGACGGACCACTTCGCGCATCGTGCCTTCGCGTCGCAGCTCGGGCGTCAGCTTGAGGTCAATCGCCACCCGCTCGCCCCATTTAACTGATTTAACGTTCAGCTCGTCGGCGATAATATCACTGTACTTGCCGGGCAGTTTGGGTACTGCTGCCTGGGACAAAGGCTGGCGGACCTTAATTTTGGCTTCGGCGCGTTGGGCCAGCCCCAGCGCGACATATTCCCTGGCAAGCCCCATGTCTTTTATAAGCTTTTGGTCCACCGGTCCAGCTTCCGGCCAATCGCTTAAATGCACCGACGCCGGCAGGCTGGTGCCCGCCGTCAGCTTTCTCCAAAGATGGTCTGGCAAAAACGGCGAAAACGGTGCCAGCATCTGGCACAACCGCAATAACGTGTAATTTAGCGTAGCGTAAGCCTGGCGTTTGTCTTGATCGTCTTCGCTCTTCCAGAAGCGGCGGCGCGAACGCCTGACATACCAGTTGCTAACATCGTCCAGCAAGTCGCTAAGCGGCCGAGTGGCCTTGTCTAGGCGGTACGCATCCATGGCCTTAGTAACTTCTTGAATCACCTGGTTAAGCCTTGACAGCATCCATCGGTCCAGCAAGTTGTCGCTAGCCGGTTCTACTAATGGATTGACCGGTCGCCAATTGTCAACCTCGGCGTACAGGCTGTAAAAAGCGTAAATGTTATTAAGCGTCATGAAGATTTTTCTTTGGGTTTCGCGCAGAAAATCAACGCTAAAACGTACGTCCTCGCCATTCACGATCGGGCTGCTGGCCATAAAAAATCGCAAAGTATCAACGCCGAAACTGTCAAAAACCTCATCCATGGGCGCGTAGTTTTTCTTGCGCTTGCTAAGTTTTTCGCCATCGGCCGCGACCACCCAGCCGCTGCATATAACGTTCTTGAAGGCGGGCTTGTCAAATAACGCCGTAGCTAGCACGTGCAAGGTGTAGAACCAGCCTCGGGTTTGATCGACTGCTTCGGCAATAAAATCGGCGGGATAGCGCTTATCCCAGTCCCGGTTACTCTCGAACGGGTAGTGATCCTGGGCGTAAGGCATGGAACCGCTCTCGAACCAACAATCGAAGACTTCATCTATCCGTTTGGCGATTTTACCGCCGTCGGTTCTGATTTTAACCCTGTCAATATACGGACGATGCAGATCACCAACCAGCGAAGGTTCAACCGCCCGCCGCTTCAGCTCTTGCACGCTGCCAATTACCGTTACCTCGCCGTCGTCGGTTACCCACACCGGCAAGGGCGCTCCCCAAAACCGGTTTCGGCTAATTGCCCAGTCGCGAGCCCCCTCTAGCCAATTGCCGAAACGGCCGTCGCGAATATGGCCGGGCGTCCAATTGATTTTGCGATTGTTCTTTACCAACCTATCGCGCAACGAGGCAACGTTCACCATCCATTGGTCGGTGGCATAATACATCAGCGGCGTGTCGCAGCGCCAGCAAAACGGATAGGTGTGACGAATGGTTTCGGCAGCAAAGATGCTGCCCCGCTTGGTCAGCTCCTCGATAATCAGCGAATCAGCCGACTTAAAGAACCGGCCCTCGATTTCGGCTGGCAAACTGCCCTGGGTAGAAATATGGCCGTTCTCGTCTACCGTTTTTAGAACCGGCAGGTTGTTTTTTCTGCCCAGCGCGAGGTCGTCTTCGCCAAACGCCGGCGCCACATGCAATACGCCCGATCCGTCTTCCGTGCTGACAAAATCGGCCGGCCAGACTTTGTACAGATTCTGGCTGTCCGCCAATTCGTCCAGACGCTTAAGCCGATACAGCGGCTGGTACGTCAGCCCAACCAAGTCCTGGCCCTTGACTTCTTTGATAATCCGATAGGTGTCGGTGTCCAGCACCTCCAGACGGCTGCTGGCCAGCACCAAAACTTGGCTGCCGCCGTCCTCTGAAGCTGTCTCTACGAACACGTAGCGGGCATCGGGCTTAACGGCAATCGCCGCGTTGCCAGGCAGCGTCCAGGGAGTAGTGGTCCAGCCTAGCAAGTGAGCGTCCTGATTTGCTAGTTTAAATTTAACGTAAACACTGGGGTCGGGTACGTTGTCTTGGTAGCCCTGATTAAGTTCAAAGTTGCTAAGCGGCGTGGCGCAACGAGGACAATACGGAGCACTGCGAAAGTCTTTATAAACCAGGCCTTTGTCATAAATCGTTTTAAACGCCCACCATACGCTTTCAATATAGCTTTCGTCCAGCGTGGCATAAGTTTGTTCGTAATCCGCCCAGCGACCTACCCGGCGGAACATGTCTTCCCAAACATGCTTGTACTGAAAAACCGAATCGCGGCAGGCGGCGTTAAACTTGTCAATGCCGAATTTGACTATATCTTGCTTGCCTCTGAATTTCTTGTCCTTTTCTATGGCGTACTCAACCGGCAGGCCATGAGTGTCCCAGCCTACCCGGCGCGGCACGTAGTAACCCCGCATGGTTTTATAGCGAGTTACTGAATCCTTGATGGTGGTTTGCACTATGTGGCCATAATGGGGCACACCGTTGGCAAAAGGAGGGCCGTCGTAAAAACTAAACAATGGCTTGTCCTGGCGGTTGGCTAGGCTTTTAGAGAAAGTGCGCTCCTTTTCCCATACCCCAAGCATCTGCTCTTCCATTTTGGCTAAAAAATGCTTGTTTTGCTGTGTCATATCGGTTCCTTTGCCGTCTCCCGCTTTCATTAAAACAAAAAGCCATCTCTTTTGAAGGATTTGTCAGAATCCGCCGATACGGCGGACGGTACCATCTGACTTCCAAAAAAGATGGCTCTTTTTGGCTCTTGATTTCGTTCAGTCTAACGCGCTGGCACGTCGGGTTCTACTTTTCGCCTAAAAACAATGCTCTAAAGTTTAAACGAATTTCTTCCCGCTACTTCGCGGCCGATAACCGCTCATCTGCCAGAGACATTACGCACAAGCAGAGTGTATTTATAAACCCGATTATAACACTAAGCGGCGTTAACCTGCAAAGTTAGCGGCCTAAGCAAAGATCACCCCGAACCGGCCGCGCCCGTCTACCAAAGCCAGCGGTTTTTCCGCACCGCCGGCAAAGCCTGCCACCACCCGGCCAAGGAGTATTTTTTGGGAGCAGTGGCGATAATCGCTAACAGCGCGATATAGACCAAATGATCGTCAACCACCGGATTGTGCTTGAGAGGCAAAGAGGCGGCCCACATTAACAGCAATAAGGCGCTGCCGCTGATCGCGGCCAGCCTAACGCCCACGCCCAATAACAGGGCCGCGCCTACGCCCAAAAGCCCCAGCATAAAAAGCCAGTCTACCCACGCTTGGCCGGCCAGGGTATGAAAGAAGCCGGCAAACGGCCCCTCAACGCCGCGCAAAAAACCGGTAGTCGGCGAATCGCCGGCCAGCCAGGCTTTAGCTGGCGGGGTATTAACGCCCAGTCCCAATAGCTTATCTAAAAAAGCCCAAAAAAAGACAAAACCAAGCATCAGCCTGCCCAAAGCGACAGCGGAGTTTCTTAAATCCGCGCCCCGACTGTTTTTAGCCATACCGCCCACCCCCTTTTTTATGTATCCTGCTTAAGCATTGTAGCCGCGCCCGGGCAAAATACAAGAGCGACCTTTAAGACCATGGTTAACTGCTGCCGGCCGCGTAATAAGCTACTTCGTCAAACAGCGGCAGGGGCAAGCCTCGCCATATCTGCATCAGTTTGCCGGCATCATCCAGCGCGACAATGCTGGGAAATTCCACCACGTCATAAAGCTCGCAAAACGCCTGGCCTTCGCTGGTGTCAGGATCGAGCACTTCCAGCGTCAAGGCCGTGCGACGCGTAAAATCTCTAAGATAGTCTTCCGCCTCGCGTGAGGTTGCGCTGTTAGGCCGATAAACCATAGCGGCTTTCATACTGTTACTTTAACATACCGCCGCGGTCAAGAGAGCCGGGAGCCGCGGTACGTTTTTTAACACCCTATGAAGACGTCAGCGTTAACTGCAACCAGAGGTAGTGCCGCAGCTGGTGCATATAAAACAGCTGCCGGCCCGCTGGGTAAGATTGCCGCAGTTAGAGCATAGCGGCGCATTGGCGCTTATGTAGTTGGCGGCAGCGCCAGGTTGCTGATCAACCGGAGCGGAATTGTCGGCGACAGACGGCTGTTTATCGCTTTTGGCCGGCCCGGACGCGGCCTGGGCTGCCGCGTCCTCTAGCAGGCTGGCTTGCTGAGTTTGCAAAGATTGTTCCAGCTCTTCTAAAGAAGCCAGGCCAAGCTCCAGGCGGTCGTCGATACTTAGATATTCCAGGGCCAGCCTGCGAAAAATATAATCAACTAAGCTGGTAGCGGTTTTGATGTCGGGGTCATCAGTTGCGCCAGCCGGAGCGAAACTGGTACCGCTCATGGCTTTGACATACGCCTTAAGAGGCACGCCGTACTGCAAGCCGTAACTGATACTGCGGGCAAAAGAGTCCATCAGGCCGGCCAGCGTGGAGCCCATTTTGGCGGCGGTCACGAACAGCTCGCCCGGGCTGCCATCGTCGTATTCTCCCACGGTGAAATAACCGTGCAGGTCGCCCACTCTGAAGCTGAAAGTTTTGGAAAGACGGCGTCTGGGCATCTCTCGGCGTACGGCAGCCCCCTTAACCACGATGGCGGGGGCGGCTTTTGTTAAGGTACCGGCTTCGGCGGCTACCTGGTCTTTGGATTGCTTCTGCCGGCTTTCCAAGGGCTGGCCTACTTTGCAATTGTCGCGGTAAATGGCGATGGCCTTAATGCCCATCTTCCAAGAATCAAGATAAATCTGCTCCACGTCCTCAACGCTTACCGACTCGGGCATATTCACCGTCTTGCTAATGGCGCCAGAGATAAACGGTTGCACCGCCGCCATCATTTTAACGTGGCCCATGTAGTGAATAGCGTTGTCACCGACGGCGCAGCTAAAGACGTTGGTATCTTCGGGTTTTAGGTGCGGCGCGCCTACAACCGTTCCCTTGTCGTGAATGTACGAGGCAATGGCGTGAGCCTGATCCTTGGTATAGCCCAGGACTTTCAGCGCCCTGGGGATAGTTTGATTAACGATTACCATGGAACCGCCGCCCACCAAAGTTTTGAATTTAGCCAGAGAAAAATCGGGTTCCACGCCGGTAGTGTCGCAATCCATCATAAAGCCGATGGTGCCGGTAGGAGCTAGTACGGTGGCTTGCGAGTTGCGTACCCCGTATTTGGCCCCCAGCTCAACGGCCTCGTCCCAAGCCCCAGCTGCGGCGCTGAGCAGCTCTTCGGGCACCAGACCGGCGTCAATGTCCTGAAGGGCGTCGCGATGCTTCTTCAGTATCCGGTTCATGCCCTCCTCGTCCTTGGCGTAACCCGCGAATGGACCGACCCGTTTGGCGATTTTGGCGCTAGTAGCGTAAGCGTGTCCCGTCATCAGAGCGGTTAAAGTAGCAGCCACGGCCCTTCCTTCGTCGCTGTCGTAGGGCAAGCCTTTGGCCATGAGCAGCGCTCCCAAATTCGCGTAACCCATGCCCAGTTCGCGGTAAGCGCGGGCGTTTTTTTCGATGTTCTCGGTTGGATACTCGCTGTAGCCGACTAAAATTTCCTGAGCCAAGAAGACGGTTTCGACTACGTGTTTGTAGGCGTCAACGTCCAAACTGCCGTCATCCTTTAGAAACTTCAGCAAATTCAAACTTGCCAGATTACACGCTGAATTGTCCAGATGCATATACTCGGAGCAAGGATTAGAGGCATTAATGCGCCCCGCTTTTGGGGTGGTGTGCCAGTCGTTGATAACTGTGTCGAACTGCACCCCGGGATCGGCACATTCCCAGGCGGCTTCGGCTATCTGTTTAAACAGCTGGCGGGCCGGCAGGGTTTTGTGTATCTTTTTATCCTTTACGCCTACCAGGTTCCAGTCTTCGTCCGCCTCTACCGCCCGCATAAAATCATCGTTCACCCGCACCGAATTGTTGGCGTTTTGGTATTGAATCGAAATGATGTCGCGGCCGTTCAGCCCCATCTCAAAACCAGCCGCTTCCAACACCCGGGCCTTGCGTTCTTCGCGGGCCTTGCACCAGATGAACTCTTCAATGTCGGGGTGATCAACGTTCAAAATAACCATCTTGGCGGCCCGGCGGGTCTTGCCGCCGCTTTGAATGGTCCCGGCGCTGGCGTCGGCGCCGCGCATAAAGCTCACCGGGCCCGATGCCCTGCCGCCACTGGAACTAAGCAGCTCGTGCGATCCTCGCAGGGCGCTGATGTTTAGTCCCGCCCCCGAACCTCCTTTAAAGATCATGCCCTCTTCGCGATACCAGTTTAAAATTGAGGGCAAGTTGTCCTCGACCTTCAGGATAAAACAGGCGCTGGCCTGCTGGGATCTATCCGGTGCCCCAATGTTAAACCAGACGGGGCTGTTAAAAGCCGCTCGCTGGGTTGCCAGAATATACTTCAGCTCGGCGTTGAACACGTCGGCCTCGGCTTCGTCAAGAAAATAGCCGTTTTGATAACCGTGGCGGGTAATCGTGTTCACTACTCTGTCGATTAGCTGCTTTAAGCTGAATTCACGACCCGGGGTACCCGGCGTGCCGTAAAAATATTTCTGGGCAACTATGTTAACGGCGTTCTGCGACCAAAAGTCAGGAAACTCAACGTCGGCCTGCTCAAACACCACCTTGTCGGTGGCAGGATTAACTATTTTCGATTGCCGCTTGACCCAATTTAACGGTTGATAGGGATCGATGCCGTCCTCTGTGAAATACCGAGTAACTGAAAGTGTCGACACGCTTTGTGCCATTTGAGCTTTGCCCTCCTTTGGTTTGTTTGTTGGTTAATTTTTTGATTTTTGTGAAACAGAACCCCGCTTAGTTGGCTCCCGCTTGTTCCGATGTGCGGTTTTTAAAAACGCGGTTCTATTAAACAGCGAACGAGTATCAACTTTGAGCCGAGGTGCCACTTTCGTCGTGACGCAGTTTCAGGTCATCAAGCACGGCCTGGAATTCGCTGACGTCTTTAAATTCACGATAGACGCTGGCAAATCTTACGTAAGCGACTTCATTGCGCCTGCCCAGCTCTTCCAGCACCAGATCGCCTATGCGGCGTGACGGCACTTCTTGTACACCCATGCCGTAAAGCTCGTTTTCTACCTTGGCGACGATCTCTTCGATTTCCAGATTCGAGGTCAGAAACTTACCAACCGAACGATGGATGGCCGCAAAAAGTTTTTGCCGGTCGAACAGTTCCCGGCTGCCATCTTTTTTGATGACTGCCAAATTGGGCCGCTCAATCCTTTCGTAGGTAGTGTACCGATATTGACAATCTAAGCACTCGCGGCGCCGCCTGATGGCGTCGCCGTCTCCCGCCTCACGCGATTCAACAACCCTTGAATCAAGGTGATGGCAGTGCGGGCACTTCATGGCTTGATTGACTCCTCTGGCCATTAGTTAATACTAGCTCTACACCTCCCCTGGTGTAGCTGTTTTCTACTATACCCCTATATATAGCACGAGCACAATAGTTTTTCGCACAACGAAATTCAAGCATATCGCGGCTTAAGCTCAATCCTGATGTTTCCTTTTTTTGCGGCGGCGCAAAAACGCCGGAGCATCGGACTCGTCATCTTCGTTGTAGTTCCAAATGCTCTTGCCTTCCGGCTCTTCTTCGGCAAAAGCCCCCGCGGGCTGGTGATTTAAGTTCAGGTCGATCTTACTGATATCTTCATCCTTTAGCTGGCTGCCAGTAGCTCCGGCAATCGCCGGCTCGGTTTCCGGGAGGGGCGTTAGCGCGGCGGCTTTTTCATGGAAGTACGCACTGTCAAACCCGGTAGCTACTACCGTGATTACCAACTCGTCTTCCATTTCCGGCTTGAGCGTGGCGCCAAAAATAATGTTGGCATCGGGCGCTACTGCCGAGGTAATGATTTCGGCGGCCTCCTGAATTTCGCTCATACTCATGTCGTATCCACCGGTCACGTTAAACAAAACGCCCCGGGCGCCGTCTATGGAAACTTCGATCAACGGCGACTCGATGGCTTGTTGAGCGGCCAAAGCGGCCCGATTGTCGCCGCTGGCCCGGCCGATACCCATCAGGGCGCTGCCGGCATTGTTCATAATCGCCTTGACGTCGGCAAAGTCCAGGTTAATCAAGCCGTGCTCGGTAATCAATTCTGATATGCCTTGAACGCCCTGGCGTAAAACGTCGTCGGCGACACGGAACGTTTCTAGCAGCGGGGTTCGTTTGTCGATAATCTGCAGTAACCGATCGTTGGGTATGGTTATCAGCGTATCCACCTGCTTGCCCAAATGGGCAATCGCCCATTCGGCGTTGACCCTGCGTTTTTCGCCCTCAAAGCTGAACGGCTTCGTGGCCACGCCAACCACTAAAATACCCATCTGCTTGGCGATTTCGGCTACGATGTGGCCGCCGCCGCTGCCAGTACCGCCGCCGGCGCCGATCGTGACAAACACCATGTCGGCACCTTCCAAGGCTTTTTTAATTTCGTCGCGTGACTCTTCGGCGGCTTTTTGGCCGACAGCCGGATCGGCTCCCGCGCCAAGACCGCGGGTAGTCTCTTTGCCTATATGGATTTTTACGTCCGCGGCGGAATTATGCAGCGCCTGGGCGTCGGTGTTGATAGCTATGAACTGCACGCCTTTCAGTCCCGCGTCCTTCATGCGGTTAACTGCCTGACCGCCGGCGCCGCCGACTCCAGCAACTTTTATGTTGGCAAACGTTTGTATATCCGCAGGTTTAATCTCAGGCATATAACAAGTCTGTTCCTTATTGTTCACAATAAGTATACACTGTCATTCGTCCATGGCAAACCAAGAACCATATTTTTATGCACTGCCGTCGGCGGGCCGATTGACACCTGGCTATCTGCACTAATATTTTATACTTTGAATTTTTTGAAAACCTTGCCCAGCTTGCTCGACAGCTGGTTAATCGCTAGCAGGGGCGTTTTAATTGCCCCAGAATGAGCGTCGGCTGAAGTTGACTGAACGCTTTCCAAATCCAGCAGCATTAATCCCAAGGCCGTGACGTATTCCGGAGAAGACACCTGATCGGACAATCCGGACATAGCCGGCAAGCGTCCCAGCCGCGCCGGCAAAAGCAACTGGTTTTTAGCGAACTCGGCGATTCCGCTTAAAGCCGCGCCACCACCACAAAGCACGGCACCGCCGGGCAGCTTGGCAACCCGGCCGATTTTCTTCAATTCGCCGTTAACCGTTTCAAATATCTCTTCCAGCCTGGCCGACACTATATCTTCAACTTCCTCGCCATCGAAAACATGCTTTTTATCACCCACCTGAACGGTAATCTTGGAACTGGCCTTGGCGCTATATTGTAATTTGACGGCTTCGGCTACGTCGATATCGGTTTTTAGGCCTATCGCTAAATCATTGGTGATATTAGCGCTGCCCACCGGCAAAACGGCTACGTGTTGAAGATCCCCTTCGTCGTAGACTGCCAGATTGATAGTGGAACCGCCTATATCGATAATGATTGCGCCGTTTTCGGCCAGTTGCTCGCCAAGCACCGCCCGGGCGGCCGCCAACGACGGCACCACCAGCCGGCGGGGCGACAGTTGCGTGATTTCACAGGCCCGCCGTAAGTTTTTGACATATGGGGTCAAAGCGGTAATGACATAGGCGTCTACTTCCAGGCGAACGCCTACCATACCCAGCGGATCTTTGATTTTTTCTTGTCCGTCAAGTTGGTAGCCTTGCGGCGTAACCTCTAAAATCTCTCTGTTTGGTGGCAGCTGCACAACCGTGGCGGCTTCTTCGGCGCGTGCCAAATCTTCGCTAACAATCTCGTGGCCGGCCGGCCCTACGGCTACTACGCCGCGCGACGCCATACCGGTAATATGAGAGCCGTTGATATTAAGCGTGGCGGCATCTATCCGATAACCCGAAGCTCTTTCGGCCGCTTCCAGGGCCTTATCGATAGCCTGCGCCGTGTTGACCATATCAACAACCACGCCCTTGCGCATGCCATGGTTAGGATGAGCACCTACTCCGACGATTGTCGGGATGGCGGATCCTTCCTCGATATGCCCGACCACGCATTTAACCGACGCGGTGCCTACATCCAGGCCAACGGCATATTTAAAGGGCTGATCTTGCATAAACATCAGTATAGAGCTTGTGCCTGGTTTTGGGCAATAAAAGCCGTCATCCCAAACGACAGCCGGTTGATTTAACTTAAAAAAACGAGCGGTAGTTTTTAAAGCGTGGTTAAAACCTCGGCGCCGGTTTCGGTAATCAATACCGTATGTTCAAAATGAGCACTAACGCTGCCGTCCGCCGTGCGGACCGTCCAGCCGTCTTGGTCAATCATTACGGCTCCGTCGCCCAACGACGCCATCGGCTCGATTGCCACGGTCATGCCTGCCCTGAGTATGGGTCCGGTGCCCGGCATACCGTAATTGGGTATGTCCGGATCTTCGTGTAAACGATGTCCCACCCCGTGACCAACCAGATCCCGCACGATACCGTAGTGATGCCTGTCTAAAACACGAGAAACGGCCGCGCCTATATCGCCCACTCTAACCTTGTCCCGAAGGGTTTTGATGCCGGCCGACAACGCTTCTTCGGTAACTCGCACCAAGCGCGACTTAGCCTGATCGTTGGCGCTGCCTACAACCATACTAAAGGCGCTATCGGTAATCATACCATTATACGACACTCCAAAATCAAAGCCGGCCACGTCGCCCTCCTTAAAGGCCTGGTTAGTGGGTATACCGTGCACCACGGCGTCGTTAACTGAAACGCAGATGATGTCGGGGTATCCTTGATAATTCAAAAATACCGGCAGGCCGCCCAAAGACTTTAATTCACGGGCCGCCAGGGCGGATACGTCTTTTTGGGTAACTCCCGGTTGAACGTATTGCCGGATTGCGGCTAAAACGCCAGCCAAGATGCGCCCGCTAACGCGCATATCGGCAATTTCTGAAGGAGTTTTGATTTTTGTAAAATCGTTGGTGGTGCGAACGGGCATTCGATTTTTAGCATCCTCTCTCGATAATTTCTTGCAAGCGACCGTATACGTCGTCAATACTGCCGCCGGCCGGCAGACGGCATACGCTCAAACCGTTCTGTTTATAAAAATCGATAATCGGCTCCGTCTGGCTGCGGTAATCGGCGATGCGGCTTCTGATGATGTCCGGCTTATCGTCCGCCCTGCCGCGCAAAGCCAGCCGCTGCGCGATAACGTCTTCGGACACGTCAAAAACCACTACGCACTTTATTTCGCGGCCGTGTTTCGGCAGCGTTGCCAACAGCCACTCAGCCTGAGCAAGATGCCTGGGAAAACCGTCTATCACCAGTCTTTCTATGTCTTGGGCATCGTGCAGAGCCCGCTCCATTACTCGGTTAACCAGGTCATCATCTATCATGCGGCCAGCGGCCAACTCGGCCATAACGGCGGGCTCTTTCTGGTCTCGCAACAGCTGCCCGGTACTTAACCAGCGCCAGCCGCGGCGGGCGGCCAGCAATTGCCCCTGAACGCTTTTACCGGAACCGGGCGGCCCTGTCAGAATGATCATAAACCCAGCTTTTGCTTAACCATAGCGGCAACGCGGGAACCGTCGGCCGCCGCGCCGGCCGCTTGGCGCACGTCGGCTATAATAGCCCCAAGTCCAGCCTGAGGATTTTTAGCTACGGCCGCGTCAACTACGGCCGCCAGTTCATCGTCGCTCAGTTGAGTAGGCAAGTACCGGGCAATGATGGTTTTTTCTTGCAGCTCTTTGTCCGCGGCCGCCTGATTGCCGCCGCGCTTATAAAGTTCTGCGGCTTCGTCGCGTTTTTTTTGCTCCGCTTGTAGTATGGCTGCAATTTCTAAGTCGCTTATCGTCGTTGCGCCGTTCTTTTTTTGGGCGTAGAGTATGGCGCTTTTTAGGCCCTTAAGCGTTTCGGCCGTGGTTTTGTCGCCGCCAAGCAGCGCGGTCTTAATGTCTTGCTCGATGCGGCGCTGAAGCTCCATAAGAACTAGCGCAGCCCAAGACGCGCCTTCATTAGCTTCTCGCTTTTGCGGGCTTTACGGACTATCGCTTTTCTGCGCCTTTCAATCTTGCTGACAGGCTTAGAAAAACGCTGACCGGCTTTAGCCGTGGCTATGATGCCGGATTGCAGCACTTTGCGACTAAAGCGCCTGATCAGGTTTTCGTTGGCTTCGTTGCTGTCTTTGCGAGTAACTTGAATCATATCTGGAAGCAAATTATATCAAAACAGATGTGACTATTCAACCGCCTATCGCTCGTGGCGCTTTTGCCGGCAGAACAAGCGCCTTTTGTAAAACACCCTCTACCTGCCGCCGGCCTCGCCATTCATTCACGGATAACTCCAACCAGACATCAACAGACAGCTCCGGCGCTAAACTATGGTCGACGTTATTAAACCAGACCGCCGCTATCATTCGGTTGGCGCTGTCCTGAAGCCATATTTTTTGATGCTGCCCTTCCGAGCCCATGGTCTTGGTCTCAACTACCTTAAGACCGCTGAATTTGATAGTCGGTTGATGATTGCCCCGGCCGAACGGTGCTAGGCCTTCTATAGCCATAGCCAGCTCCTCGTTAACGTGCTCAAGGCTATCGGCAATGGCGTCACTCGCCGGCTCTAAATAAACCGCCTGGTCCGATAGGACGGTTTTAGCGTAAAACCGGTTCACCGCTCGCCTAAAAGCGTCTATGTCGGAGGCTTTCAGTGTTACCCCGGCAGCCAACTTATGACCACCGCCCCTAATGACGTACCGCTCGGCATGACGAATCGCCCCCACGGCGCTAAAATCGCCGAAACTACGGGCCGATCCTTTGGCATGATCGCCCAACTCCTGTAGTATAAAAACCGGCTTACGGTAGCGTTCCAAAAGCCGTGAGGCGACTATGCCTATAATGCCGTGCGACCACTGGCTGTCAGAAACTACCAGTACTTTGTCATGAACCAGACGCTCGGCTTGCTGGCAGGCCTGCTCCAAGATAACATCCTGCAACGAGCGGCGTTGCCGGTTAAGCTCGTCCAATCGCTGCGCCTGTCCGAGAGCCGCCATATTGTCGGTGCTGGTCAGCAAATCCAAACTGAGCCTGGCATTCTCCAGCCGGCCGGCGGTGTTCAGTCGCGGCCCCAGCATAAAGCCCAACGACCGCGCGCTAACATGAGCGGGGTCGACTCCGGCCACTGCCATCAGGGCCTTTAACCCCGGTCGGCGCGTTTTGGCCAACACCCTCAAACCCCAATAGACCAAAGAGCGGTTTTCGCCCGTCAAGCTTACCGCGTCGCAGACGGTGCCCAGCGCCACTAGGTCTAACAACCATTTCTCCTGCCCTTCGGGCAATCCGGACATGCAGGATTGCATAGCCTGCACTAGCTTAAAAGCCACGCCGGCGCCGCAAAGGTCTTGAAAAGGGTAGGTCGAATCATCGCGCTTAGGATTGATGACGGCGGCCGCTTTGGGTAGTTGCTGCCCCGGTTCGTGGTGATCGGTAACAATAATATCAACGCCGCGGCCTCTGGCATATGCCACTTCGTCTACCGACAAACTGCCGCAGTCAACCGTTACAATCAGTTGAGCGCCATCGTCAATCAGCTTGCCAACGGCAGACCGGCTTAAACCGTAGCCATCACTGAACCTGTCGGGTATAAAGGCCGACACCCTCAGGCCAAAAGACTTAAAAGTATCAAGCAGAATTGCCGTGGCGCTTAATCCATCAATATCGTAATCACCATAAATCACTACCTGCTCGCGGCGGCGGCGCGCTAGCCGCAATCTCTCAGTGGCGGCTTTCATATCGGGCAAATCGAACGGATCATGCGAGGATACCGGATACGGCGGACGCAAAAATTCGGCCAAGACATCGGCAGAGCTTAGCCCGCGGGATTTTAAAATCTGATCAAATAGCGGGTTTTCGGTCATGCTTCAGCGACAGGCCTTTTGGCCTTTTGCTGATGTTGCTGCGATTTGATAACAATACTTTGCAACTCTTTAAAAATAGCGAAGTGCTTGTTGGTTGAATAAATCTTGGTATTGCCCTGTCGCTCGCTTACCAAAAAGCCGACTTTTTCAAGACGTTTTAGCTCCCGTTGAATGTTGCCTGGATCTTCTTTGATCAATTTAGCCAATCCGCGCACATGGGTTTTAAAATCGGGATACTTGGCGTAAACCACCAAGATTTTTCGTCTGACCCGCGAGGTAATAAAAACGTCTAACATTCCTTGTTAACACCTACCCGATTTAGGCTTGTTGTTCTTTATTCTACCGTTTCGGACCGGCGGATGCAACAAGCAAACCGCTAACGCCAGTTTAAAATGACGCGGTTTAACCTGGCTATGGTCTCTTCACGCGAAGGCATTAGGTTGTTATCGTAATAGTGATTGGTGTCAAGGTAATTATCGGTAACGCTCAGTACGTGCAGCTCGTCGGCTAAAACGTGCATGCGGTCTACGGCCGGTACCGAAGCCACCGGCACCGCCACCACCAGGCGCTTCAGCCTGATCGGCTTAAGAAACCCGGCGGCAACGTCCAGCAAATGGCCATCGGGCAGGCCGTCCGCGGTCAAAATCACTACGTGATCAAACAGCATAGCTTCGTCTAACAACCCTCCGTCGCCTAGCAAACGATTGATGCGTTGTAGCTGCTCCCGCTTCTGATCTTCAATATAACCGTGGAATTCTCCATAATATTCTTCACGTTCGCTATCGCTCAGGTTCTGATTCTGAGTAAAGCCGCCTTGGGTAACCGAGCCGAACAACAGTCGTTCTCCCGGTATGGTTACGTCTTCGGTAAGCAGTATGGTCAGAACTGAGTGAATTTCGGCGGCTATTTGTTCGCCCACCAATACCCCTCCGTCGTTCAATGCCAAAACCACACAGTTTTCGTAACGGTAGGGCGCTAATTGGGCGGCCAGCTTTAAACCAGCCTCGCTACGGTCTTTAAAATACATAATCGCTTATTTTAGTGTAGCAGCTTTAGGCACAGGTCGGGAGGTAATATAATCAATTGGATGCGCTACTACCAAATTGCCCCGACCATCACCATTCACGGTCCTAAAGATCAGCTGACATACCATCATCAAAGCGCGTTGCCGGTTGGCGGACTGGTTACCATACCATTAGGCAAAAAACAAGCCGCTGGAGTGATACTAAAAGAGGTAGCAAAACCTAATTTCGCCACCCGGCCAGTAGGACAACTCATAGAAACCAGGCCGCTGCCAGCGCATTTGTTACAAGCAGCGCTGTGGATGAGCCGGTATTACATAGCGCCGCTGTCAAGCTGCTTTCAAACCATATTACCCAAAGGCTTGCATAAAACTAGACGGCAGATCAAGCTCGCCGACACCAGCAACCTGATAAACCGAACAAGTTTTGTACTCAATAGCCAGCAAGAGGCGGCCGTAAAGACAATCTTAAAAAACTCCGGCGGCACTACGCTACTGCGCGGCATTACCGGATCGGGTAAGACTCAGGTTTACGTAGAAGTTATGAAGCGTACCGTTGAAACGGGCCGCTCCGGTATTGTCCTGGTTCCAGAGATAGCCCTAACCGCTCAATTAAAATCGCAGATCGAATCATCCTTACCTGGCGCCATTATTACCCACTCCTCGATGACGGAGGGCCAGCGGCACCTTATTTGGCGACAGATTTTACACTCGAAAAAACCGGTAGTGGTCATCGGCCCCCGCTCGGCTCTGTTCAGCCCTATCACTAACCTGGGGCTAGTAGTTATAGACGAATGTCACGAGCCCAGCTACAAACAGGAAAACCAGCCCCGCTACTTGGCCCTAAGGGTGGCGCGCATTATAACCGAATCCGCCGGCGCCAGGTTGATATTGGGTAGCGCTACCCCAAGCGTAACCGAAAGCTACCTAGCCGAGGCCACGGCCCAGCCAGTAGCTCTTTTAAACCGGCCAGCTATAGCCGATGCCCTACCGGCCCAAATAAGCTTAGTAGATATACGTAAAAAAGATGAGTTTCGCCGTCACCGCTTCTTATCAGACAAGCTGCTATCAAGCATTGAAGCCTCTCTAGGCGAAGGGCGCCAAAGCCTGGTTTTTCATAACAGACGGGGCAGCGCGCCGTTAACCATTTGTCAAGATTGCGGCTGGACCGCTGTTTGCCCCTCTTGCCAGCTGCCAATGACACTCCATGTCGACAAACACCAGTTGGTTTGCCATATTTGCGGACGGCGCCTGGATGTGCCTGCCAGTTGTCCCGTCTGCCACCAACCTCAGTTAGTCCACAGGGGTATCGGCACCAAGTTGATAGCCGACGAGCTGGCAAAACTCTTTCCGAGCGCCAAGCTGGCCAGGTTCGACGCCGATACGGCCGCCGTAGAAAGACTGCACACGAATTACCAGGATATTTACGACGGCAAATTTAACATTATTATCGGCACACAAATGGTGGCCAAAGGGCTTGATCTGCCGCTGCTGGGCAGCGTGGGAGTGGTCCAGGCGGATAGCGGCTTGAACCTTCCGGACTATCAGGCAAACGAACGAGTGTTCCAGCTGGTCTACCAGGTTTGTGGGCGAGTTGGCCGGCTGGCCCGTCCAAGCAGCGTGATTATTCAAACTTATCACCCAGAGCACCCCAGTATTCTGTATGGCAGCCGGCAAGACTACGACGCGTTTTATCAATGGGAGCTGCCCCGGCGGCGGCAGGACTACTTTCCGCCGTTTTGCTACTTGGCCAAGTTAACCTGTGCGTACAGCCGCGAGAACCAGGCTGTTGCCGCTAGCCGCGCGCTGGCCGACGGACTCAAACAGCGTTTTAACAACCAGATGCTGGTACTGGGACCGGCGCCTTCTTTTTACGAAAAACTTGGCGGCCGGTTTCGCTGGCAACTGATACTTAAATCATCCAAGCGATCGATTATCCAAGAGGCCTGCCGGGAATTGGTTAATAACAGCCGGTGGACGGTAGACCCGGATCCGGCCCATTTGCTGTAATGCCGGTTCACGGTCATGCCGCGATTAGTTATAATCTTAGGGTCATGGCCGACCGAAACAGTATTATCACTTTGCCCAATCCCCGCCTTAGGATAAAGTCCGAACGCATACACGTTATGACTCCCGAAATCCGCCGGCTGATAGACGATATGATAGCCGCCACCGTTGATTGGGAAAATTCCCGGCCCCACGAGCTGGGCGTAGCCCTGGCCGCCATACAAATTAATCATCCCCTCAGAGCTATTATCGTCAGGAACGATTTTGAGGATAAACAAAACCAGCGATTCACGGCTTTAATCAATCCCGAAGTCATCAAATATGAGGGCGAACCGGTGCTGGATAACGAAGGCTGTTTAAGCGTTCACGACGTCTACGGACTGGTACCGCGATACCCTAAAATCAGACTGCGAGCCATTAACCAAAAGGGGCAGCCGGTCAAAATTAAGGCCGAAGGATTTTTAGCCCGTGTGCTGCAACATGAAATCGACCACACTAACGGCGTAGCTTTTGTCGATCGGGTCGAGGGACAAGACGGTTTTTTTAAACTTAACGACCAAGGCGAATTGGAGCCGCTGCCCTATGAACAAGTCGCTGCCTCTGGTATTCTTCGGCACTGAAAACTTCAGCCTGCCTAGCCTAGAAGCGTTGATAAGCGGCGGCTATAACGTAGCCGCGGTTGTCACCCGGCCGGATTCCAGACGCGGGCGGGGTCAAAGAATCAACGAGCCGGCGGTTAAAAAGCTGGCTCAAGCCGCCGGTATCAAGTTAATCCAGCCGCTAGTCTTCGATGATGATCTCTTAAAAAAGCTGGCAAGTTTACGCCCCGAAGCCGGCGTTCTGGTAGCCTACGGCAAAATAATCCCGCAAAAAGTCTTGCGTCAGTTCAAGACGGGCATTATCAACGCCCACCCTTCGCTGCTGCCCAAATATCGGGGGCCTTCCCCCATTGAATCAGCCATTTTAAACGGCGATCGAACTACCGGCATAACGATTATGCGCTTAAGCGAATCTATGGACGCCGGCCCGATTTACGCGCAAAAAACCTACGGCCTGTCCGGCAATGAAACGCGCCCGGCGCTTTACGGGGAACTGGCCAAACTGGCTGCCGATTTGCTGTTGGAATATCTGCCGGCTATCTTAGGCGGCAAGATCCAGCCGGTGGCGCAAAACGAAGTGGCGGCCAGCTACTGCAAGCTGCTTAGCAGGGTGGACGGCATTATTAACCCCAAGCGCGAAACGGCTGAGCAAATAGAACGAAAGGTAAGGGCCTATCTTGGCTATCCGAAAACCCGCCTGAGGCTGTTATCTCACCCGGTCGTTATCACCCGGGCCCATCCAGCTGGTTTGCCGGCTGAAAGTCCGCTGGTGATAAAATGCGCCAACAATACTTTTTTGGCCATAGACGAGCTGATCGCTCCGAGTGGCCGGCGGGTGAGCGGCGCGGATTTTTTGCGCGGCTACCGGCCCCTCTAGAAAAACCGCCTTTTCAAGGCTCAACAGCTGTCTTTAGGCCACCTGGCCAAGAATCTTCTCGCGATTTTCAGCGATTTCTTTTTTAATTTCGTCAAAAACCACGGCCACGACCTGCCGATAATCGGGCCGGTTTTGCTCCAGCCACTTGCTGGCGGCATATTCAGCCTGTACGGCCGGATCATCCGGTTGTCCGTCAATCGACTGGGTGAATTTTTTAAAATCCTCCGACTGCTGAAACCCGGGAACATGGCCGTTCAGCCAGGCCTGTACCTTCTCGGTATCCTGTCCGGTAATCTCTTCGAACTGCAAAAGCTGAGACTCATCCAGCCCTTCAGCCAAACGCATACCTACCCGTTGTTCCAGTTCGCTATAAATATGCTGCAGCAACGACTTTTTATGTGCCGGCGGCAAGTCGCCCAAGCCAACTTCCTGCAAAAAATTTTCATCCAGTTGAAGCAACTTATTTTACCCCCCGCTGCCCGCAAGCTTAAAAGCTACTTTTACTTATACCGTTTATTGTTTCACGAACGCTTCAATCGATCAACAACTTCCCAGCCCTTTCGCAGGTCAATAACCTGGTCGGTCCAAATTTGGTGGTCAGGGCCAAAAGTGTGATTGGATTGCACTAAAGCGTTCTTAACGGCGTTAACTGTCGCGTTATCAGCGTGAACCCCAGCCTTCTTAAGCAGCTGCTCGCTAATATCCCAGAGATTGTCGCCAGGCCGCGCCACACGGGTACTGGCTTGGGCGATATGTTCTGGGCCAAAGACGGCCGGGCCGGCCATGGTCTCAGCGCCGGCCGTTCCGGCGCCTCCCGGAAGATTGCCTCCCAGTTCCTGGCTAAGCATGTGGGCCTGCCTGCCCCCGCTCATACCACTGCCGTCAAACGCTTCTTGCGCTCGCGCGCCGGCCTGTCCCGACGAAGCCGTTCCATATTTGCTGAGCATGTACAGGCCGACGGCGGCAACGCCAAGCACCGCCACGGCCGCGGTTACTTTGGCGCCTTTCTTGTGCTCGTATTTTTGCCATCTTTCTTTAAGGGCGGCTGGCAAAGTGTTCAACCACGCGTACAAACCGGTAGGCGTCAGCCTATCCCTTAGGCGGGCAAAGCGCGAGCGGCGCTGCGGTTCGGGCGCATCTGATGTGTCTTCGGGTTGTTCGGGTTGTTCGGGTTGTTCGGGTTGTTCAGGCTCTTCGGGTTGTTCAGGCTCTTCGGGTTGTTCAGCTGTCATGTCAACGATCCGGCCGAATAGTTCTTCCTGTTCACGCGCCGAAAGTTTTTTGCCTTCAGGGGACTCCAAAAACTTATCAAAAAGCTCTAACAACTTATCGGTCTTTTGCTGGGAATGCTCCAGCTCTTCAACGGTGGTCCTTCTCGAATCAAGCTCGCGAATGCCTTCGGCAATCATTGCCATACGTTTGAGCTGGGGGTTGTTGTTAATCAATAAGTCAAACGAGTCGGCATGTTCGCCGCTGTTTTCGGCGGACGCCGGCCGATTTTTTAAATAATCATCAAAAGACGTAAGCTCGCCGCGCTTGCGGGCCGCTTTTGTTGCGGCGTCAAAAGCCTGTCTGGCAGCAATAAATTCTTCGACGTTAGAAAAATCTTCTGGTTTTGGCGATTGGCGGTCATGAGCCATTTCAAACTCTAATCTCAAGTTGTTGACTCTGTTTGAATGTGAATGTGGTTGTTCGCTGGATGGTTGCTCGCTCATTAAAAATAACCCTTGATTATATTTTTAAAATTTTTAATCTTTCTTTGATACTTTCATATTAACACAACTTGAGAATTTAATCAAGTACTATAATATATAGTTGTGTTAAACACAAACAATCCACGTAGCTGCCTGCTAGAGGCAGCGAAGATAACAAAAGCGGCTCTCAAAATACTGGCGGCTACAGCTGGCGCTTTACCAGCTCCCGCGTAAAGAATTCCAGCTTGTCGCCCTCTTGAATAACCAGGCGGCGTGTCAGTTTTAGCGACAACCCGCACATCTCACCCTCAAACACCTCTTTGGCTTCTTGTTTTTCGCGCTGCAACGAAGCTACTTCGGCCTCGCCTATTACGTCTTTGGCCCGCTTAACGCGCACCAGCGCACCCGGAATGATCTTACCCGTGGTAACTTCGCCGCCGCAAATAATTTCATTTTTGGTCATACGAAACACGCCCTTGACGGTTAAGGCTCCCAAGTCTTTTTCGACGATCTCGGGCTCCAAAAGCTCTTCGAGCACGGTTTTTACGTCATCTAGCAGCTCGTAGATAACCTTGTATAGCCGCACGCTCACCCGCTGGCGGGCGGCCAAACTCTTGACGGCGGTGGGCAAACCTACGTTAAAGCCGTAAATGATCGCCTGGCTGGCAGCGGCCGAGCTGATATCGCTTTCGTTGACGTTGCCTATACCCGAACCGACCACCCTAACGTTCACCTCTTCGTTATCGAGTAAGCGCAAACTATCGCTGACAGAGGTTAAAGAACCCTGCACGTCGGCTTTAACGATGACGTTCAGCGTTTTGCTGGAGCGCTTTTTACTGATAATGTGCAGCAGTTCGCTGCCGGTTACGGTGCCGCTGACCGCTCCACGACCCTCGCTGGCAATCAAGGCGGCCGCCTGCTGGCGGGCTATCTTTTCGGAAGCGACTACCGAAAAACGATCACCGAATTTGGGGATAGACTTAAAGCCGGTAAGAGTAGCTGGGGTGGAAGGCCCAGCTACGGACAGAGGTCGGCCGGCATAATCCGACAGAGTGCGCACCTTGCCATAAGCCCGGCCCGCTATCAGGTATTGTCCGGTCTTTAAAACCCCTTGCTCCACCAATACGCTGACTACCGGACCTCGACCCTGCTCCATATGAGACTCGATCACCAAGCCTTCAGCGTTGCCTTCGGCTTCGGCTTTGAGCTCTTCTAAGTCGGCTACCAGGAGCACCATTTCCAACAGCTTGTCCAGATTCTGCCGGGTCTTGGCGCTAACCTCTACCATCACCGTATCGCCGCCCCATTCTTCAGGGTTCAGATGGTGCTCCGACGCCAGTTGCGCCTTTACCCGATTAGTGTCGGCGGTTGGCTTATCGATTTTAGTAATGGCCACAACTATCTTGGCGTTGGCCGCCTGGGCAAACTTAATGGCTTCGACCGTTTGGGGCTTCACCCCGTCGTCGGCGGCCACCACGATAATCACCACGTCGGTTAGGGCGGCGCCATGCTGACGCAAGGCGCTGAACGCCTCGTGTCCGGGCGTGTCCAAAAGAGTGATCGAGCGGTTATTATATGTGGTTTGATAGGCCGAAATATGCTGCGTAATGCCGCCGGCCTCGGCGGTGGCCACTTTGGTGTCAAGGATAGCGTCAAGCAGGCTGGTCTTGCCATGGTCAACGTGTCCCATCACCGCCACGATCGGTGGCCGGTAAGAAGCTTTTGCGGACTTCGATCTTTCGGCGGAGCCGCCTCGCGGAACCGCTTCTTGGGTCGCCTCTTGCTGCTCTAGCTGGACGTCCAAACCCAGCTCGCCAACGATGATCTGAGCGGTCTCAAAGTCAATGCGCTGATTAATCGTGGCGGCGATGCCGTTCTTAAACAGCTCGCCCACCAGGTTAGTAGCCGGTATGCGCAGAGCGTCAGCCAGTTCGCCTACGGTAATCATGGTTGGAATGACCAGAGTTTTTTCAGCCATGGCTTGCTCCTTTTTAGATGGCCCTCTTGGTTGCCCGGCGGGCCACTTGGTTATTTTTTAAGACTGAGCGAAATCTTACGGTTCTCTTTATCGATTTCTAAAATGATGAACTTTTGTTTGGCGCCAAGCTTGAACAGTTTGTCGGGATCGGCGTCGCTCTTACCCAACTCGGTAATATGCACCAGCGCCTCAACCGCAGGACTGATCTGAATAAAAGCGCCGAACGGAGTAATGCGAGTAACCGTGCCCTCGACCTCGTCGCCTTTGTTGAACTTCTCGGCCTGCTTGCTCCAAGGATCCTCCGTGAGCTGTTTCAGGCTAAGGCTCAGCCGCTCGCGATCAATCGCGATAATTTTGGCGTCGACTCTGTCGCCCACCTTAACGTAATCGGCAGGACTGCTAACCCTGTCCCAGCTAATCTCGCTGATATGGATCAACCCCTCGATGCCTTCCACGTTCACAAAAGCGCCGTAATCCACTACACCGGTTATAACCCCGCTAACCTTGTCGCCTACGGTCAGTTTGGCCAAGCGGTCCTGCAGTCCGTCTTTAATGGCTTCTTTTTCGCTGAAGATCAGTTTGTTCTGCTTGCGATCGGCGTCTAATATACGTACCCGCAGCGGCTTGCCAATTAGGGCATGCAATCTCTCTAAAATTTCGTCTTTGTCGGCGCCGCTGACCCGCGGATAATGCTCGGCGCTTAGTTGCGAAACCGGCATGAATCCTCTTACCCCGTCCAGCTCGATTAGCAGCCCTCCCCGATTGGCGTCGTAAGCCGATACCTCAACGGTTTCGCCGGCCTCGAACGACCGGATAACTTCGTCCCATCCCCTGTCTTTAGCGGCTTTGCGCAGGCTCAGCAGCACGTAGCCGTCGTCCATTTCCGGATCCACCACGCTGGCGACCACCGACTCGCCCTCTTCCAGATTGCGCCCAAAGCCGATCTCGCGCCTTGGCACGAACCCGACGCCCCGCGCTCCCAAGTCCACCCATACTTCATGCTTGCGCACGCTAAGAACCGTGCCCTCTACCGCGTCGCCCTGCGACAACGGAGATGTATCGCCGCCTGCGTTTTGCAGTAAATCATCCATTGTAACTGGTTTGGTTGTTGACATAAGTCTTGTTTAAAAAGACTCCTCTCTGATGAATATTCCCTTAAGAAAAGACGCGCGCTATCAAAAAGCGGCCTTCTTACAGATTAAGTATCAGTTTAATCTGTTATGGGCGAAAAGTAAAGAGTTGACGAAAGTCTTTTAGATATACGAGCGGCGGAGTTGGTCGCGGGACCTTAAGTAATACGCAACGCTAAGGGCCAGGCCGACCAGACCGGCTGACGCTAATAGCGGACTATCGGCTGGTCCGGTGGCCGGCAGCGATTGGGCTCCCGTGGCTGGCACGGAGGGAGCCGTAGAGCCGCCCGACGGAGCGGCAGGCGTGGCCGGAGCGCTTGCAGAAGGCGGCGAAGCGGATCCGGTACTAGGCGGGGCAGCCGTGCCAGGTTGCTGGCCACCAGGACTGCCCGCTGCCGGAGCCTCTGGAGCGGGTCCGGGAGACGGCTGAACCGCCACCTTGCCGCGCTGCTTAGCCAAATATAGCCCCCCACTCAAAGCGGCCACCAATATAACTGCCACTACTATAAAAACTACTAGCGATCCCCTGTCCGGTTTTGACGCGGTTGACATAGTGAGAACTCCTTTAACCTTTTGGCTCGCCCACCGCAATATCCCCTACTGGTTTCCGCCTTAGCATATAACAAAATCTTCCTCTTTGGCAATTAGCGGCATGTTACACTGTTTGGTAAGAAAAAATCATGATTCTAACGGTAGACACCGGAGCAACCAAAACTCTGCTGGCAGTCTTTGACGATAGCGGGCGGCCGCAAAATGAATACCAATTCGCCACGCCGCAAGATCAAAATCAATACTGGCAGGCTTTGCAAGCGGCCATTAACGACCGCTTCCAGCCCGACGGCATTCGGGCGATCGCCGTAGCCGTTCCCGGCATAGTTAATCAAGCCGGCACGGTAGCCTGGTGCGGCAACCTGCCCTGGAGCGATTTTGAGCTTGCCGAACTGCTGCGCCGTCAATTCGGCCTTCCAGTAGTCGTGGCCAACGACGCCAACGCGGCCGGATTGGCCGAAGCCAACGCTATCGAACCCGTACCGGCTTTGTGTTTGTATCTTACAGTTAGCACGGGTATCGGTAGCGGTATCATTCTAAGCGGGCGCTTGCCCGCGGAGTTAAGCGGTTCGGAGGCTGGGCATATGTTGCTCAGCAAAGACGACCAACTTGTCAGCTGGGAAAGTTTTGCTTCTGGCAGGGCTATTCACGAACAATTTGGCCGGTTTGCTTACGAAATAGAGTCAACCGAAGACTGGTTAAAGATATCGGAAAACCTGAGCGTGGGCCTTCTGGCGATACTGCCGGTTCTGCAACCCGACACGGTAGTGCTGGGTGGAAGTATCGGCGAGCATTTTAACAAGTTCGGCGACGCCCTAAACGGGCTAATCAACCAAAAATTGCCCCCCCACATCAAAAGACCGCAAATCCTGCCGACCCGATACGGCAAAGAGGCCGTGCTTTACGGTTGTTACCTTTATGCGCGAAACATCCAAACTGATTAGCAGGCTGTCGGCGGACTTTCCGGAAATTAACTTCAAACAGGTCGGCGGCAGCGTCTTTGCCTGGTCTCCCCGCGATAAGCAAATTACTTATCCGCCGCTGCGATCAAAAGAAGACCTGATGCTGCTGTTGCACGAAGCGGCGCACGCTAGGCTGAACCACTTCGATTATCATCGCGACATAGAACTGATCAATAAAGAATTACTGGCCTGGTTGCACGCCCAGAAGGTGCTGGCGCCAAGATATAGCATAACCATAGACCAGGCTCGCATCGACAGCGAGCTAGAAACCTATCGCCACTGGCTGTATCTTAGAAGCCTTTGCCCCAAATGCGGCCAAAGTGGCATTCAGCAAAAGCCTTATAGCTATCTGTGCTTAAACTGTTCGACGAAATGGCGCCCCAACAACGCCAGGCTTTGCAGATTAAAAAGAGCTCTGCTTAAAGACTGATAACTTTGATGCTGGTTTGACGAGAAACCACGGAGCGGCGGCGGGAAATACGACCGCCCTTGGCACCGGCTGTCCGGGCAAGCTCTCGATTGGCGTAGAAACCACCAGTGTGCCCTCTCTTGCCGCCTGCCGCGCCAATACGGGCGTAGAAATCCTTGCCGTGCCGTAATTTGTTGGTAAGGGCAGCTTTCTGGCCGCCAGCTTTAGTACCCGACATAACTTTATAAAACTCCTCTTGCCTCGCGCTGATTAATTAACTCTTAAACTCATTAATGAGTTTTAATAAAATTAAGTATACTTGATAAAAGTTAATGTGTCAATATTTACTATGGCCAATTAATATTTTTAAGAAAGTATTGCGGATTTGCGCCTCGTGATATATAATAAACCTTGTACCTAAAAAGACGCACTGAGTAAAAAACAGCCCCATCTGCGAGAGCGGGCTGTTTTTTATTACTCAAAACACAAAATCCCTGGTTTCCCAGGGATTTTGTATAATTCGGCACCGTGCTAGTTTCCCGCCTACTAAAAGGCAGTATAATCGCCGCTGCTGGGCTTAACTTCTGTGTTCGGAATGGGAACAGGTGTTTCCCCAGCGCCATGGGCACCGAGTCGGCTGGCAGTCGTCTATCAGATGGTGCTTTAAGTATAGAGCTAGCCTCCGTACCTAAAAATCACCACCTGCCTCTGCCGGCCTAACGGCACCCAGGTATAGATGCCAAAATGTTAAATCAATTATAGACTAAGTTCAAGCAAGGAGTTAATCCGAAATAACTCGGACAGATAGTCGCGGGCTTGGCTGTTAACTTGCTACCCGCCAACTACTAGTTGAAATTTTAGCTCATCCGCGCAGGTTATGCAACGCATAACACCGTAACGGATGAGTGCATAAAAGGGCAATGGGACTATTAGTACGCTTCGGCTCCATACATTGCTGCACTTCCACCTTGCGCCTATCAACCTGATCGTCTATCAGGGTCCTCATGGGGAAATCTTATCTTGAGGTCAGCTTCGCGCTTAATATGCTTTCAGCGCTTATCTGTTCCGCACGTAGCTACTCGGCAATGCCGTTGGTACGACAACCGATACACCAGAGGTGCGTTCACCCCGGTCCTTTCGTACTAGGAGTAAATCCTCTCAAATTTCCTAGGCGTCCACACCGGATATGATCCGAACTGTCTCACGACGTTCTAAACCCAGCTCGCGTACCACTTTAATCGGCGAACAGCCGAACCCTTGGGACTTGTTCCAGCCCCAGGATGTGATGAGCCGACATCGAGGTGCCAAACAGCGCCGTCTATGTGAACTATTGGGCGCTATAAGCCTGTTATCCCCGGGGTAACTTTTATCCGTTTGCGCTGTCGATCCCACATTCATGTACAAAATGTACGAACAGCGGATCACTTACTCCCACTTTCGTGTCTGCTCGGGTTGTAGCCCTCACAGTCAAGCTGGCTTTTGCGTATACACTATCACTTCGATTTCCATCCGAAGCTAGCCAACCTTTGAACGCCTCCGCTACTTTTTGGGAGGCAACCGCCCCAGTTAAACTACCCACCATACACTGTTCCCTGCCCGGATAACGGGCAAAGTAAGAATCAGATCGCAACAAGGGTGGTATTTCACCGACGACTCCACCGATGCTAGCGCATCGGCTTCAAAGTCTCCCACCTATGCTACACATGTTGCAACCCGACCCAATGTAAAGCTGTAGTAAAGCTCCACGGGGTCTTTCCGTCCTGGTGCGGACAGACGGCATCTTTACCGCCAATGCACTTTCACCGAGTCCTTCGTTGAGACAGTGCCCACATGATTACTCCATTCGTGCGGGTCAGAAC
>SCKW01000011.1 GCA_004100265.1 Candidatus Chaera renei
GGTTTACCATAAGCGTCTATTTAATGCTATAATAGTAAGCAGAAAGAATTATAGTTGACATTAAGAAACTAATGTTCTATAATTAATCACAATTAACCAATCAATAACCTTAACCCTCCTATTTAATCAAGAAAGAGAGCTTACTGAACATGAGCGACATAGCCGCACCGGCCGCCCCTTCCGTAGACATAGCCAGCGCCGTAGACGACATTCTAAAGACTATCGAGCGTGAGCGCGAACGCGAGATTATTGCCCGCCGCTACGGCTTGCACGACCGCAAAGAAACCCTCGAGCAAATAGGTGAATTGCTTGGCATTACCAGAGAGAGGGTGCGGCAGCTGGAAAAAGCGATTTTAATTAGGCTAAAAATTGCCGCCGATAACGGTTTGCCGCATGTTTCGAAACTGGAAAAGCACTTCGTGCGGCACTTGCATGAGATGGGACGTGCCGCCCGCGTTAACGATCTGGCCCTGCGTTTGGAAAACGCGGCCGGCGAACGCGAAAAAGCCCGCGTAGCCTTTATTGCCGAACTGGCGCCCAATCTTGACGTTATTGACGAGACAGACCACTACCACCACGCCGTGGTTATGAAGGAATACCACAGCGCCGAGCAAGCCTCCGGCCATATTGACAGAATCGTTAAGACGATTGAGCAACACGGCCAGCCTATCAGCACCGAGGAGTTGCATGGCAAACTGGATCACGAACACCCCGATCACGTCAGCGCCCTGGCCAGTTTAAGCAAAAGGCTAGCCCAGCGCAACGGCCTTTGGGGGTTGATCAAGTGGCCGTCGGTTAACCCCAAGAACATACGTGATAAAATTTACATCATACTTCACGAAAAAAATCAACCGATGCACTTTAGTGAGATTGCCGCGGCCATTAAAAAAAGTGACTTTAAACGGCGCGATGTCACCACCCAAGCCATTCACAACGAGTTGATTAAAGATGCCCGCTTCGTGCTAATCGGCAGGGGAATCTACGCCTTAAAAGAGTGGGGATACAAAAAGGGCACCGTATCAGATATCATCGCCGACGTACTTAAAAAAGAGGGCGGGCCGCTGCACCGCGACGAAATAGTCAAGCGGGTGCTCAAGCACCGCCAGGTTAAAGAAACCACCATATTGCTTAATCTGCAGGGCAAGCCCCAGTTCAAGCGCGTATCGAAAGCCACCTATGGCTTGGCTGAACCCGCCTCAACGGAATAAGCGCGTCACGCCGGCGGCTGCCCCGCAAAAAAGCGGCCGCGAACGCCTTGTTCGGCTCATAAACGATCCCGGCGGATGGGTGATTTGCGATTAAACAAGCTTTGCGCCACAATGATGGATAAATTATGCTGAGTGCTTTGTTGGCGGGCTTATTCTCATTGCTGACCACCTGGTTTATCTGGTTGCCGGTAGTAGGATTGCTGCTTTACCTTTCGCTGCGCAATTACCGAAAAGCTAAAAATGTTGCCAGCGAACATGTTTTACTGGTACTAGAGATACCGCGTACCAACGATAAAAAAGAGCTGGCGGCCGAACAGATGTTCGCCAGTCTGCACGGCATCTTACGCGACCGGCGCGAACTGGCGCTAAGCGGCAGCATGCAAGAACATATCGGATTCGAAGTTGCCGCCATCAATAAGCTGATCAGATTCTACGTATGGGTACCCAAACACTTGCAGAACTTCGTAGAGGGCCAGATCTATGCCCAATACCCCACGGTGCAAATCCACGTCGCCGAAGAGGATTACGCCCGGCGGCCGCTTAGCCAGCCTGTCGTGCACAGCAGCGAGCTGACGTTGACTGACAGCGAAATGCTGCCCATTAAAACTTTTCAGAGCTTTGAGGTTGATCCGCTGGCCGGCATTACCGCCACTTTAGCCAAACTAGAACAACAAAACGAAGAAATGTGGATCCAGATTTTGGCGCGGCCGATCGCCGATACTTGGCATCGCCGGGCCAGCCGCTACGTGGCCAGCGTCAAGAACAGCGGTAGCTTTAGTGCCAGCGACTTTTTTAGCAACCTGTCAGTTTACGCCCTAAGGGCGGTCGAAGCTCTGTGGAGGCCGCCGCAAGACACTGGAACGTCAAGAGAATTAAGTGAACGGGAACGCACCAGGGTGGCCGAAGTTGATAAAAAGAGTACCAAGTTGGGATACCGCGTAAAAATTCGCCTAGTTTACCTGGGCAATGATCAAGCCACCGCCAGGCTGCGCATGCAGGCCATCGTGGGGACATTCAAACAATATAACAGCACTAATTTAAACGGATTCCGCATGCGCCGCAGCCGTTTTTCCCGCGAGGCGCTCGACGAATACGCGGCCAGGTTGTTTATCGACCGCGGTTTTATTCTTAACATCGAAGAGCTGGCCTCAGTTTTTCATTTGCCGCACACCAACGTTGAAACGCCTAGCATCGTTTGGGCCAGTTCTAAAACGGCCGAACCTCCGGCCAAGCTGCCAGTGCCGATTAACGATTCGACGTCGGACAGCCAGATCAGCGCTTTTGGTCTAACCAATTTCCGCGGCATCAATCAGCAATTCGGCCTGTACCGCTCGGATCGCAGCCGTCATGTTTACATTATCGGCCAGACCGGCACCGGTAAATCCGGCCTTTTGGAGTTGTTCGCTCTAAGTGACGTCTTTCACGGCGAAGGATACGCCATCATAGACCCCCATGGTGATTTCGCAGTTAACAATCTGCGCTTCGTACCGCCACAACGGCTAAGCGACGTGGTGTATTTCAACCCGGCGGACACCGCCTTCCCGATAGGTTTTAATCCTATGGAAATTACCGACCCGACCATCAAGAACATGATAAGCTCCGAGATCATCGGGGTATTAAAGCGCATGTTCGGCGAATCTTGGGGACCGCGCTTGGAATATATCCTGCGCTACACGATTCTGGCGCTGCTGGATTATCCCAATTCCACCATGCTGGACATTACCCGTATGCTTACCGATAAACGTTTCCGGGAAAGCGTGCTGACGCACGTCAGTGACACCGTGGTACTGAGTTTCTGGCGGCTGGAGTTCGCCAGTTGGAACGACAAATTCGCCACCGAAGCGGTAGCGCCGGTGCTAAACAAGGTAGGGGCTTTTACCGCCAATCCGATAATCCGCAACATCATCGGCCAGCCAACCAGCACCTTTAATATCAGAAAAATCATGGACGAAGGAAAAATCCTGATCGTTAACCTGTCCAAGGGCTTGATAGGCGAGGATAACGCGGCGATTTTGGGCGCCTTTTTAGTTACCAAGATTCAGCTGGCCGCCATGAGCCGCTCCGACATACCCGACCTGGAGGACCGCAAAGCGTTTTATGTGTACGTGGATGAGTTTCAGAACTTCGCCACGGACAGTTTCGCCACCATTTTGTCAGAAGCCAGAAAATACGGCCTTAACCTCACCGTAGCCAACCAGTATATCAGCCAGATGTCCGAGCCGGTGCGCAACGCCGTCTTTGGCAACGTCGGCACGGTGATCAGTTTTAGGGTCAGCCCCGATGACGCGCCGATGCTGGCCAAGCAGTTCGAGCCGCAGTTCGAGCCGGCCGACCTGCTGCAGATGCACAACAGAAATTTCGTCATTAGCATGGTTATAAAAGGAGAAAAAGTGCCGGCCTTCAGCGCCACCACGCTAACTTTGCCGCCGGCCCAAACCGATTACTCGGCCCAGATAATTGAAAATTCGCGCCGCCAGTACGCCAGCAACCGCGCCGATGTGGAACGATCCATCCAGGAGCTGTTAGCGCCGCCCAAACAACTCACGGAACCGCGGGCCCAGCCATCAAAAGACCAACAGTCATCCGTCAACGCAGCCATAGCCCAAACGGCTACTCGCTCTCAGATAGGCGAGTCTAAAAGAAACCGCTCCCGCGGCCGATCAAGAAACCCCCAGCCAAGCCCTTCTTCCGCCGCCACTAAAAGTCCGCATAGCCGCGGCAAGATGCCAGGGGCTTCTTCAGACGACGGCCTAGAGCTGCGCCTGCGTTAAATGGCAGCAGCCATCAGCTACATTTGCTTTAAGCAATCGTAAAAGAACATTTTTAGAACATATGGCATAAGCCGCGGTCAAACAAGGGCCAGACAAAAAGTTAATCAAAGAACAGCCAGGGCGGTTTTCAATTTAATTGTCAGCCGGGCGAGTGGTATTAACAATCGTACGAACTATCAAAAAGCGGCGAATCGGAATGATCAAAAGCGGGGAGTTGTGTAAAAGAATGTTCGGCAACTTATGTCGCACAATATATCTTTTACGTACTTAATGTATGCCCATTAAGACGATAACTAACCCGCCATCCGGTCCCAATCAGCCACCCTTTTAGAGGAGTGGTGCCGTTTTCGTGCCAATAACGAAGCGACGCGCCGTTAAATTACTTACCGCACATGTATCTGCTGACCGCTGGCGGCTCGCTAGTTTGAAGTTAACCAGTTGGCTGACAAAAAGTATTTTCAGTAACTTTTCCACAATTTGCATTAGCCTAATTTTAAGTATAATATATATTTTCACGCGCCCCCCTGCCGCGCTTTGATTATATATTTGCTTTTTATAGCAAAGGTTGAAGAATATATATTTTAGTTACGTTGCGGCATACCCTTATATAAATAGTACAAAAATAGAACTAGCAGAAGAGTGGTGGAGCGCTCTCGTTATCACCCGGCCGGTACCAACCCTGATCTCACTTTAAACGGTCTCTTAACGCTGGCGTGGCCCCGTTTTAAAAGAACCGTCTCCTCTCCCCCCGGCCTCGCGCGCCTTACGCCTCTATTTGTAAAACGCTTTACCGGCCACCCTGACGTCCACGTATTGAGGATTCAGCTTATGAGCGTCCAAGTACCTGACGGCGCTGATGATATCGGCCGCTTGAGAGTAGGCATCACGACCACTGTAAGCTTTGATAACGTAGGAACGACCTTGCAGGCGGATATCTACCTCGCGGGTAACGCCAGCAGGAATGATAACCTCGTTAACCGCTCCGACGCCAGCGTGATTAAGATTAGCCACCAGCTGGCCCAGAAATCCCAGAAATCGGCCGGAGGTTATGGCAGTCGGATCTTTGGCAGTAATGCCAGATTGGTCATTAACCGTAAGAGCTGGCTGAGCAAAATAATTGTTCTTAAATACCACCCCCGAGGCGTCAATGTAAAGCTGCTCGCCGCCCAGACGCCAAACCACTACAGGGTCTCTGAGCGCCACCACCAGCCGAACAGACCCTTTTGAAGAAGTCCTTTCTAGTTTGGCGGTCTTGATCTCGGAGTTCTGTTGAATCAGCCAGGCCTGCATATTGGGCTGGTTAACGTTGAACATAAACCTTTCGGTGGGATTAAGCGCGAAATAGGCATTCAGCGAATCGGCATATCGGGCAGTGTCCGGCCGGCTTAATAGTCCGGACTGATACTCCAGCGTTACCCCCACTGACTGGGGTATGAACTGGCCGATCAACCATACCAGACCTCCCGCCACCAGCAGCGTTGCTAACAAGGCGCCCAATATCGCCCGTCTCTTCGCTCTAAGATGATGCAGCTTCAGTCTAAGAGAGCTTAAGCGGCCGGCCGCGGTGCTATTGGCAACCTGGCCGCCACGGGACGCGCCATCGCCGACCAGAGCGCGGCCGCGCCTAAAAACAGTCGCCGCCGGATTATCCGCCAAGTTAGCTCGCCGCCTGCCGCGGCGCAAGCGGCGCCACAAAAACCTAATCAGTTGCGCCATCTTTCGCTAACCGCCTCTTGCCTTTTTAGGCCCGCTGCTTGAATTATCCACTCGGCGGTACGGGCCGCGGCGTCGGGACGGGCTAAACCACTGATATTCCGGCTTAGGCGGGCGGCTTTCTTGGCGTTCTTGATTAGATCAATAACCGAGTTTGCCAGCCGCTCGGGATGATTGATCAACTCGGTCTCGTCTAAGACAACTGCCGCCTCGGCGCGGCTAAACACCGCGGCATTCTTAAGCTGATGCCCGCCGCTAAGCATGGCGTTGGGTACGATAATCACCGGCTTAGCCGAGGCGGCTGCTTCGGCCAAGGCGGTAGCGCCGGCCCGGGTAACCATAACGTCGGCGGCGCCCTCCAGCTTGGCCATGTCGCTTGCTACAAAGCTAAGCAGACAGTAGCCGGCATGCCCTGGCAACAGTTTGCACATTTCGTCGTAGTCGCCGCTACCGCTGATGTGCACTATTGAAGCCAGCTTTAATATGTCCCCGGCAGCGGCCGCCACTGCCCGGTTCAACCTTTTGGCGCCTAAGCCGCCGCCGGTAACCAACACCATCGGCCTATCGATATCCGGCAGGCCCAGACCGGCCTTTACCCGTCGCTTCTGTTCAGCGCTGAGACGCCGGAAGAACGTCGGATCAACCGGAATACCAACGTAGTAACTGCGCTCTTTGGGATAATTATAGTTATCCAGCGGGGCGCCGGTTAAAATCAGACTCGCCCACCTTGACAATATCCGGTTGGTCAACCCGGCATGAAAATCGGAATCATGAATCACTAATGGACAGCCCAGCAGTTTGCCCGCCAAGCCCACCGGCAGACAAACAAAACCGCCTTTGGTAAAAATTACATCGGGCTTAAACCGGCTGATAATGACCAGGCTTTGCACCAGGCCGACGCCCACAAAAACCAGGTCTCTTAAATTCAGCCAGAAACTGCTAAAATCCAGCAGGCGCTTATTAAGAGGCAGCTTATGATAGCGACGTATTTTGCCGGCGAATATCTTGTGGACTTTGACGGGCAGGCTGGCCGAGCGCATCATTTTAAAAGCTTGCGGCCAATAACCGCGATCGCAAATAAAAGCTACTTCTAAATCACCCTTGGTTTGCTGATTAAGCTCGTTGATAACCGCCACCACTGGCGTGACGTGCCCGCCTGAGCCGCCTCCCGCCGCCAAAACCCGCATATGGCTGCCCTCCTCCCTGACCGGAATTAATCGTATTCGCCAGTCCGTGACTGGCGTACCGTGAAATATGAAAAGTAATGCCCAGCGCCAGCATTATAAACAACAAACTGGTACCGCCAAAACTCAAAAAAGGCAGGGTGATGCCGGTTAAGGGAAAAATACCGATCATTGCCCCAATATTAACAACCGTATGCGTGGCGATCCACCCGAAAGTTCCGGCGACAATCAGCCGCCATACCGGATTGGCCGTTTGATCGATCAGTTTGATTAAACGCAAAAGTAACGCGAAAAACACTGCCAAAATAACCACCAGCCCGACAAAACCAAATTTCTCACCCATGATCGCAAAGATAGAATCGTTCACCGCCTCGGGCAAATAACCGAACGCCTGAACGCTCTGCCCCAAACCTTTGCCGATCAAGCCGCCGCTGCCAATGGCGATTTTTGCCTGGGCAATATGATAACCGGCCGCGGTGTCGCTAGCCGCCGAAGGCTTGAAAAAGGTCATCACTCTCTCAACGCGGTGCGGCGAGGTTGCCACCAGCAGCAACCCTATCCCCAGCAGCATACTAATTGTCAGTAAAAAGTTCCTAAAACTCATGCCGGCAACGTAGAGCATGGTTAAGACTATGCCGATCAGTCCGATGCCGGTACCCATGTCTTTTTGCAGCACAACAATGAACAGCATGGTTAATCCCAATAACATGCCCAGCGGCAGCATGGTTTCCGAAAAAGAGTTGACCGTTTTGTTAGCTATCCGGTCGCCTAAAAAAACGGCGACATAAAGCAGCAACCCGAACTTTAAAATTTCCGCCGGCTGGAACGAGATTATTCCCAGGTTAAACCAGCGCACCGCGCCACCGGCCTCAAGCGCCAACGGCACTTTAAACAGCCCGAATACGGCTAACAACAGGCTTAAACCCAACCCGACCAGCAAAACCGGCACGGCCAACCGTGTCCAGGTTTTTAATGGCAACCAGACGGCCGCTATAAAAGCGCCGATGCCGATGAGCAAATAAAGCAGTTGTTTCTGCATAAAATATGCTTGATTAAGCTTGCTGCCGGCCAGGTTCATCAGCTCCACCCTGGCCGGAGATATGGCGTAAAGCACGATCAACCCGATTGCCAGTAAAATACCGGCATACAAAATCAACTGATAATCCGGACGGTGCCGCCTAAGCAACGCTTTACCGTACCGGGTCGATAAGCCCTCTGTCGCGACAACCTGGCGCAGGCCCCACATTTAACCTACCAATCCGCCGGCCACCGCCAGCATCAAGCCGATTATTCCGACCACCTGCCCGATCACCCAAAACCGCATGGTCACTTTAGTCTCCGGCCAGCCGCTGGCCTCCAGATGCTGATGCACCGGCGCTGATATAAAAACCCGTCTTCCCAGCAGGCGCTTGCTGGCGATCTGTAGCAAGCTGGAGCCAGCCTCAACGACGAACACCAATCCGATGATTGGCAGCAAGAAGATAGTGTCGGTCAGCATAGCCACAACGCCCAGCGCCGTGCCAAGAGCGAACGACCCGACATCCCCCATGAAAAAGCGCGCCGGATAAATATTAAACCAGATATAACTCAGTAGCGTGCCCACCACCGTAAAACAAAATCCGGCGATGCCGTAGTTGCCCTGCAGCAAGGCTACCACGCCAAATACGCCGTAAGCGGTGGCCAGCAAGCCGCCCGCCAGCCCGTCCAGCCCGTCGCTGATATTCACGGCGTTGCCGGTTGATACCACGGCCGCGATAAACAGCGGTATTATCAGCCAGCCGATCTCTAGCGGCCCCCAAAACGGCACGTAGACGCTGCTGTAGCCCAATTTGACAAAGAAATACCAAGCGCCCACGGCCGCCACGCCCGTAATCATCAAGAACTTAATCCAAGACCTAAGGCCTTTGACGCCGCCGCCAAGGCCCCGTATATTGATGGCGTCGTCAAGCAGACCGACAATACCTCCCCCTATCAGCGCCAGTAGCGGCAGGCCCGTCTGCCGCTTATCCAGATTAAACAGTAAGGTGACTATTAAGATTGCCGCCAGTATGATCGTGCCGGCCATGGTAGGAATGTTGCGTTCGAACTTTTTAGCGTGCAGTTTGGTGAAGACCGTAATCGCTTCTCCGGTAGTAGTGGTGGTGCGCTGGCGCTTCCAAAACTTATAGCGATAAGCGATAAAGGTATAGATCGGGGTTAACAGCATGGCCAAACCAAAGCCCGTCACGCTTAAAACGAAAGCTTTAAACAGCTCCTGGCTGATTTGGCTGGTGACGATGGGTTCGGTCATGGTTTTGTTGATTGACGTCTGGTTGCTTGATTTTATTTTAGCTGTTTGGCGGTATTCGCAAATATTGTAGCAACCAGTTGGAAATGTCGGCGAAAATTGGCGCCGCGGCTACCGTGCCGGCATATCCCGGCAGCTTGGAGTCTTTTACCCTGACCATTATGACATACCTGGGCTTGGCGCCGCCACCAAAACCCAAATAAGTACCTATGGAGTTATCGTTCGTATACTTGCCGGTTTTGGGGTCAATAATCTGAGAGGTGCCGGTTTTACCGCCAATCCTATACCCTGGGGGGTCGGTAAACGCCAAAAAACCATTGTGCCGCGCCGCGGCCACCATGTCTTGCAGTTTCGCGGAAGCTGTCGGGCTGATCACATTGCTGGCCAGTACGGTGGGCGGCTGATCCTGCACGCTGCCGTCCGGCAATAATATGCCGCCAACCAGTTGCGGTTTGTAATAGGTGCCGCCGTTGATAGCGGCCGAAAAGGCGCTGGCTACCTGGATCATGGTCACGTCCATGCCCTGCCCGAAAGTCATGTTGGCGTAACGTACCGCTCCGCCCTGGGGATCGGTGGGGGGAATGACCACCCCAGGCGCTTCCCCCTGCTGTTCGATACCGGTGTTTTGTCCTAAGCGATAGCGCTTAGTAAAATAATCATAAAGCGTTTGTTTGGCTTGATCGTTAATGCTCCCGCCGCCCAGTTGTTGTAAAACGAACACCGCGCCAGTATTCAGCGAATAGTGCAAGACATCGATCATCGTGGTCGGGCCGATGCTGTCAGGCGTGGCGTTCTTGATGGTAAAATCGGCTACCCTCACCGAGCCGGTGTTGTTGTAAACCGTGCCGGGCTCGATCACTCCCTTATCCAAACCGACTCCCATTGTTAGCGTTTTAACCACCGAGCCGGCTTCATAAGGCTCGCTGACTACCCGGTTTTGGAACAGCGAATAGTCTTTAACTTGATAATATTTGTCCGGGTTATAACTGGGGCTGCTGGCCATGGCCAGAATCCGGCCGCTGTACGGGTCCATTATTAATACGCTGCCGTGAGTAGCTTTTGACCTGGCTAGGCCGTCTTTTAGGGCCTGTTCGGCGCGCGCCTGAATGTTGCGATCAACATTCAGCACCAGATTCTGGCCGTCTTTGGCTGGCACGTTGATATCGCCCTTACCAATACTTAAGGGAATCCGCCTGACGTCGGTAACCGCTTTCAACAAACCTGGCACGCCTCTGAGTTGGCTGTCGAGCGCCCCTTCGACGCCGTACTGGCCTCGGCCGTCGGCGTCAACGAATCCCAGCAACTGGGCGCCAAGACTGCCTTCGGGATAGACTCTCTTGGTGCCTTCCTGAACGCCCACCCCTTGAAGATCGGCCTGTTTGATCAGCTCGGCCTGGGTTTTATTGAGCTGCCGAGCCAATACGGCATAGCGCGACTGGCGGTTATCCAGCGCCGCAGGAAAGCCACCAACCAGGTTGCCGCCAGCGACTCTCTGCATAAGATCAACCACCTTGGTTTTATCAACCACCACCTGCGGGTCGGCGTAGACCGTATAAACCGCTTCGTTAAGTACCAGCGGCACTATGCCTGACGAGCCATCGCGGGCATATATTTGCCCCCGTTTCGCCGGTATGGTAAAACGGGCAACTTGTTCTTTTTGAGCCTCGTTTTGGTAATAATCGTGCTGCACCACCTGCAGCCAAAACAGTCTGAAAACAAACAGCGCTCCAATCACCAGCATCAGCCAGACCATGCCTTTGGTACGAGTGCGCTTAGAGCGTCGAGGAGTCATGGAATGCGGCTCAAGGTTATTCGTCCGGGTAACTGTTGCTAGTTAGCGTAACTAACCGACGCGGGCTGGGTTAATGTTTGGGCCACGCTGCTCTGCTGAACTCTCTCTAAAGCCTGCAGACGGGCATTCTCAACCTGCAAATCCTGCCTCTGGCTGATTAGTTCGCTGCGCTTGTTTTCCAGGTTATTGATTTGGTAGCCGTAGGAACTGGTTTTGGTGATCTGAGTTAGATATATCAAACCCAGTACGGCCAGCATCAGCACTAACAAAACGGTATGCGCTACCGGCCCCAGCGTTTTGGCGCCGCCGAACGCTACCGTGTTTTGGTTGCGCCGCCAGGCGCCCGGAGTGGTCAGCACCCCCCGTCGACTATTGATTGTCAAGCTGCTGTCGTAATAAGTCATGGTGGAATTTTTTCTTTTTGTTTTTTGTTTGGTTTTACGGGACCGGCCGGTTGTTGTTGCGTTAGCCGGCCCCGTTTTTAGCTTGCGCTTGTCTTTTTAGACCACGTGGACCGTGACTTTGACTGCGCGCGACTTGTTGACGACCTTGATCGGCATCTTCAAGTCCTTTCGTTTTTATTTTCACTGCGGCCCTAAGCTTGGCGCTTCTGGCGCGCGGATTGTAAACTAATTCGTCCGGCCCTGGCGTAATCGGTTTTTTGCACAGTAGCCGCAGGCTGGTTTCATAACCGGCAGCGGCAGCTTCGCTCAAAAACCGCTTCACTAACCTGTCTTCGAGACTATGAAAGCTGATCAGCCCTACCCTACCTCCGGGCTTTAACAAGTCCGTGAGGTACGGCAGCAGCCGCTCCAGCAATACCAGCTCCTGGTTGGTGGCGATACGCAGCGCCTGAAAGGTACGAGTGGCCGGATTTATTTTAGAACGCGGGCCCCCTAAAACGCGTTCGATTTCCAGAGCGAGCTGACGCGTCGTACTGAACGGTCTTTGGCCGGCAATCGCCCGGGCGATTTTGCCGGCCGCCGACGGTTTTTCTCCGCCGTAGCGCCGAATCAGCTCGGCAAGCCGTGTCGCGGGATACCGATTAACGATATCCTCGGCCCTTAAGGCCTGCCGGCGATCCATCCGCATATCGAGCGGTCCTTCGCGCTGGAACGAGAAGCCTCGCTCCGGCTCGTCTAGTTGCGGTGACGACACCCCTAAATCTGCCAACACTATATCGAATTGCTTGCCTTCGGCCGTCAATTGCTTGGCGGCGCTCAGGAAGTCGGTATGCAAAATCCGCGGTTTTCTACCCAGCTTTTGGCGCAGGTATTGAACCGCTCGATCATCTCTGTCTACCAGCACGGCCCTGGAAGGGTCGCCCGTAGCGTTGATGAACGCCGAAGCGTGGCCTCCGTAGCCGGCAGTTAAATCAAGGTAGCTTTCGCCCGCCTTGGGTGCCAGTAACTTTAGCGTTGCTTCGAGCATAACCGCGTGATGGAGTTGTTGTGGTGGTGTTTTTCTCATTTCGAGGTCACCTGCCTGGCGGCCAGTGTTTTTGTTTTTGGTTTTATGGGTTTTTGTTTTTGTTGGTTAATGGAGTTGTTGTGGTGTGAGGTTTTTAAAAAAGACCTCTATAAAGTCCATTAACTGAAAGTTGAGAGACTTATATGTGTGAGGTGGAGTTTTGGGAGGTGTTTTTATAAAAGGTACGATCCGTTTACTTAGGCGAACGGACTATGGTTAACCCACTGACAGCCAGACAGCTGACCTCGCAATTGCAATTTCGTGCGGCGGTTTTATAAAACTATTGGTCGTGCGCTGTTTGTTGTTAATGTGCCGTTGGGGGCCGTCCTGCCATTAGCAGTCTAACCGGCCATCAGGCGCCAGTACTTGCCGGATCGCACCGCCATAACCTCACGGTCTATGCCGGCGTACTCCAGCTGCGACTGATCAAGGGCAATCCGGCCCTGTTTGTCGTCCAGTCGCTGCTCGGTCTTGCCAAGGCGGAACCGGACGTTCAGATCGGCTACCCTTTCGTCTAAAATGTCTCCGCGCAGCGCCGGCTCAACCTCGTTTAACCATACATCCTTCGAATACAGATGTAGATATTTGCCAAAACCGTGCGTTACCACTACTCCGCTGGCGAATTCAGCCCGAAGTTCAGCCGGTACGGTTAACCGGCGCTTCTCATCGAGCCGTCGCTGAAAGTAGTCTGCGCTGTTCATTTTAGTTTTTTAAGGAAGTGGTTTTTGTTTTAAGGAGCGGATAATTCTTTTTGCTTACCCACTGCTACCCACTAAGCTCAGTCTACAACCCACTGCTACCCACACGCAAGGGTGAATTTTTAACCGACATGCTAGTCAAGCGGCAGTTTTCCACAATACTGTGCAAAACTGTGGCAGGACTATAGGGGTCAGGCCGTCAGCCGAGCTGGTGTTAAGTTTACGCCGCAACGACCTTCTTAGCGGCGCAATTTTTTGATGGTCTGACCGTACCACAGGGCGCTTGGCCTGAGGCGACGGGAAAGGGTTCGGTAATTAACCTCCGCCAGGCCAAAGCGCGGCCACTTGCCAAACGCCCATTCAAAGTTATCTAAAAGGCTCCAGTGAAGATACCCGTCAACCCTGGCGCCGCCGGCGATCGCCCGGGCGATCGCCGCTAAAGACGCGCTGATCCACCACTTGCGGTAACGGTCGCCGCGGTCTGCCACGCCGCTTTCGGTAACCATAATGGGCCGCCTATATTTACGGCTCAGGCGCTCAATGACAAATTGCAGGTTTCGCGGCTCCATGGTCCATCCTAAGTCGTTTTGAGGGTGCTCCGGATTATGAATCCGGTAGCCGAAAAAACGATTCGAAAAATAATAGTTCAAGCCCAGCCAATCAAGTTTTCGTCTGACCATGTTTAAGAAGAAATAATCCAGGGCCCAATTGGCCAGCGCGGCACTCAACCGGCTTAACCAGGCGTCGTCGCCGGGGTAGTTATGCGCACAATCCTTACTCAACCCAAACAGCCACGCGCCGCCCAGCCGCCGCCCGGCTCTCACCGTTCTGTTGTGAGCGCTGGCTAAATTCAAATATACCCACATGGCTTGCAAACGACTCTGTCGATTGGGCGGCCATTCTCCCCAATAGTAACCTTTGCTGGTGTACACTTCGGGCTCGTTCAGAGTGCAGAAGTATTTGATGTCGCCGCCCAGCTCCATGAAGACCTTTTTGGCGAAACGAACGAAATATTTAACGTTGCCACGCCTGGCAAAACCGCCCTTTTCGGCGAACCATACCGGCAAAGTCCAGTGCATCAAAGTGACTACCGGCTCTATGTTTAAAGAGCGCAACTGGCCGACATACTTTTTGTAATGTACGAAGGCCGCGGCGTCCCACACTCCTTCCCGTGGCTCTATCCGCGACCACTCCACGCTAAAACGAAAAGCGTTCATGTTCATTCGCCGCAGCAGGTCAAAATCTTCGCGGTATCTATTAAAATGATCGCAGGCCTGGCCTGAAACATAATTGGACGGATCGGTAGCCTGGTCTTTGACGCCCTGCCAATCGGGCAGCCAGGTTAGCTTATACTCCGCCTGCTTGGCTAGGCTTTTGGCATTTTCTAACTCCCATACGGTCCATTGATTATGATTGCCGCCTTCTACCTGATGGGCGCTGGTGGCCGCGCCAAACAAAAACCCGGGCGGGAAAGCAAGCGGCTTGTCTGGGTTTTTGGAAGTCATGAATATAATAATTATCAGCGGCTGGTTGGTCTCTTAGTAGCATTATAACTCACCGAGTAATCTTAATAAGTCCAGTGATTGCGCTAAAATAAACTACCATGGACAAATTAACGCGGCTGGGGGTACTGTTCAGGCTGTTGTGGCGCCTGTTGGTGCTGGTTTTGACCTTTGGCCTGGCTTACGTTACCGCGTTCGTGGCGTTCCCCTACCTGGATAAGCGGCTCCCACTGCTGGAAGCGTTGCTGCTGCTTTACCTGGCGCTGGCTTATTTAGGCATTCCGGCGATTATCCGGTTTTGGCGCCTAGCTATCCGCCCCAACCATATTCCCCTATACGCCGTTACTCCGGACGGATGGCCCTCCGACCCGGTAAATATAGTGATATTGGCCAAAAATCAGCAACAATTAATTTCGGCTATGGCGGCGGCCGGATGGCAGCAAGCCGACAAGGCTAATCTTAAAAACCTGGCTAAAATGCTCTGGGCCGTCTTGCTTAACCGGCCTTATGCGACCGCCCCGTTCAGCTCGCTGCATCTTTTCGGGCGGGCCCAGGATATAGGGTTTCAGATTCAACAGGGCAATCCGCCCACGCCGCGGCATCGTCACCACGTTAGATTCTGGCGTCTGCCCCTCACCCCCGGCGAGCACGCCAGATTTTGGCAGATAGCCCTTCAGGACCTGTTGATAGGCAAACGCGAGGTTTGGGTAGGCGCTGCCACCCACGACATTGCCCCTTTTGCCATCCGCTGGCGCAGCGGCCAGATTACCCATCTGATTGACGAGATGACCGATCGTGAACGCGATTTCTTAATAGATTCGCTAAAACAAGCCAAGGCCCTTGGCAGCCTGACTACCGTAAAAGCAGGACAGCCGCTAAGGTTTCGAGGGCAGACGTTCGGCGTGAATATTGTGGCCGACGGCTACGTTAAGGTTGTCAAGCTCCGGCGGTTTTACCGCTAACGGCAAAAAGATGGTCTCAAGCTCGTCGATACGGCTAAGCGGCGCTTCAATTCGCCCGTATATCTCGTCCAGGCCGTTGTCAATGTCTCGGCGCGCGCTATGCATTTCTCGGGAGATACTCCAGTATTCCTCTTTGGTGGCTCTGATGGCGTTTTCCGCTTCCTGCAGCTCTTGGCTAGCTTTGTCTAGAGCTAAAATTAGCTCTGACTCTTCGTCGGCGCGCTCGCTCTGACTCTCTATGTCAACGCCCGATTGCGCTGCGCGCAGATCCTTTAGACGAACAGAGACTAATCCGCACTCTTCGTCGGCTCGCCGGCGTTGTTCTAGCAAATCTTCCAGCTTATCGCCGTATACCCGCATCATATCCACCTCGTCGGTAATGTCGTGTTCGTAAACGCTCAAGTTACGACGGACGTCATGCTGCCCGAACCGCGCAAACAGCTTATAAAGAGTCGCGCTCCATCGGCCATGGCAGTCTTTTTGATGAACCGCGACGACCAGCCGGGTAGCCTCCATCTCCGGCTGCGACGGCACCAGACTGGGTTCAATCAGAACGTTGCGGCCGTCATGCAAACTTAGTTCAACCGGCCCATGGCCGTTCGAGCGATGAGCCCGGGCGCGCATCGCTAGATCGCTGATAACGTGATCAAGCGTTTCGAGCCTTTTTTGGCGCTTTTGGCTCAATTCTAATTCTTCGGGACCAATGCGTCCCGGTGACATCTCCAACATGGCTTTGCAGCGCTCCGTTTTTATTTAATTTTAGTTCGAGCCGCTTCTTAAGTAGATTAAGTTTAAAGTAGCTTAGTTTTGTAATACTCTTGGTAAGCCTGTTTGTCAATGGGTAGATTCACTTTGGCCGATGGCTTCTGGCGCAAGCCGCTGCTGTTTGGTAGTGTCTCTGTCGCGCACCGTAACGGTGCCATCCTGTAATGACTGAAAATCAACCACCACGCAATACGGCGTGCCGATTTCGTCCTGGCGGCGATAGCGCTTGCCTATATTGCCGTTGTCGTCCCACATCACCAGGCCAAAACGTTCTTTTAACAACCGGTAAACCGCCCGGGCTTTTTCAACCAATTCGGGCTTGTTTTTTAAAAGCGGCGAAACGGCGTATCGTACCGGCGCCAGGTCGGAAGGCAGCTTAAGCAATACCCGCTTTTCACCGCCGACGCTGTCTTCGCAATAAGCTTCGGACAGCACCGCCATAACGTTACGGTCTAAGCCAAAAGTCGGTTCTATAACGTGGGGGACAAATGGTTTCCCTCCTTCTTTAGGACGATACTCCAGTTTTTTGCCGGACAGGCGCTGATGATTAGTCAGATCAAAAGCGCCGCGATAAGCCAGGCCGGCCAATTCGTCTAAACCAATCGACGGATAGTCATAATAAAAATCCACGGTAGCTTGGCTGTAATGCGCCCGTTCGTTGGACGGCAATTCCACCTCTTTTATCCGGCCGGCGGGCAGGCCAATGGCCGCGAACCATTGCCCCAATAGTTTTCTCCAGTCGTTGAAAGGCTCTTGCCAATCGTCGGGGCGTACGAAATATTCCAGCTCCATAATCTCGAATTCACGAGCCCTAAACAAAAAATCACGGGGGCTTATTTCGTTGCGAAACGCTCGCCCGATCTGAGCAATACCAAACGGTAAATTCGGCGAAAAGCTGTCAACGACGTTTTTAAAGTTAACGAACATACCCTGGGCAGTTTCGGGGCGCAAATAGCTAACCGATTCCTGGTTGGCTACCGGACCCACCTGCGTCTTAAACATCATATTAAACTGGCGTGGCTGGCCGAAGCTGTTTTTGCTGCCGCAGGACGGGCACTTGGACGAATCTATTTTATCGGCCCTGAAGCGGCCGTGGCAGGTTTGGCACTCTACCAGCGGGTCGCTAAAAGTGGCAATATGACCGCTAGCCTGCCAAACTTTCGGGTTCATTAAAATGGCGCTGTCCAAACCGAACATGTCGTCGCGGCCTTCAACAAACATTTTCCACCACAAGTCCGCCAAATTACGTTTAAGCTGAACTCCTAACGGTCCGTAATCCCAGGTACCAGCCAGGCCGCCGTAAATCTCGCTACCCTGATAAACAAACCCGCGGCGCTTGGCCAGGCTGACGATGGATTCTAGTGAAAATCGTTTGGACATAAAGCTGGCTTCAATTATATCAGAGCCTGATCCTTGCGTTTTTGGTTATATTACAACGGTTTTTCAAGCTATCGGGTCTTTTTGGGCCGGACTTAAATTGTTACAATTTACTTAAGCTTAAAAACAACATTCCGCATGAACGAAAACGAACAAGAACAGCTGCTGCAAAAATTTGGTTTGTCGGTTAACCTGTCTAAGGCTCACGACGAGCTGTTTTTGAACGATATGCGTTCAAAAACAGCTCGTCGTGAGCCTTAGAC
>SCKW01000012.1 GCA_004100265.1 Candidatus Chaera renei
GTATTTGACGCTTAATGGTCAGTTCGCCTGCCTTCTCGGCCGGTTTGTTATCGGAATCAACAGATTGCGTCTGATTTAAGGAGCCGCCTTGATCCGCGGCCTTGCTGTTATCGTCAACAGCCACTATGCCCTCGGAGTGGGGTCTCGTATGCTGATGCGGCTTGTCTTTAATGAGATCAGCGGATGATTGATCTTTTTTATCATCGGCCGGCACCGACTTGGGCGTTGTCGTAGTTAGTAAATCATCGCCGTTAGTCTCTTTTACACCGTCTCTTTGGCCCGCTGGTGGCGTAGCAGTTGCCAGCTGGTCCGTCGCGCCGGGTTGCTGAGTTGGTTGAGCAACAGGAGAGGGTTTTTGTTGACGTTTGGCTAACCATTCATCCAAAAACGACGAACCGGCGCCTCCTGAAGACGGCAAAGTCGAAGAAGGCCAAGTACCGGAGGCCTCCAGGCCACCAAACCGATGCTGGCTAGCAACCCTAGCCCTTTGCCGCTCCTCCCTAGCCCTATCACCCGCCCCAAGACGCGCGAAAATCTCTTCTTCCACCTGCTGACGCCTACGGCCGTATTTAGCGAATGACAAACGCTTAAGCGCTTCCGCCAGTTGCGGGTTGGGGGTCCCAAGTGGCGGCATAAGTGACATGCTAAACGGTGCTGACGGAACATTGTTGATCATCACTGTAGTAATTGATTCAAAATTGGGCAGCTTAGTGAGATCTTCGGCGTCAAATACTGGCTGAAACCTCTTTTGTAGCTGCTCGGCATCGGTGGTGCCCACCCTGCCGGCAATTATCGTGCCGACGTTACCTATAATAGCTTCCCGCATTTGATCGGTTAGCTGGGTCATGAACTGGTTAGCCAAAATAAGGTTTAAACGAAATTTGCGGGCTTCGGAAAGTATGGTTTGAAAGCTTTCTGTCGCGAAGTTCTGAAACTCGTCCACGTAAAGGCTGAAATCCACTCTTTGGTCTTCCGGCGTATCGCTCCGACTCATGGCTGCGGTTTGAAATTTTGTTACGAAAATCATACCCAGCAGTTGAGAGTTAAGCTCGCCGGTCATGCCCTTAGCCAGGTTAACCAGCAGAATTTTTTTGTTATCCATAATATGTCTTAGGTTAAAGCCGCTCTTGGTTTGACCGATAATATTGCGCATCATCTGGTTAGACAAAAAAGCTCCGAATTTACTTACGAACCACCCTAGTATCTCCGATTTATGGTAATCACTGGTCTGCGCCATCTCTTTGTTCCAAAAGTCTAAAACGGTGTTGTCTGTCACGTATTTAAGTTTTAGCTTGGCAAAATCGTCATCGTTAAACACCTGAGGTATGTCAATAAAAGTTGAGCCGGCTGGATCACTCATAATGGTAAGGGCGGCATTCCTAAACCAGTGTTCATAACGGGGACCGATTATGCCCGTATGGCCAGGGTCATATAATTTGTACAGCATGGCGATAGCTTCCTGGATAAGAAGGTCTTTCTGTTCGGGTTGGTCGAACTCAAAGAGGTTGAGCCCTATTGGATACTCCATGTTACCCGGACTAAAGTAAATTACGTCTTCTACCCGCTCCTTAGGAACCATGCCAAGCAGGCGCTCCACGGCATCGCCGTGCGGATCCACGAAAGCAAAACCTTTCCCATCAAGCATATCCTGAAGCGCTAAATTCTCTAAAAAGCCGGTTTTGCCGGTTCCGGTTTGTCCAATCATATAGGTGTGGCGCCGGCGATCGCCATCGGCTAGTCGTATCTCTTTTTTAACACCCCTGAACACGTTGTAGCCGAGCAACAAGCCTCCGCTCATAATTTGGCTGGGGCCGTCAACTTGTTTGATCGCTTGTCTCTCTACCTGAGAAGTTGGGATATTTTTTTGATCAGGCAGATGAAAGATGGTAGCCAGCTCCACGCTGTTCAATACGTTCTTGGTTAACTCCTGGGGAAAGAAACGGAATATAAACGATGTAACAAACTCTTCAATATTCCTTGAAATGTTCAACTTGAAGCCGTTTTTGCCAGGAGCGTCAAACAGAGAAAAGGCGGCTACTATGTTTTTAAGTATGACCTGGGAGCGGCTGGCCGTGTTCGATGAGGCAATAACCCTAAGCAAGGTTTCGTAACCAGGATGTTTGGTTTTATCCTCAATTGCCTCCACCAAAGCCTGTTCTATGGTAGACAATTGCTTGTCTTCCGGCTTCACCTCTTTGGCTTCGGGGGCTTTCCACAGCGCCGCCACAACATCTTTCAAAACCAGCCCTGCTCCACTTCCCTTTTTACCCTTATTCTTACGAATGCGGGCCGCATGCGCCAAAGCGTTTTTTGACCACCCCTCCGGTGCCGGCCTGATTAGAATTTGTATCGCCGCCCCATCCTCGCCCGACAAACTAGAGAGCGCGTTCAAAATGGCCCGCATAGCGTCGCGCTTACTCTCTTGAAAAGTGGCTATCGGGTAGCTGTACTCTTTTTTTAGTGTAAGCTCGCCGCCAATAGTGCCGCTAATCTTACCCACTCGGCTAAACACATTATGCTCTTCCACCTCTTCAAGCCGGGCAGACGGATAGGCCGCTGCGAAAGCTTGTTTAATCAGGTCTATCATGCCTACCGGAACCACTACATAGTAATGAATCAAACCTTTATGGGCGGTTATTTCAAACGCTATATGGCGCTGGCCATAGATCTTAGACTTAAAACCCTTGGTTGCGGTGCTGGAGATAATGTTATACATAACCTGGGCCTGAGAGATGCCCTCTTCTGTTACATCCCTTTCGTCCCTGCCCCCTGCTTCAATATCTGACGTAGCGGGAGGTAAATGAACCAGCAAGGGCACCATTTTGAGGCCCCTTTCGTAATTTTTGGCTTCGCGCAGGACCTTACGATACTGCCAATACACAAACATGCTCCCCGCCACTGCCATAACGGCAAAAACGAAGATGCTGATTAACAAGTTAGCCATGGACTAATCTGCGGGTATCTTTATGTCTTTATTGAAGCGTTTTTTTAGATAATCAACCTGCAGTTTACTGACTTCCCGTTCCTGGTGATATGGGTCATCCTTAGTGGTGGCAACTATTTTCTTCGCTCTGACTACCCACTCCTTCTCAATAAGGTCTTCATCGGCTGCTACCGGTGGATTAATCGAAGTTGTGTCCGCGGATCCAGGCGAGTCGTTTACTGGCCGTATCGCCGGAGGAAGCGTTGGCAGCGGCGGACTGCCTGCCGTAAAGGCAGCGCCATCGGCCGTCGAAGTACCGGCGTTCACTATAGTCTCTTTACTGTCTGTATCACGAGGGCTTTCTACAGAACGACCGGCTAGCTCAACCGGTGACGGCTTAAGCGTGTCGGAAGAACTTTTTTCCGGCCTAGATAGATCGCCCGCCTCTGGTGATGGGCGGGGTATTGGCAGCTGCGGCTCCATGTCAAAAGTATAGCACAGCGCTTTAGTTTTATAGATAAGCTAGGCCCGCCTGGCGACGTAAAAAGCCGCCAGCGCTATGAAAACCATCACCAAACCCACATCTACTAACCTGACGGAACCGATAGATCGCAAAGCCAAGAGAAAAAGCGGCAGGCAGGCCAGCACGCTTGACACATAATAACGTCGCCTGAGCCTAGTCTGCTTGCTTTCGTTGGCCGTCCGTTGACGAGTTACTAAACGCCAACCAACTGCGAGAACATTGAGCAAACCATAAAAAAACGGCAAAAAAAACAGATATAACAATATGAAAACCAGTAAGATAGTTGCCGGACCGCCGGAGAGCGGATTGGTGGTATTAACAACAATCAATAGGGCACTCAAAGCAAAAATTGGTAAAACGCCTATAAAAAATGCTCTTCGTTTCATGCTTGCTATGTAGTTTACCGCACATAGGCAACCTGAAAAACGATTGGCTGGTCTCATTACGTAACTAACTTAAAGAGGCAGTGAAAAGCCTGAGCAACAAATCCGCCGGCTAAAATAAATAACTATTGGGCGCTTATCGCTCAGGCAGTTATAGCTCTCGCTGGGAGAGCAAATTTGCTGCTTAACTGTAACAGCCAAACAGCTACTAGCCCGCCCCGTTTCGGCGGTGCGTCCGTGATTCTGCGCCGGTAAGCCGTAAAACCACGGGTTTGCCGCTGAAATACTCCGCCTCTATGTAACTTTAAGCTTTTTTGTTTTTATAAAAGCCTAGCTTCTTTATAGTACTTAATGTTCACCAAGTCAATAGTAAAATCAGAGACTATTGTTGTAATATTTTATAACTATATCCACTGTAAGGTGTTACAATAAACATTTATACATTTTATTCTTTGATAAAAGTGATGTATTTTTGTGTGTTGTGCTCTGCGTTATTCTAACAGCTTTATATAAATATAAGCCCTAGAGTCCGCAGGTACTGGAGCTACCGGCCTTATTAAAAACTGAATAACTATAAGTTAACCGTTGTTGTTCTAAAATTTTACGCGCACAACATTTAACCGTATCATTTTTCAAGATCACCGAGTAACTCGATCATTGCGTCGCCGCATAGATTGTATGTCACAAAATTGTTTCTGTGTAAATCAATAAACCCATCAAAGTGGAACGAGCACCGGCCGTGACGGCGGTCTAATTGAAAGTCGTAAAAACGAGTACCAGGTTTTCGATGATCACGCGGCGACCTTAAAGTCGCCGCCAATCGCGAAAGCCTGAGCCTAAGCGCCGCGCGCCTACGGTACGCGTGGCACAAGTTTTATGCAATATATCGAAGCGTATATTTATGCGAGCCAAGACATGATGCCAAACCAGAAATTTAAACGACAAATTGACCTGCCTCAAGGAGCGTCCCCTTCCTCGAGGGCCCTAATCGTGCCTAAAAAACCACTTTTCCACATAATAAAGGTATGTTAAAAATACTGTTGACTTTGGTCATTGAGGGCCATATTATAGGGGTAGTCCTTGAATAAAAAAATTACTCAAGGGCCAAAAACAAAAACAGCAAAACAACAATAAACAACGGCTTCTCGCAGGCCGTTGTTTTTCGTCCATAAAAATTTTAGCGCCCAACCAGTTTGCCAATTGACTCAAAAAGACTTCGTCCACCTAAGATCTAGTGGTATTCGGATCATGGTGGAGCTGCGGGGTATTGCGCCCCGGTCCGTTCGGTTAAGCCTTAGCCATCTACAAGCATAGCCAAATTTCAGGTTAAGCCAAAAAGCGGTTTAAAATTGGCAAAATCCGCCTCTTGGCTGCTCTAGGAGTGTTCTCGTACGGCCGTTTTAAGCGTGCGACCGCACAAAGCCAAAGTAATATTGCGCTTACCGGCAGCCTTAGGCGCGCGACCGGCTCACGGTTGCGGATGTTTTAGGCCGCAACTGGGGCCAAAGCCATGCTGGGCATCAAAGATGCGGCAAAGCTTTTAGCCTTGGCAACAAAGTTGGTTGCGTTTACTTGGGTGGCCCGATTACGTCGGTTCCATGCGGCTTGCAGGCTAATTCTTAAATTACCCAAACGTCTAAGCTGTTTCAGCCCCACGTTACGCTAAAATAATAACATATCTTGCCGGTATTTTCCATAGGTGGTTTAATGAATCGCAAGAATTATGACGGCACGGGCGCTATCGGCAACAACTCTGGGCTTTGATGGATGCTTAATTGAAGTAGAGTGCGATAGTTCCTCGAGCCTGCCTTCCCTGCAAATTGTGGGTCTAGGCAATAAAGCGATTGACGAAGCTAAGGAGCGATTAAGGAGCGCTATCAAGAATAGCGACCTGACATTTCCCGCCAAAAGAATCACCATAAACCTTGCACCGGCTAATCTACCCAAGGATGGCGCGCATTTTGACCTGCCGATGGCGCTGGCTATTCTGGTGGTCAGCGGTCAATTGCTGCCCCATCAGATCAACCACGCCGCTTATGCGGGCGAATTGGCGCTGGACGGCTCCGTTAGACGTATTAGGGGCGCGATCAATATCGCTCAGATAATCAAGCGAGCAGGTATTAAAACTCTGTATCTGCCGCAAGACAATGTCCAACAAGCTCAACTGATTGATGGCATAGACATTAGGCCGGTGGCACACTTGCGCGACTTGTTTTTAGAGCTTAAGGGCGAAGCTACTCCAGTCCAGGCCGGCAGCGCTCGCCCCAATACTGTTGCCAGTAGCGCCAAAGCTAACCTATCCCAGATTGTTAAGATCGAACACATATACGGTCAGGATCAAGCTAAGCGTGCCGTGGCCATCGCCGCCGCCGGGCACCATAACATTCTGTTTGATGGGCCTCCCGGCGCAGGCAAAACTATGCTGGCCCAAGCTCTATTGTCTCTCTTACCGCCTCTGAGTCGTTCAGAAATCATTGAAGTAACAAAGCTTTATAGCTTAGCGGGAGAGGCTGACGACGAAGTTATCTCTGTCCGTCCCTTCCGATCCCCTCACCACACTGCCAGTTTAGTCTCAATTATCGGAGGCGGCAAAGACGCGAAACCCGGCGAGATTAGCTTGGCCCACCGTGGCGTTTTATTTTTAGACGAAATACCCGAATATCCACGATCTTCGCTAGAAAGCCTGCGTCAACCACTCGAAAGCCGTGTAGTTCATATCAGCCGGGCATCATGGCGAGTTAGCTATCCGGCAGATTTCATGCTGGTAGCCACCAAAAATCCATGCCCCTGCGGTTATCTGGGCGATCCGGTAAAAGAATGCAGTTGCACCCAACAACAGATTAGCGCATACCAAAAAAAGCTTTCCGGACCATTGCTGGATAGAATTGACATGGTTATACCGGTGGCCAGGGTCGAGCATGCTAAATTACTAAGCGCGAGCGGCACAGGCACGCTCTCTACTAAAAGCTTGGGCCTGCAAATTAACAACGCCCGCCTGCGGCAAGCCCACAGATACGGGTCAGGTTCTGTGACTAACGCGTCGTTAAACAGTAACCAGGTGAAAAGATATTTGCCGCTCAAGCCTGATGCCAAACAGCTGCTTGATGATGCTGCCGGCAAGCTGCAATTGTCGGCCAGGGTATATTTCAAAACCATCAAAATAGCCAGAACGATCGCCGATCTGGACAACAACGAAGATATCAACTATTCACATCTAGCCGAAGCATTGAACTATCGCCCTCGGCAATACCAAAAATAGTCCTATGTTGATTATGCCCCTCCAATCTGATAGAATAACTGCAAGCACACTTAAAGCTAAAGGTATTGAGGAGCCGAGTTTATTAACAACAAGCCAATTCGTATAAACGAGGCTATAAGGGCCCCGCAACTACGAGTCATTGCTCATGACGGAGCGCAGTTGGGAATTTTATCGCGCAGTGAAGCGCTTGCACAAGCAGAAAAAGCTGGGCTCGATTTAATAGAGATATCCCCCAACGCCGTTCCCCCCGTAGCAAAAATCTTAGACTGGGGAAAGTTCAAATACCAAAGAACTAAGGACCAGCAGCGCAATCGCAAAAAAGCCAAAGCCTCAGAGCTTAAGCAAATCCGCCTGGGCCTGAAAATCAGCACGAATGACCTAGAGATTAAGCTGCGCAAAATACGCTCTTTCCTCGAGGAAGGACACAAGGTAAAGGTTATGGCATTCTTCAGGGGAAGAGAGATGGCGCATCAAGAGTTAGGCTACGAGCTGTTAAATAAGGCAACGTCCATGCTGTCCGATTGCGCGGTAATCGATCAAAAACCGCAAATGGCAGGAAGAAACCTGTCTATAGTAGTAAGGAGCAAACAATAATGCCCAAACTTAAAACTCATAAAGGAACGGCGAAACGCATTAAGCGTACGGTCACAGGTAAACTTTTGCGCGACCGGGCTTTTGGCGGTCATTTCTTGTCCAAAAAGAGTCAGTCACGCAAACGCGGCATCCGGCACACCGCAACCGTGACCGGTTCGATTGCGCGCAAGTTAAAGAAAGTGCTAGGAGCCTAAGAAAATGAGAATCAAAAGAGGTGTAACTACTCAGAGACGCCATAGGAAAATACTGAAATTAACGTCAGGGATGCAACACGCACGACAACGCTCTTTCAGACTGGCTAAGCAAGCGGTCATCAGAGCATTGCAATACGCCTATCGTGACCGCCGTACTAAAAAGCGCGACTTGCGCAGTCTTTGGATCAGCCGAATCAACGCGGCTGCCAGAGTAAACGGCACGAACTATTCAGACTTTATGGCCAGCTTGAAAAAGGCAAATATCGAGTTAGACCGTAAAACCCTGGCCGAACTGGCAGTGCATGAGCCCAACGTGTTCTCGGCTGTGGTTAAGCAAGCAAAATAGCGTCAAACCTCGATAATTCGTAAATCATAAAAAACTCCCCTGAAAAGGGGAGTTTTTTGCCAGACTACCTGTAAGCCGGGTTCTGTCGTTGGATAGTCATCTATCTCGTCGCGCGGTTACCCGCACGATCTAGCGGTCTTTTTGGCTTGCCTGACGGACCGTCACCGCTCACAAAAAGCGGCAGCAAGCCGCCTTGCAGCAGACAGGGTTTACCATCTTCGCACGTCACCGTACGCCGCTGTGGGCTCTTACCCCACTCTTTTCACCCTTGCCCCATCTCTTTTGGGAGTACGGGGCGGTATTGTTTCTGTGGCACTTTCCCTGGGATCACTCCCGGTTGCCGTTAGCAACTGTCTTGTCCTGTGCTGCCCGGACTTTCCTCTCCATGAAACATGAAGCGACTATCTGATAGTCTGGCTTAACTAAGATTATAAACTAATATAATTACTATATCAACCGCACCAGCAACTACACCTTACGCTCGTCTAACACCTTGTTCACCATTGCGTCAGCCAGCCGATTGAACTCGCGTTTAACATGCCTAAAAGAGACTTTATCGAATTGTTGTGAGAGCTGTTTGATTCTCTCGTAAATTGGCCACAAATCGCGGTTTTTAATTTGATAAATACCGCTTAACTGGTTGACCACAAGCAGGCTGTCCATACGAAAATCCAGTCTCCGGGCTCCCATACTTCTAGCCTTCTCCATGGCCTGTAAAACGGCCTGATATTCCGCCTGGTTGTTAGTAGTTATGCCCAGATAACCACCTCCTTCGTACAGATTGTTGTTACTTTCATCGAAAATAACGTAGCCCGTAGCGGAAGGACCCGGATTGCCCCGGGATCCTCCGTCTGTATATATGATTAACGCAGAATTTGGAGATTTTTTTACAATATTAGATTGTTTTTTCAGCAACGTTATCTCTTTACCGTGTCCAGCAACGCTTAATTGAAGAGCTAGGGCCGTTTCTTCCGTGATCCTATCTAATTGTATTTTAGACAACTCAATCCACACATACTTGTCAATGAACTGACCCGGTTTTATTTGGCGGCTTTCGGCCGCAAGACCGGCTTGATACACAAGCGTAATAATTTGTAGCGGCAATGGCGTGCCTCTTATAGTGCTTACAACATCAGACAGCTGCACAGTAGTTAGTTCGGCGCCCATTTGCTCCACAATGTGTCGCCTAAGGGTATCAAGCGGGTGTTCGCCAGGTAGTACCTTACTGCCTGGTAGCTCGTAGGCTTTTTCATTCGGCGCCGAAGATGACGATGACCGTGTGGGCAGGACTAATAAAACCTTACCATTTTGTATAATCGCAACGCGAACTACAATTCTTTGTTTCATGAGGTAATGTGTTGTTTGATAATCTCTATTTTATATGCATCAGCCACTTAGAACTATTATGACGTTTACTACTATACTCATCCCGCGTTAAGTAGTTGCGTAGTCGTTGCAACCTGGTCGGGATGACAGGATTTGAACCTGCGACCCCACGGCCCCCAGCCGTGTGCGCTACCAAGCTGCGCCACATCCCGGAAACATTTTTAAAGTATTCTAAAAGTCCTGTTGCTCCACCCCGTGCTCGATATTCCTCGCGAATGCAAGGTGGGTACTCGCAAAACACTTCCACGGAAGCGTCTCATGTTGAGCTCCCTTTTCAAGCGGTGTTAGGAAAATCATTTGCACCTGGGGCGGAACATCCAGGACTAATCACATTATAACATTATTGCCACGCGCCGGTCTTGCTATACCCCCACCACAACCTTAAACAGATTTAGTATGCTCCCTATGGCCGACTGCATAAACTGACCCAACTGGGCATTAAACAGTAAGACAATGATCAGTATAAGGTAAATGCCGTATTGTTCCATGGTTACCATAATTTGCCTGATATTGTCCGGGGCTATGGCGTAAAGCAAGCGCGAGCCATCGAGCGGCGGCAGGGGTATCATGTTGAACACGAAAAAGGCTAAGTTCACCAGTATAAACACTTGCAACAGTCCGCCGAACCAATTGGATACGAAACCGCTTAAAGCAAGAACAACAAAACCCAGAAATGCCAGCACTAGATTAGTAACAGGACCGGCCAAGCCTACCAGAGCAGCTCCGAATTCTCCGTAACGTACACGGCTAGGATTAAATGGTACCGGCTTGGCGGCACCGAAGGGCGGAGCTCCCAGAGCGGCCAGCAACAGTGGCAAAAGTACCGTTGCCAATGGATCTATGTGGGCAATCGGGTTAAGCGTTAACCTGCCCTCCTGTCGCGCCGTATCATCACCCAGCCAGTTACTGGCAAAGGCATGCATGGCTTCGTGAAAAGTCATAGAAAACAGCACAACTGCCAACACAACGGCCAAATAGCCTAATCCGCTATCCATTATGCTTTTAGTATATCAAGATTTTGGCCGTCGTTCAGACGGACGAACTTGCCGGGTTCACCCGTTTAATGGTTGACTATTTTGATAAATAACAGTAGTATTACCTAGGTTGTAAATAGATCTAGGAGATAATCGATAATGGCGTCGCGCTGTGAAATTACCGGAAAGGGCAAGCAATATGGCAACAATGTCAGCTTTTCGATGCGCCATACTAAACGGGTGTTCAAGCCTAATCTACAAAAACGTACCCTAGTTATAGGCGGGCAAAAGCTGCGAATGACCGTCAGCACACAGGCTCTACGCACTCTTAAGAAAAAAGGACTTATCGCCAAATAGGCTTAGGGCGTCTTGGCTTTTTTTAAAGAACCACTAGCAGGCAGGGTTTGTTGCTTAGCGGCTACGCTCTAAAATGCAGACTTTCAGGGCCTCTTCTGACGGCACGCTCTTCAACTTCAGACGAGTTAGACTTTCCTGCGGCGCCCCAAGCTCGCTCAAAAACGGATCTAGGCCGCTTTGAGGCACTTCATAGTTGATACCCTTATCAGTGTAATGAGTTGGGATAACTATTTTCGGATCAATTTGCCGAGTGATTTTAACCGCTTCATGAGCGTCAAGGGTATAGCCGCCTCCGCCCACTGGAATAATCAAAATATCCGCCGAACCTATGGTCTCCAATTGATCTTCGGTAAGATCGGGAGCTACATGGCCCACAACAACTAACGAGATACCGGCTGCTGTCATCCTAAAAATCGTAGCCTGCTTGGGGTCGCTAGGCTTATCAATGTGGCGCGTTGCCGCTACACCCCGCACTACCAAGCCATCGGCTTCGTACTCGCCGGGCATATCTAGGGTAAGAATGTTGCCATAGAACGGACTGGCCAGAGCGCGCTGTGTAGATAGCTGCACTGTCGCGGATTTGTCTTTATAATCCTCCATGCCATCCAGCGACAGCCGCGTGTCAACTACTATCACGTGGCGTTTGGTGCTAATTCTTAAACAATTTGCTCCCTTGTATTCTATGTCCATGAAAAATCCTCTAATCTTTGTTTGGTTCCGGCGACAAAATGTTTTCCGTATCTACTAACAAGGTGTACTTGCCGCTGATCAAGCTTGCCACGAACCGGTCCTTGATGCTTAACCTATAATAAAAATCCTCGTAGCTCATAACAGTGTAGTTCAGCGTACGTCTTTCGTCTTCTTCTAGCTCGTTAATAAATTTTTTGGCCTGAGTTTTGTTAATGTCGCCGGCCAGCATAACGTCCACGTCACTGGTCGATCCTCTGACCAAACTGCCACTAAACAAAGCCACTCTAACGTCCCCCAGTTGCTTAAGCCGCCGATGCCAGTCGTTGGCCTCCACGGCCGTAGCGGCTTCTGACTGCAGGTGCTCGTCGGCGAATATCTCCCTCAGCGGCTTGTAGTGAGGATACTCTTGGTTGATTTCGTAATATAAACGGTTATTTGAGCTATCACTTTTAATGATACCAATGCTCAGCATATTGGCCAGCTCGCGGCGAACCGAGTTGATTTGTTCGTCTATTTTTCTAGTAATCTCTCGCACGTAAAACGAACGGTTGGGATTGTTAAGGAACAGGTGCAAAAGTTTTACTCGGGTTTTTGAACCAAATAGTGCGTCAATCATATTTATATAATACTCTTTACCCCGATCATTGTATCAAAACTTGGCACGTTGATGTTTACAAATGACGTTTACAGCTTAGTTGACTGACAAACCATTCAACCACCGTCATGAGTTCATCTGATGAGCCCCATTTAATATGAGGGTTGCGCTTAAACCAGGTAAGCTGCCGCTTGGCCAATAACCAATCTGCGCGGATAAACTTGCCTTTCGCTATACTTAAATCATCCTGGCCTTGCAGTACGCCCCTGAACGCTCGATAGATGTTACTGGTCATAGCCTCGCTATTCCAGCCGTATTGCCGACCAAGTAACCGCATCTCATCTAAGACGCCATTTCTTACCATTTGTTCGGCACGGTCAGTGACGTTTTTAAACAGCGCCGCTTTATCCACGGCCAACCCCACTACTAACGTATTGGGCCGCATACTATGTTTTTTAGGCAAGAAACCGCCAGTTTCTATGGTTCTTATAAGATGCCGCCTATTTTTCGCGTTCTCAGGCAAAGGAATCTGTTTGTTCAAACAAAGCCGTTGTAGTTCTTCTGTGGTTAGTTTTTCCAGATAGGCCCGTGTTGCTGGATGCGCAGCCGGTGCAAATTGATAGTCGAACAGCACTGAATCTATATAAAGCCCGCTGCCACCAACCATAATAGGCAACCTACCAGCTCTGACTATCCTGGCAATCGCCTGATTGGCGAGTTTTTTGAATTCAGCCGCAGAAAAATATTGATCGGGCGACACTATGTCGAGCAAATGGTGCTTTATCTCTTGCCGCTCCTCTTGCGTAGGTTTGGCCGTACCGATATCCATGCCCTTGTAAATGGTGCGAGAGTCGGCGCATATAATCTCGCCGTTGAAGCGACGCGCCACTGCCATGCCAAGGCGAGACTTACCGCTTGCCGTTGGCCCCACGATTACTATAAGAGGCGGAACCTGAGAGAGCGGTTCAGATTTTAGGGAGTCCATCGCACAGAGCTAAAATTGACGATTATAAAACTGTCATCAACCTTAATATTCTCCTGAATAAGCGCTGCCCTATGTCCGACCCTGCCCCCATAATAACCACTAGCTAAGCCGCCAAACCTATTCACTACTCTATGCCATGGCAAGTCAACCGGTCCAAAATGAGCTATGACGCCAACCATCCGGGCAGCTAAAGGCCTGCCGCAATACATAGCGATATCGCCATATGTCATAACTCGGCCATACGGTATGCGGTTTACCAGCTGATAGACTTTTTGGCGAAAAGCGTTGTGGTTATTACTCATTCCGGATTTGGATTGTGACTATAAAGATGACTTGCTGGCGCGACCGCGAGCCTCGTTGGCAATACTTTTTACCAGATGTTCAATGGATAAAGCCGAGCCTTTCCTGTTTTCAACCGCCAAATCTTGGCGCACTCTTGGCGTCAAAATACCGTTGGATAGTTCCTTTTCGCCAACCACCACCACGTAAGGAATCTTCATAAGCTCGGCTTGACGAATCTTTTTGCCGACTGTTGCGTCTGTATTGTCGACAACGGTCCTAACGCCCTGCTCATCAGCCTTTAGCTTAATTTCTTTAACGAATTCGCTTAGCCTGGCATCTTCTTTGACTTGGATCAAACGAAGTTGTTCGGGCGCTAGCCAAACCGGGAAATGGCCAGCCGTATGTTCAATATATACACTTAAGAAACGCTCTATTGACCCCAGCAAGGCGCAGTGTATCATAACCGGCCGTGGCTTACTGCCGTCTTCGGAGGTGTATTCTAGACCAAAGCGTTCTGGCATTACAAAATCTAGCTGCACCGTGGCAACCTGGTGCTCGCGGCCAATGGCATCGGTAGCCATGAAATCAATTTTAGGACCGTAAAAGGCCGCTTCGCCTTCTTCTTCGATGTAATCAAGCTTGTTTGCTGCAACGGCGCTCTTAAGTTGTTCCTGGGCGCTTTCCCAAAGCTTTTTATCACCTAAATACGCGTCGCTGTTATCACGATACGAAAGGCGTACCCGCAAATCCATGCCGACGGTGCCGTAGAGCTCACGAGCGGCCTCAAGTAGGTTATTAATCTCAGTTTCAATCTGATCATTACGGCAAAAAACATGACTATCGTCCTGGGTGACAGAACGCACGCGGCTTAAACCGTTCAACTCACCCGTTTTCTCGTCACGATAGACGGTAGTTGTCTCAAGATAGCGAACGGGCAGATCACGATAACTGCGCTGTCTTGCGGCGTAAATACGGGTGTGATGCGGGCAATTCATAGGTTTTAAAACAAACTGATCGCTTGTTTCCTGACTTTTAACAAGAAACAGCTCATTACCAAACTTCGCCCAGTGGCCAGAGGTTTCATACAGCTCTTTTTTAGTCATGTGCGGTATCCAGACTTTTTCAAAGCCACGGCGCTGGCGAAGCTCATTAGAATACGCCGCAAGTTCCTCGCGCAGAACTGTGCCGCGCGGCGTAAACATCGGCAGACCAGCGCCCACCATGTCCGAGAGTACGAACAGATCCAGTTCTTGTCCCAATTTGCGATGATCGCGTCTTTTGGCCTCTTCCAGCATCGCCAGATATTTATCCAACTCCTCCTGAGTCGCAAAGGCCACGCCATAAAGACGCTGCATTTGCGGATTCGTATCCTGACCGCGCCAATACGCGCCAGATACTCGCATAACTTTAAAGGCACCAACCTTACCGGTTGATTCCACGTGCGGCCCGCGGCACAGATCAACAAATTCGCCATTTTTATAAAAAGACACTCGATCCGTCGCATGCCCATCGTTTGGTGAAGCCATCGCAGCAACATCAAGACCTTTAGCGCCAATAGCGCCCGTCTGGTTCAAACTGTCGAGCAATTCCAGCTTATAGGGCTGTTTCGCTTTTTTTGCCCACTCTTTTGCTTCTTCGGTCGACATCTCAAGGCGCTCGAAAGGCTGGTCTTCGAAGATAATCTTTTTCATTTCGTTTTCGATTGCCGCAAAATCATCTTCTCCTAGCGTGGTCGGCAAGTCGAAATCATAATAAAAACCGTTTTCGGTAGCCGGGCCCGTTCCCAATTGGGTATCAGGATATAAACGCGTTAGAGCAGCGGCCATTATATGGGCCAAACTATGACGCATGGCTGATAGCTGTTTTTCGTTCATTATCACTGATTGTATCACCAAACTGGACACACCGCCCCTGTTTTTGTTAAGCTCTTAGCTGCGATCCTCTGGCTAAGTTTGAAATTTCGAAGGACGAGGGCAATTAGCTCAGTTGGCTAGAGCGTTTCCTTGACGTGGAAAAGGCCGCAGGTTCGAGTCCTGCATTGCCCACCAAAGTACGACTTATCATTGCTGCACCATATAACTAAAGTTAACCGGAATAGCAGACGGAGCGCCCAGGTAAATACTAAACCCTTCGGCAGTGGTTTCTACCCTGAAAGCCACTGCCTGATTAGTCGGGCTAACCACTACTATCGGAGGGGCGGAATATCGTTTAGCAAATACGTACCGGGCAGAAAGCCGCCCTGCTGGAACTGCCAAACTACCTCTGGTATCCGGATTGCCTACAATGTGGCCACCTACTGATATATTACCCGCGAAGCTGGCACTCCCCTGCACCTTCAGCTCCCCTGTAGTAACAGTGCCGCTGACATTTAACGAGCCAAACGAACCAGCGCCACCTTGCAACGAACCGCCCGATGCCGGATCCCAATAGCTAAGATTGACCAAGACCAGGACTGTCCCCTTAGAAGACGGATCGGCTGCGTCAAAGTAGCCCAGCGCTTTGCCAAGCGTAGGGCCAGCGCGGTTGGCTTTCATGGCATATCCGGGCATGCTGGAACTTGTTAGGTAGTCGCCCGGCCTAATCGAGCCCCCTTCGCCCGTAACTTTCACTGGCACCCGTCCCGCCAAAACCAGCGGCGCTCCGGTTAGATTGGTACTGTTGCCGGCATGAGAATTGATCATAAATGAACTGGTGCCGTCCGATATAACACCTACCATGGCAGGGTTATACGCAGTAGAGCTTTTTACAACCCTTTCAACACTGCTCGGATCGGCCATCACCACGTCGGCCGCCGTCACGTCAGGTGCCGACGGGATGGTTTCCGCGATGTCCGGAGTGGTGCTGGCAGTAATCGTGCCCGCGGCTCCTATCGAGCCGTTAACTCCCAGCTTGTTATTGCACGATGTTGTGCCTATACAGACGTTTCCCAGGTTAGGATTAAGCAGCAGCGGCTTGAAAGCGTTGCCAGACCACACTGATTGTATATAGGCCGCTCCCAAAGTATCGTCCCACCCCATATAAAGCTTCTTAGCGGGGTTGGGCGCGTAAGACAGCCGCAGCATGCCAATCTCGCTGTTGTAAGCCCCCGAAGGCGCCACAATATCTAACCTTGCTTGTGGTGATGATGTACCGATGCCAACGTTACCCGAATTTTGTATGTTGACCATGGCGGAACCTAGACTAACCAAGCCGCTACTGTTGTTTATTTCAAGTGGGATCATGCCGTTGTAAACTCCATACTGGTCATTAGCATTTGTTGTAATAATGTAGAAATTACTTCCGTCTTGCCTAAAGATTGAGCCGTAAGCCCCGCTAATTGCCCGGAATTGAGCATAACCAGTGGCCAAAGTGCTTATAATCTCGCCGCTGGCCCTTATATTACCTCCCTGTACATCCAGAAGCTGACCTGGTGTTGTTGTACCAATTCCTACACTGCCACCTGCCGCAATGGTTAACTGATTAGCCCCATTGCCTTCACGAAAAGCGATAGGATAGCCACTGGCGCGATTGACATACAAAGTTGGATCAGTAGGTGAACTGAGTATGTTGTAATTATTGCAAGCAGTATCCTGAAGACCTAAACTTATGGCGGAAAAATTAGCACCGCAGCCATTACTGCCGATCCTAGCTATTCCCGTGCCGTTGCCCGCTACGCTCAGCCTGCTATCCGGGCTCCCCGTCCCCACCCCCACATTGCCTCCCAACAACCAGCTATTGCCGCTGGCACTCAGTTTGTTAACGTAAGCCGTGGTGACAGTGGGCGGTGAGGCAGCGGTGCCGGCGGCGCCGGTATCAGTGAATGAGTTAGTGGTGCTGGTGTAGTAAGTGTTCTGGGCGCCGGCGGCGGTACCGCGGTAAATACGGTAGGAACTGGCACCGGCTATGGCTGTCCAGGAGATGGTGACGGTGGAGGTGGTGCCAGTGGTAGCAATGCTGGCTTCTGGTGAGGCGGTAGTCTCGCCTCCGGCGCCGTCTAGGGCGGTAACTTTGTAGTAATAAGT
>SCKW01000013.1 GCA_004100265.1 Candidatus Chaera renei
TAATCAAATGACGCCCTGGCCCGTTCAGGCGCTGAGCCTGCTTAAAGACGCCGCCGGGCGGCTGGCCCAGCTGATTCCCGACAGCAAAATCCCCAACATCCCCAAGGTGGCCGCTACCCAAGACACCTTAAACGGCATCGTTAACGGCGTGTTTTTTATAGCGGGGGCCATCAGTATTATTTTTGTGATTATCGGCGGCATCCGCTACATTATGTCGCAGGGCGACGCGCAAAACATATCGCGGGCCAAAAACACCATTTTGTACGCTCTGGTGGGCCTGGTGGTTGTTACCTCGGCGTTTTTTATAGTACAAATAGTAATTAAGACCGCCCAAGGATAAGGTAGAAGAATTATGAAAAAACTGTTTTTAAGCCTAAGCCTGCTGGCCGCCCTGGCGCTGCCGGCCCCGGCCGCCGCCGTAGAGGTGTTCACGCCTTGTACCGATGCCACCGCCGCCAAAACGTCGATTTGTAAGGCTACCGCCAGCGACACGCTGTTTAATAGCCAGGGAACCGGCCTGATTAACCGGATTATCAACCTGCTGTTGTTCGTCGGCGGGCTGATAGCGGTGGTTATGGTGATTATTGGCGGCATCCGCTACATTACCTCAGGCGGCGATCCCAACAGCCTTACTGCCGCCAAGAACACGGTGATGTACGCCCTGATAGGCCTGGTGATCGTGATGCTGTCTTACGCGCTGGTTAACTTTGTGGTGACGCGGGTGATCAAATAGCGGCGGCTAAAGAAAAATTGGGCTGGATTTACCGGCTTTAAGTGATACAATAACAGGCATAAAGAAGGAGATATAAAACTTAAGATGAAAAAAGCCATTCAAACAGTTTTGCAAAGCCTGATGCTGGTGCCGTTCGCGGCCCTGGTGCTGGGCGTCGTGCCGGTGGCGGCTCAGGCAACTTGCGATCCCAACTCCCTGAACGTTACCACGGGCGCGGCCTGCGCCAAGGGTAATAATACGCCCTCCAACCTGGTGGGAGCGGGCAGCGTCTTTCAGACGGTAACTAACATTTTGCTGTTCGTGGTCGGCGCCATCGCCGTGATCATGCTGATTATCGGCGGCATCCGCTACGTGCTGTCTAACGGCGACCAAAACGCCATTACCGGCGCCAAGAACACGATTCTTTACGCCATAGTGGGAATCATCGTGGCCTTTCTGGCCTTCGCCGCGGTCAACTTCGTGACCGGCCAGTTTAGCAAGCTGCAATAACGCTTAAAAGCGAAAAGCGGCGCCTAAAGACAAAACCCCGGCCCTAGGCCGGGGTTTTTAGCTGCCAAAGGCAGGTCTTTGCGGTTTTAGCGGATTTCGATCTTGCGGGCCTGTTCTTGCTTGACCTTGATAAAGCTGATGGTCAGCACGCCGTCTTTTAACACGGCTTCGCTTTCGTCTTCTTTAACCGGTACCGGCAGGGCCAGGGTGCGGGTGAATTCGCCCCAGTAGCATTCCTGCATGTGCCATTGTACCACTTCGCCTTCGTCGCCGCTCGACAGGGTGCCGCTGATGGTCAGCACGCCGTCTGAAATGCTGACGTCAAGATCGGATCGGTTGACCCCGGCGGTACGGGCTTTGACCACCAGTTTTTCGGCCGTTTCGTAAACGTCTACCGCCAGCTGTCCGGGAACGTTCTGGTCTTCGTCCCAGCCCTGCTCCTGTTGGCTTTCGGTGGGCTGCTCGCCTGGCTCGTCTTCGCCCAGGAATGCCGCCGCCAACTCGTCTTCCATCAACAGATCGTCGTTACTGGTCTTGTGTTTTGCCATCAAATCTCCTCCGCTTTCTCTGGTTGGTTTAGACTGCCACTTCCGGTTAGTTTGCATAATTATATGCAGGATTGTCAACGGATTGCAATAAAATGGGGGTATAATCCGTAAATATTACAATGATTGAAAATTTGTTATCCTGGCTGGCGCCGCATCGTTGCGTCGGCTGCCGCGCCGAAGGCAGCCCGCTCTGCTCTGTTTGCTTTGACAATTTGTCGGAGCAGCCGTGGAACCGTTGTATTTTGTGCTACCTGCCGTGCGGCAGCGGGGCGCTATGCCGCGATTGCCAGGCAAAGGGGCCGCTGGACATGGCCTGGGCGGCCGGCGGCTACGGCGGCGAGCTGAAACGGCTGGTGAAAAGCCTTAAATTCGAACGGGCGCGGCAGGCTGCCCTGTCGCTGGCCGAACTGCTGGACTGGCTGTTGCCCGAACTTCCTACAACAACCGCCGTTGTATTTGTGCCTACGGCCAACTCGCGCCGCCGCCAAAGGGGTTACGACCAGTCGGAGCTGATTGCCCGCGCCCTGGCCGGGCGGCGCGGCTGGCCCTGCCGCCAGATGCTGGAACGCTCGGACGGCAGCCGCCAGATGGGTTCCGGCCGCCGCCAAAGGCTGGCCCGCGCCAAAACGCTGTTTAAGACGGCTGGTCCCGCACCCTCCGGCGCGCCGATTTTACTGGTAGACGACGTGGCCACCACCGGCGCGTCGCTTGGCGCCGCGGCCAAGGTTTTGAAGGCCGCCGGGGCCTCCCAGGTGATGGCGGCGGTCTGCGCCGTGTCAGGGGCCGGGCGTGTTAAAATGTAACCGCCGCCGCTTCTAAAGGAGAGGTGACCGAGCGGTTTAAGGTAACGGTCTTGAAAACCGTCGTGCCGTTAAGCGGCACCGTGGGTTCGAATCCCACCCTCTCCGCCAGTTAGAGAAAGGAATCTAAGCGCATGCGGCATATCCTGAGCACCCAGCAGTTCTTAAACAGAAAAGAGCTGGCGGGTATTTTTAAAAAAGCCGACGTCTTTGAAAAAGCCGACCGTCGGGGCGAAATCGCCAAGCCGCTGCGCGGCAAAATCCTGGCTTGTTTGTTTTACGAACCGAGCACCCGCACCCGTTTCTCTTTTGAATCGGCCATGCTTAAGCTTGGCGGCCAGGTGATCTCCACCGAAAGCGCCGGCCATTTTTCTTCGGCGATTAAGGGCGAAACGCTTGAGGACAGCATTAGAATCATCTCTGGCTATTCGGACATGATCGTTCTGCGCCATCACGAGCCGGGCGCCGCCGAGCGGGCCGCCCGGGTTTCTGACGTGCCGATTATCAATGCCGGCGACGGCGACGGCGAGCACCCCACTCAGGCGCTGCTTGATTTTTACACCATCCAAAAAGAACTCGGCCGGGTTGATAACTTTAAAATCGCCATGGCTGGCGATCTGCTTTACGGCAGGACTATTCACTCTCTGATTTATCTGTTGTCGATGAGCCGCGGCGCGGAGGCGCATTTGGTGGCGCCGCCAGCGCTGCGCTTGCCCGAAAAATATAAAGACTATTTAAGCTCGCGCGGGATCAACTTTTTTGAATCGGACAATCTGGAAAACACGCTGGCGAAAGTGGACGTGCTGTACATGACGCGCGTCCAAAAAGAACGTTTCGCTTCGGCGCGGCTGTATGAGCGGGTAAAAGACGCGTTCGTGCTGAATAAAGAGCTGCTGGCCAAGTTGCGCCAGCGGGCGGTGATTATGCACCCCCTGCCGCGGGTTAACGAAATCAGCCAGGAAGTCGACAGCGACAAGCGGGCCGCCTATTTTCGACAAGCCAAAAACGGCCTGTACGTTCGCATGGCGCTGCTTGATATTCTGGGCAAGCGTTCGCCGAAGACCGGCGGTAAAAAGCTATAATGGCCGCAAGATGAAACAAAAATATCTTCGGCCGATCGTTTGGATTGTCAAACTGCAGTGGCAGGCTTCGCGCCTGTCTTTCGCTTGGGGTATTTTTAGCAGCGCCGTAGCCGGCCTGAGGCCGATCGCCCAAACCTACGCCCTGGCCAAACTGCTGGCCAGCGTCGGCGCGGCCGCCCTGCAGCAAGCGGACGCCCGCCCTGTGTACCTTTGGCTGCTGGCCTTGCTGGCAATCGAGCTTGTCGGCCAAGTCGTCACCAGCATCGACAGGATCGCCAGGGACCGTTTTCAGCAAAAAGTGCATCTCGCGGCCGATCAGCAGTTTTTTACGAAGATATACGAACTGAGCCAGCAACAGTTTGACGACGAACAGTTTAACACCAAGCTCGATCGCGCCCGTGACAGCCTGTATCAGATCGGCAGGACTCTTGACGAAGTTTATTGGGCGGCGTCTTTACTGACTACCTTTATCGGCTCGATGGCCGCCATTTGGGTGATCGCTCCAACGGTTGGCGGCATAATTATCTTAGCTATTCTGCCGGCCGCTCTGTTGCAAATCAGGCAAAACAGGCGGCGCGAAGCGGTTTACAGGCAGATGGAGCCGATTGACCGTGTGGCATTTAGAACCCGCTGGATGCTGATCGACCCCAATTTTATGCCGGAAGTGCGCCTGATGAACGCTTTTAAGAAGATGGCCGCCGCCTGGCGGAGCCACACGCGCAAATCCCAGGATATTGTATACAAGAACGACAAAAGTATGCTGAAGTACGATCTGATTACCGAAGCGGTGCAGCCTTTGGTCAGCTTTGGGGCGAACGTTTACTTTTTCAAACTGTTGCTGGCGGGCAGCATCGGGCTTGACCGGTTCATCTTTTTGCGCGGCATGCTCGAACAGGCCGTGGCCAGCGCCGGCAGCGTTAGCCTTGCGGTGCGGCGCCTGCACGAGCTGTTGATAAACCTGCAAAATTTCAACGAGATTTACGATACGCCTCCCGCCATACCCAACGGCTCGACCGCGGTTGCCCGGCCGCTGACCATCGAGTTTAAGCGCGTCAGTTTTGCTTATCCGGGCGCCGATCGGCTGGCGCTTGACGACGTTTCGTTCGTTATTACTCCGGGGTCAAGGCTGGCGCTTGTCGGCGAGAACGGCGCGGGCAAAAGCACGGTTATCAAACTTCTTCTTAGGCAATACCTGCCCGTGTCCGGTACGATTTTGGTAAACGGAACCGACATAAAAGACGTTGAGATAGAGAGCTACTATGGCGCGATCAGCAGCCTGAGCCAAGATTTCTTGCTTATTGATCACCTGCCGATCCGCGACAACCTTACGATCGGCTTGCCGGGCGGCGCTTCGGACGACGAAATTTACGCCGCCACCGATCTGGTAGGCGCTACGGAATTTATCCAAAAACTGCCCCACCGGCTGAGCACAAGGCTGGACAACTCGTTTGACGACGGCAGCAACCTGTCCGGTGGCCAGCGGCAGCGGCTGGCCGTGGCCCGGGCGCTGCTGCGTAACGGCGACATCATGCTTCTTGACGAACCGACCAGCGCCATTGACGCCAAGGCCGAATATATGATTTTTAACAACATTTATAAGTCGCACGCCGGTAAAACAACCCTGATTGTCAGTCACCGCTTTAGCACCGTTCGCAGGGCGGACACGATCATCGTGATGGAACAGGGCAAGATAACGGAGCGCGGCACTCACGAGGAGCTGCTAAAGCGCGGCGGCCTGTACAAAGAGATGTTCGAGGCTCAGGCCGAGGGGTATAAATAAGACCCTAATTTTCGTGCTTGATTGGCTGAGGCGAAGCAACAAGCCCCTTGGCTTTAGCCAGGCTGTTTGATTTTGGCGGCAGCCGTGCTTTACTGAACCTAAAAATCCGTATGGACGAACAAAAGCAAACCAACCAACCGGACCCCAATTTTTTGCCTCGGCAGGATTCGGGCAATCCCCAACAAAAGGTTCAGCCTCTAGCCCAAATAGAAGGACCGAAACGTCTTTTCTTTCAGGTATTAATGGCCGGCCTGATTGGCATAGCGGTGGTGGCTGTAATAGTTGGGCTGGTCAGCAACTTCAATAACGTTGTAATAAGAGAGCTCGTCACGATTACCATGGTGGCGCTGCATGGCCTACTGGGTTTTAGCTATATAACCAGCCCTGAAAGGCGCGAGAAACGAGCCGGCGTTCGGAGTACCGAGCTGTTTAGCAACACCGTGTTCGCTCTTATCGCTGTCAGCTTTATTACTTCGCTGTTTGCCACCTGGCAGCTACTGGGCGATCAGATGACCTTCAAGCTGTATCTGTTTTACGGCGTTGTCCTGTTTGCCACGCTGCACGCCGACGCTTTGTATAGGCTGCGCGGCTTCGACAAGAAAATCGACCAAGCCATAGTTACCAACTATCTGTTTATGGCCGTGGTGGCGGTGATGTTGACCATCCTGATATTCGCCTCTTCGTCTTATCTGGGAACGGTATTTTACCGCGTCCTGGCCGCCATGGGCATTATTGACGCCACCACAACCATAGCGGTGGTCGTCATGCATAAGATGTACCTTCAGCGGCATCCGGAGCTAGCGGCTCAAGCCGCTCGAGCGGCCAAGGCGCAGCTCAAAAACTTTTGGAAGAACCTTCTGGTTACTCTGTTGCTGGTTTTTGTGATACTGCAGATTATCTTGGGCGCGTTCTGGTTGATCGCGTCCCTGACGTACTACCTCAACATGCCGTACATCAAGGAGCCCTTTATCAAGTTTTAAGCCAAAAACCAAAACGCTCGTGTATACTTTTTTACATGGATCCAAGCAGCGCCAAGAACTATTGGCAGCCGGATAGCGAAGACGGTCAGGATAACGCCGGGGCGCCCGCGGCATTCAGCGGCCAGGGGTTTGGGCCGGCCGGCGCGCCGGAGGCGGCTGAAGACCGGCCGGAATCAGCGCCCGCGGCGCGGAGCGAGATTAGCTGGGAGGCTTCGGAGTTTATTCATCACGAAAAGGATTGGCGATGGTTTGCCGTGCTGCTGGCTCTGGCCGCGGTTTTGGCGGCGGTGGCGGTTTGGGCCAAGCAGTGGTCGTTTGCCGTGCTGCTGGCGGTTATGACGCTAACCACGGCCTATTTTGCCAATCGCCGGCCCAGGGTGCTGCGTTACCGCATAGGTCCGGCCGGCATTGACATTGAAGACAGGCATTACGATTTTGGCAGTTTTAGCGCTTTCGGCGTAACCTCCGACGCGTCGGTTTATACTATCGTGCTGCTGCCGGTTAAACGCTTCGCTCCGGCGATGAGCATCTATTTTGACCCGAAAGACGGCGAGAAAATCGTGGACGTTCTGGCGGCGCACCTGCCCATGGAAAGGGTCGAGCCGGACATAGTCGACAAACTGACCCGCAAGCTGCGCTTTTAGCGGCCCCGCCTGGGCCGGCCGGCGCTTTTTTTAAAAGCGTCTCCGTGATAGAATGACATCTGTTCTTTTAGCGCGCCTCAAACGGCCCGGCTAAATGGAAGGCACCTTACATTTAGAAGGCGCGGCCAGATGCGCGAAAAACGGGGCAACCCGGCGCAAATGGCTGCGACATGCACCCGTAGCTCAGCTGGATAGAGCGTCGGCTTGCGGAGCCGAAGGTCGTACGTTCGAATCGTGCCGGGTGTACCATCCTCCGTCGCTGGCAGTTTTGGCCGGCTATGGAGGATTTTTATTTTCCGGAGCGGCGAAAACAGCCGGTCCGGCTGGCCGGACGCTCAGTTGACAGCCAAGACGTTGCTTGTATAGTATATTTAAGCAATATGGACAAAAAGCCCGGGTGGTATGAAGTAACCGAGCCGCCAACTTCGGCGGAAGTTGAAGAACACCTGTATTCGGCGCTGGTGCGCAGGGCCCTGCTGAATATTCGGGTATTGCCGCGGCCGGACTTGACCGACAATGAACTGAACTTACAAGTTAATTCTATCGAAAAAGTACCGGACGGCGGATTATCGGTGAGAGGCATCTTGACTGGCCGCCGCCAGTTTCATATGCTCACTAGTCCCCAACCCGAGCAGCCTGCAAGCGTTAAAATCAGCAAGACCTAAGCGCTGCCTAAAAGGTTTTCCGAACGATAATGTAGTAATAAGCGCAACGGAATAAGCCAAACGACTGCCAGCCGCGGCCGGGCTGTTAAAATAAACCGAAGCGGCGTCGGTTGGCATGGAGAGGTGGCCGAGTGGTTGAAGGCGCCGCTCTCGAAAAGCGGTATGGGGCCAAAAGCCTCATCCAGGGTTCGAATCCCTGCCTCTCCGCCATCCTCCGACGCTGGCCTTTTGGCCAGCTATGGAGGATAACGCAGCGGGATCCGAACGGGAGTGCCAGTGGCACTCCCCGGCACCCTTGCCCGAAAGTTGCCGGCGGCAAGTTGAGGGTTGGCCGAAGGCCAAGGCGAATCCCTGCCTCTCCGCCAGGCCCGCTTATCTGTTTTTATGTTACAATAGGCGCGTAAGCGGCCGGAATCGTCGGGCTGTTTTTTACAAGGAGGAGTACCCAAGAGGCTGAAGGGGCGGCTTTGCTAAAGCTGTAGGTCGGGGCAACCTGGCGCGAGGGTTCAAATCCCTCCTCCTCCGCCATTCTACTTTGCCAAGGCTGCGTAGGATGGCTTTTAGTTTGAAAAGAGCGAACCTATCCCGGTTAAGGCGGTATACTTAAAAATATGAACCAACCAAGCCTGTTCAGCCGGATTATCAAGGGTGAGATTCCGGCGCATAAGATCTACGAAGATCAGCGCACTTTGGCGTTTTTAGATATCCACCCGGTGCAGCCGGGCCACGCCTTGATTGTTACCAAAACCGAGGCCGACCGGTTGGAAGACCTAGGCGACGAAGATTACGCCGCCCTGATGGACAGCACCCGCAAAGTGATGCGCCGCCTGCGTCAGGTGCTGGGCTGCGAGCGGGTTTGCCTGAAGGTAGAGGGCTTTGACGTGCCGCACGTTCACGTTCATGCCATCCCCTGTCAGCGAGCGGCCGATTTTTGGAACCGCCCCGACGAGGGCGAGCCAGACCACGCCGCCCTGGCGGCCATGGCCGACCGGCTAAGATTTTAAGCTGATATCCAGTTCGCGCCGCAGCCGGTCCAGCAGGTCCTGTTCGTTCTTCAGCTGCTGTTTGGTTTGATCAACCAGCTGTCTGGGGGCGTTTTTAAGATAACTGGGGTTGCCAAGCCGCGCCTGCAGCTTTTCAGCGTTCAAACGGGCCGCCAGCAGGCGGGCTTCCAGGCGCTGCTGATGGTCGTAAACTTGTTGGCTGCTGACTTTCAGCCAGGCCTCAACCCCCTGCACCGCTAGGCGCAGGCCGGTCGGTTTGCCGGAGGCTTCAACGCTCTTTAGGCGGGCCAGCCGGGCAATCAGCCGGCTGTTTTCGGCCAGCAGCGCGCCGGCCCGGCCCGGCTTGTACAGTAGCGTGAGCGGTCCGGCGCCCACCTGGGACATGACGAAACGGGCCTCGCTTACCAGTTCGCGGATTTTATCAAAATCGGCCGCCTGGCGCTTGGTATAGGTAAATTCACCGGTTTCCGGCCAGCGGCTGGCGGCCAGCAGCGACTTCTCCCAGGCCAGAGTTTGCCAAATGGTTTCGCTGACAAAGGGAGCAAACGGATGGGCCAGCTTTAAAGAGGTTTCCAGCACCCAGGCCAGCATGGCCGGGTTGTCATCCGACTTAGACGCCTCGATGTACCAGTCGGCCACGTCGTCCCAGATGGTGTGGTAGACTAACTCCCCCGCCTCGGCGAAACGGTAAGCGGCCATTAGCTCGTCAAGCCGCTTACCGGCCGCCTCCAGCTGCCGGATCACCCAGTGGTCGGCCGGCGTGGCCGGCTTGGGACGACGCGGTTTGTCCGGCTCCCCTACCCTACCCTCGACGTAGCGTGCCATATTCCATAGCTTGTTGGCGAAATTGCGCCCGGCAATAACCTTGGCGGCGCTAAAAGCCTGGTTCTGTCCGGCGCTGCGGGCGCCGATAATGCCCAGGCGCAGCGCGTCGGCGCCGAACGACTCAATCAGCTCCTGGGGATTAAGCACGTTGCCTTTGCTCTTGCTCATCTTTTGGCCTTGTTCGTCAAGCACCAGGCCGTGCAGGTAAACGTGTTTGAACGGTACCTGGCCGGTGGCGTAAAGGCCCAGCATGATCATGCGGCTGACCCACTGGTATAGAATGTCGTATCCCGTCTCCATGACGCTTAAGGGGTAAAACCGCTTTAGCTCCCCGCCGCTTAAGTAATCGGTGGTGATAAACGGCCATTGGCCGGAACTGAACCAGGTGTCAAAGGTGTCTTCGTCGCGATGGTAGGTGGTTTCGCCACGGATAATTTCCGGCTCGTTAACCTGGCGGTCGAAGATCCACGAATCGGGGTCGGCCTCGCTTTGAAAGGCCGGTATCGGTATGCCCCAGGGTATCTGCCGGCTGATATTCCAATCTTTCAAGTTGGCCAGGTATTGCAGCAGTACCTTTTTGCGGCTGGCCGGGGTAAAAGTGATCTCGCCCGCCTCGATGGAGCGGATGGCCCGCTCGGCCAGCGGGGCGACTTTTACGAACCACTGGTCTTTGAGCAGCGGCTCGATAACGGTGCCGCATTTGTAACAGCGGCCGACGGCGTGTTCGTAATCTTTGACGCCGCGCAGCATTTCGGCGTCTTGCAGCAGGGCCAGCATGCGCTGGCGGGCTTGGTTGACGCTGAGCCCCTTAAAATCGGGCGGCACCGCCTCGCCGGACATTTTGCCGTTAAAACCGATCACCGAAATACCGGGCAGGTTATGACGCTGGCCGATATCGTAGTCGGTCAGGTCGTGGGCTGGCGTAACCTTTACCGCGCCGGTGCCGAAACTGGGGTCAACCGCCGGATCGGCTACTATGGGGATTTCGCGCTGCAACAGCGGCACTTGCGCCTTAGTGCCGATTAACTCCTGGTAACGTGGGTCGCCCGGGTGAACGGCTATGGCGGTGTCGCCCAGAATGGTTTCCGGGCGGGTGGTAGCCACCACCAGCTCCCCTACCCTGTCCAGCAGCGGATAAGCTACCTGGTAGAGTTTGTCGGTTTGGGTTTGGTGCGTCACCTCGATATCGGCGAACGAAGTCTGGTGCTTGACGCAGTAGTTGACGATACGCTTGCCGCGATAAACCAGGCCGTCTTGCCACAGCTTGTGAAAGGTGTCGTAAACCGCGTCAATCACCTTGGGATCAAGCGTGAACACCTCGTGCTCCCAGCTGGCGCCCACGCCCATGGCCCTCAGTTGCAAGGCCACGCTGCCGCGATACTTTTCTACGAACTGCCAGACCTGCCGGTACAATTCTTCACGTGAAAAATCAAAGCGACTTTTCCCCTGTTTTTCAAGGAGCCGCTCAAACACCACCCAGGTTTCAAACCCGGCATGATCGCTGCCAGGAATGTACACGGCGTCGCGTCCCCGCTGCCGGTAGAACCTAACCAAGATATCCTCGAGCATAAAAGTTAGGGCATGGCCAATGTGCAGATCGCCGTTGGCGTTCGGCGGCGGCATAAGCACCCCGTACGGCTCTCCCCCACCTTGGGGCCGGAACACGCCGGAAGTTTCCCAAAGCGCGTAAACGGAGGGTTCGTACTGGTTGGGCTCGTATTGTTTGGGCAATTTCATAGTTTCACGTGAAACGGGCTTAGCCGAAACTTAGAGGTTAATTGTTTGCCAGTATAGCACAGATAAAGTGTTATTTGGCGGGACGCCAGGCGGCGCCTTGCAGGCTTAAAGAGGGGGTAGCCGTGAGCTCCAGGGGATCGTCCGGCGGCAGGTACAACGCCCGGTAATAACCTAAAGAGGCGATCATAGCGGCGTTGTCGGTGCACAGCTCGGGCGGGGCGTAGGTGAGTTCAAGCGGCAGGGCCAGCTTGAGCTGGCGGCGCAGTTCGCTGTTGGCCGCCACGCCGCCGGCAATCACTACCGAGGCGGGCGAGTAGTCACGCCAGGCCCTGACCGTGGCTTCCACCAGGCTGGTGACGGCGGCGCGCTGAAAGCTGGCCGCGAAATCATGCCGCCTGGCGTCGTCTAAGAGCCCCGAAAGCTGGTGTGACGGAAAATCGTGTAATTTACCGCATTCCGCCTGTACGGCCCTTAAAACGGCTGTCTTGAGCCCAGAATAGCTAAAGTCGTAACTGCCGCGCAATTTGGCTATTGGCAACCGGTAGCGTTCGGCGTCGCCTTGGATGGCCGCGGCGGCGATTGACGGGCCGCCGGGGTAGGGGAGGCCCAAAATTTTGGCCACCTTGTCAAAGGCCTCGCCGGCGGCGTCGTCCATGGTTTGCCCCAGCAGCTCAAACCGTCCATGATCTTCAAACAGCATCAGCTGGGTGTGGCCTCCGGAGACTATCAGCGCCAGCATCGGAAAAGCTGGTTGCGGGTGGCACAAAAAGTTGGCGTAAACGTGACCCTCCACGTGGTGCACGCCGTAAAGCGGCTTGTTTTTGGTGATGGCTAGCGCCCGGGCGGTAATGGTGCCCACCAGCAGCGAGCCGATCAGCCCCGGCGCCCTGGTTACCGCTATGGCGTCGATACCCCGCCAGTCGGTTTTGGCCCTGGCCAGGGCCTCGTCAATCACCGGCAGGATAACTTCCAGATGATTGCGGGCGGCCACTTCGGGCACCACGCCGCCGAAGTGGCGGTGGATGTCTATTTGCGACCGCACCACGCTGCTCAGCGGCGCCGACCCGTCGGCCACCACCGCCGCGGCGGTTTCGTCGCAACTGGTTTCGATTCCCAGAATGGTCATGATGTGATTAGCATGAATTGTTTGGCTGATCGCCCTTTTAGCGTCTTAAACGAGTATAGCCGGTTTGTTATAGTAAGAGAAAGTATGGCGAGCGAACGGCTTAAGACGGCAAGTCTGAAATCCAGGGTCAAATCGGCCCTGGGGTGGCTGCCGCCGGGCGCCAAGCGCCGATTGCTGAACTTCTACCACTGGCTGCAGGCGCTGGCGGCGAACCTGCGCTACCGTTTTCCGGCGCGCTCCATGCGGGTGGTCATGATTACCGGCACCAATGGCAAAACCACTACGGCCAGCTATCTTTTGAGCGTCCTTAAACAGGCCGGATTTAAGACCGGCGCCATCACCACCGCCTATTTCGAGACTGACGGCGACCGAACGGTCAACGATTTTAACGCCACGGTGGTGCATCCGATGGTGCTGCAGCGGATGCTCCGCAAGATGCGCCTTAAGGGGGTCGAATTTGTGGTGATGGAAGCCACCAGCCATGCCCTGGACCAGCATCGCCTTTGGGGCATACCGGCCGAGATGGCGGTGATGACCAACCTGACCCAGGACCACCTTGATTATCACGGCGACATGGAAAACTACGCCGCCGCCAAGGCCAGGCTGTTCAAAAGGCGGCCGCGTTTCGTGGTGCTGAACCACGATGACGGCTGGTTTGATTATTTTAACCAGTTTGGGGCGGGGGAGCAGAAAATCACCTACGGCACCGACCCGGACGCCGAGTGCCGCATTTTAAGCGCCGATCTTAAAAAACAGGGCAGCCGCGTCAAGCTGGAAATCGACCATCAGACCCGCCTGACTCTTAATACCGCCCTACCAGGTAAATTTAACGTTTATAACGCCGTGGCCGCGGCGGCCGCCGCCTATTTGCTGCACGTTGATTTAAGCCACATCGAGCAGGGAATCGCCCGGCTAGAAGGTGTGCCCGGCAGAATGGAAGAGACGGCCCCCGGTATGCCGTTCAGCGTGCTGGTGGATTACGCCCACACTCCGGACGCTCTGAAGAATCTGCTGGAAACCCTGAAGCATCTGACCAAAGGGCGGGTCATACTGGTATTCGGCGCCTGCGGCGACCGCGATAAAGCCAAGCGGCCAGAGATGGGCCGGATCGCCGCCCAACTGGCGGACAGAGTGTTCGTCACCGACGAAGAAAGCTACTCGGAGGATCCGCAGGCCATCCGCGACATGTTGGTGCATGGTATAAAACAGGAGGGGGGAGAGGCTAAAACCGAAGAAATAGCCGACCGCCGCGCCGCCATCGAAAAGGCCATATCGATCGCCCGACCCGGCGACACCGTGGCGGTTACGGGCATGGGCCATGAGCGGTTCAGGATTATCAACGGCGAGCGCCTGCCCTGGAACGACGCCGAGGTTATCAGGGATATCTTAAGCAACCGAACGCCCGCCCCAGACGCCTAAACTCAATGGCTATTGACAAAAGTCATAAAATAATTTAAAAATAAAAGATAAGCAAAGTGTTAAGCAAAAAATAAAGCATGTCCCCCAGCCCTGAATTTAACCACTCCCAAGAACCTTTTGGCGGCCATAAAGAAACTGCCGCCGCTCCGCGCTTTGAATATCGTATTTTAGATCAGACTGGTGATCCTGACCTGAAATTCACCTATTTAAATTATACCGACCGCTTGATTCATAAGGCGCAATTCGATAATGCCGACGTCATGTTGTTTTTGGACAAATCCGCTCGTCCGGTTGCCTGGATGGTCAAAGAGTTTTGGCCCTTATTGGCTCGCGACGTTGACGGGCGCGTTACCAAGCCGCTGCCGCAACTGCTGTTTCTTAACATAGATCGTGAACAATGGCAGGCAATTGTCGGCCATAACGAGGCCGCGAGCGGTATTAATTTCCGTGCTGTTCCAAGACAGCTGCTTGGCGACTTAAGGGCGGTTTTCGCGCGTTCCACCGATAAACCGGCGGACAGCTGGCAGACCCCTACCTTTTTGGACGGCAAGAACGTTCTGGTGGTTGACGAGGTGATGAACAGCGGCAGTAGTTTGCAGATAGCCGGCGGCTTGTTGGAGCGGGCTATTCCGGAGGCCACCGTGACCAAAGAATATTGGATGACGCCGGCAATAAAAACAGACAGGGCGTCTGGCGCCCGCGTAGTCAAAGAACTCCCCGTATGGTATAGCGACACGGACATTACTGGCCGGTTGGTCGGTAATCGGGATACCTATAAATCTTCGCTTTCGCCCAGCTGGCGGCAACGGGTCGGCGGCTTATTCTTAAGCGCTCCGTTCAGGCACGGCGTTGACCAAAAGGGAGTGCAGTTGAAAAACGAGATTAAACAAATGGCCATGGATTTCAAAAATGGCCTACTACCATGCACGCCAACTTCAACGAGGTCAAATTCCGAAGAACTGACAATGCTCTATACTGGTATGAGTTCTCATGATTTCACTCGTCTTAAGGAAACGGTTATGTGGAAAAAAAAGAACCGCATACCGGCTAGCGTAATAGACGAATGGCTGGAAGCTAAAAAGGGCTAATCTTTGGCTTGAAGAAAAGTTGGCACTCTATGTTGACGAGTGCCAGCTTTTTTGTGTAGAATGGCTTTTTAGAGGAATCATTAAAAATTTAGTCCGAAAGGAGCGTGGTAGATAAGATGAACGTACCTATCAAACCGCTGGCCGACCGAGTAGTCGCCACAAAAGAAGAAGCCCAGGCCAAAACCGCCGCCGGGTTGTATTTGCCCGATAACGCCAAAGAAAAACCGGTGATCGCCAAAGTAGAGGCGGTAGGTCCAAAAGTTAAAGACATCAAGCCGGGCGACAAGATAGTTTACAAAGAATACAGCACGACCGAGCTGAAAGTTAACGGCGTCGAGTATCTTTTGGTCAAAGAAGAAGACGTGCTGGCCAAACTGGCTTGAAAAACGGCATCTAGCAACGTTTCACTTAATTTAAAGGAGGTGATTTAACGATATGGCAAGAAAAGTATTTTACGACGACGAGGCGCGGCGCAGGGTGATCGGCGGCGCCCAGGCCCTGTATAACGCCGTTAAAGTAACCCTTGGCCCGAAAGGCCGCAACGTGGTTATCAGTAAAAGCTACGGCAAGCCGACCATTACCCACGATGGCGTCACGGTGGCCGAGAGCGTGGAGCTGCCCGAGGCCGACGACGACAGCCTGGGCTACAAGGTTGGCGCCGAACTGATCAAGCA
>SCKW01000014.1 GCA_004100265.1 Candidatus Chaera renei
CAGCAGGCGTCCTGGCAATGGAGCCTGGATTTGCAAACGGTTGACGCTGCCAAAATTCAGCAGTTTTACCGCGACCACCTGAACCAGTCGCCCGAACCCGGCGCCATGTAGCGACAAGCTCAGCCGCCGATATCGCGTCGCGAAAACCCCGCCATAGCTATCGCCGCCAAAATAACCGTGATCGCAAAGAAGCCCCAGGCGTTCAGCCAGTTATAGCCGCCCAGCAGCACTTCCGTAGGCTGGTAGTAATGATAAGGCAGCAGCTTGGCCGGCCAACGCAGCCAATCGGCCAGTCCTTCCAGTGACACTACCAGGTAGCCGCCGACAGCCAGGGCCGCCGACAGCGCCGCGCTGCCCCGCCCGGTAGCTCTGCCAAGCGCGCTAAGAGCCAAGGCCAGACCGCCGAACATCAGCCCCATCAAGGCACTCAGTCCGATCGCCTGCATGATCCTGAGCAGCGACAGCTCCAGACCGACCCGCCAGCTAAACAGTATAGCTATGGCCGAAGCGGCTACGGTGACAATGGCCATGATCGCCAGCCCGGCCGCCATTTTTCCGGCCAGCAGGCGTCGGCGCGGCAGCGGGCGGGCCAGCAGCAGCTCCAAAGTCCCCGAACGCTCTTCACGCGCCAACAGGGTGCTGCCCAGCGACACCGCTAGCACCGTGAACAACATCGGCAAAATCAAGTACAAAATTTTGGAGCTCATGAAACCGGCCGGCGACAACAGATCGGTCGAATCCGACACCATGGTTTTGAAACTGCCGGGCAAGCTGGCCAGCACCTGGCCCAGCGCCTTGGATTGATCGCGGACAATCGGGTAGGTTAGCAGATTCAGGGCTATGTAAGCGCTGATGCCCAGACTCCAGCCGGCGGTCGCCCATCTGCGCCGTCTCAGCTCGCTCAGCAGCACCGGTATCATGACTCCTCCTGATACAAGTTCAAAAATTCGCTTTCGATGTCCTGTTCGCGACTGGTCAAGCGCTTCACCCGGCACTGCCCCAGCAGTTTCAGCAGGGGAGCCAGTTCGCCGACGACTTCTATCGTCAGGTCTCCGCTGTTTTGCCGACTAACCTTAACGCCTGGCAGGTTTTTAATTTGAAAATAGGGCGCCGGGCCGTCAAAACTGACGATAAATCTCTGGCGAGCCGTTTTGGCGCCGGCCTCCTGGCGATTAACCGGATGTTCGGCTACCAGACGGCCGTTTTTGATGAAGCCTATCCGCCGGCAAACCCGCTGGACCTCGCTTAAATTATGACTGCTGAAAAACACACTGGCGCCATCGCCGCTGGCTGTGGCCACCAGATCGTAAAACACCTCCTGCATCAGAGGATCCAGACCGCCGGTCGGCTCGTCCAGAATCAGCACCTCGGGCTGATGGGCGAACGCTTGAATGATGCCCAATTTTTGGCGGTTCCCCTTAGACAACTCCCTGACCGGCCTGTTCATTTCCGCCTGAAAATCCTCGACCAGCCGGCGTAGACAGTTGGCTGACTTAAGCGGCTGCAGGGCGCTAAGATAGTCCATCAGCTGGCGGCCGGTCATGTCCTGATAAAGAGCTACCTCGCCAGCCAGGTAGCCGACCCGCCGCTTAATGGCCACGCTGTCCTTGACGATATCCAGGCCCAAGATACTGGCCTTGCCGGCGGTCGGCCGGATAAAACCCATCAAGGTTCTGATGCAAGTGCTCTTGCCGGCGCCGTTGGGGCCCAAAAAACCGTAAATTTCGCCCGGAGCGATTGCCAGGCTGACGCCCCGCAGGGCCGGTTCCGCCGCCCCGGCGTAAACTTTGCTAAGACCGTTTAAAGAAATTGCCGCGTTCATGTTATTTCTACTTTAGCTTACGCCTAAAACAGCTGAATTACCAAACAGTTTAAAAACTTGTTTGACATAATTAATTTATTGTGGTACTTTAAAGTCAGTCATCGTTTTTCGCTCGAAGTACCTCTTAAAAAGCCGCGAAAAATCAAGCGGCGCCAAACTTGAAAAACCAGTTTTGGCAGCCGTTAAAAAGGGGAGGGCAATGTTTAAATGTTGCCCTTTTTATTTTTCCGGCCGGATTTTTTAAAAGCGAAAAACGGGGAGGTTAAAGCCCTCGCTAAGGCACCTTAACAAACCGGATCATTACAGCGCGCGAAGCGCTGAAGGCAGAATTTTCTAACTAAGGAGGTGGAAAATGCCAGGCTCCTCTGGCGACGAGGGGGCAGCAAGCCCCCCCGTCGCCGAGCCCGAACCGCCGCCATCACCGCGGCGGAGCGGGGCAATGGCAGGAATTGCCATTGCCCTGGTGCTATTGGCCGTCGCCGTTGGGGCGGCGGTCATGCTGCTGCGGCCCACGCCGCAGCAGCAGCGGCTCGGGGAGGGGCCAGGCCCCTCCCCGAGCGCTACGGCCGCACCCGCGGCCGTAGCGGCGTGCCCAACAAAGTTTGCTCAGCGCGACGTCAGCGACGCCGCGCTGAGCCGGCTAGTGGCTGGGGGCGTCGATGCCCCCAGCCCGGCGGCGAGCAGCCAGAAATTGCTCGCCGCCCTTGGGCAATCCGGCCCCCTGCTCTGGGCGAACGCCTGGGGCATGGGGCTCAACCCGCCACCAGCCGAAAGGCTGGTGGCGGGTTCCTGCCTCTCCCCGGAGGGGCAGGAGCTTTACTGGAGGGTTTCCGGCGTCATCGACGCCGGAAACCCTCAGTTCGCCGCCGCGCCCGCGGCGGCGTTCAACACCGGATGGGAAAACGGGCGGCTGGTCGTTGACCAATCGCCCGGCATTAAAGGGGACCGGAAGGCTCTGGTCGTCACCCTTCGGGGTGGCGGCCAGGTCTTTTGGTTGGTGCGCTGCGGGAACATCTTGTTCCCGCAGCCGCCCCCGGGGGTTCCCCGGGGGCCGACGGACAACCGTCCGCCAGCCCCACCGCCACCCGCGCCACCGGCACCCCCGCCAATGACGCACCCGCCCACCGTGCCGCCGATGTCCCCGCCGACGGCACCGCCGGCGGTCAAGCGGCCGGCTGAAGACCCTCAGCCGGCCGGCAACAACCGGATCGGCGGCGGAGGGGTAGCGCCTCCCGTCACCGATCCGGCATCGCCGCCGGCGGCCGGGCCGCCGCCTGCGGTATACAACCCACCACCCCCGCCACCGCCCGAGACCCGAGCGCCCGGTGCGGGGCCAGCCCCCACGGGGCCGCCACCCTCCAACAAGGGAGCGCCCCCGTCAGACCCGGTGCAGGGAGACCCCTGCGCCGACCCCAACCCGCCCGCATACTGCGGGTAGGAAGGAGGATTTTAGCGTCTTCCGGCACCGGCCCCGCGGCATTTGCCAAGCGGGGCCGGGCCGGAAGGCCCCTTTGTTTTCGGCGCGAGCGCGCTGCAGTTTTTTAACTCCGCGCCCTGTAATGATCCGGTTTGCCAGCGAAAGCACTTTGACAATCCGGCGTTTTTAAAAAAATCCAAACGGCCCGAATTTTAAGGTTTCATTGTTAATAACTAATCGCATTACAAGGAGTAACGTCTTTATGAAAAACGTTTTTTCGTTTTTAAAGCGCGCGCCAAAAAAGGTTTTGGGCGCCGTCCTGGTGGCCGGGCTGGCGGCCACCGTGCCGGCAGGCATACTGCTGGCCTGGGGGCCGAACCGCCCCACCTTTACCATAGCTAAACCGGCCGATTACGTAACTTTTAACTCGATCACCGACAACCCGAACGTCGGCGACGAGCGCAACTTCGTGGTTGCCAAAGACGCCGCCAACACGGCCAACGGCGGCTGGCAAGACCAAGTAACGGTTCAACCGGGCAAAGAGTACATCGTGCGGGTTTACGTTCACAACAACGCCGCCGACAATCTGAACCTGAAAGCCGTCAACACCCGCGTCAGCGCAAGCGTGTCAACCGCCACGGGCACCAGCGTGCCGGTTAGCGGTTTCGTTTCGGCCGACAACGCTCGTCCGCAAAAGGTTTGGGACGACGTGGTATTTACAAGCAACTCCAAGTTTAACCTGGTTTACGTTCCCGGCTCGGCCGAGATCTTCAACAACGGTTACGCCGCTGGCGGCAACGGCGCCAAGCTGCCCGACAGCATTGTTACCAGCGCCGGCGCCCTGGTGGGCTTTAACGGCCCCGACGGCGTAGTTCCCGGCTGCTTCAAGTACGCCAGCTATGTTTACTTTAAGGTTAAACCGCAGTTCGCTCCGGTGCCCAATTTTGAAGTGCAAAAAATGGTCAGCCCGAAGGGCGCCAACAAGTACGTTAAAAGCTTAAGCGCCAAGCCGGGCGAAGTGGTAGACTTTAGAATCAAATACAAAAACACCGGCGACACCCAGCAGGACAACGTGGTGATAAAAGACCGCCTGCCCGCCGGCATGGTTTACGTTAAAGGTTCCACCCGGCTGTACAACAACCAAAACCCCAACGGCAAGACGCTCAGCGACAACCTGACCGACGGCGTCGGGGTTAATATCGGCAGCCACGCCCCCGGAGGCGCCAGCTATATTATATTTAGCGCCCAGGTGGTAAGCGAAAACAAGCTGCAGTGCGGCGACAACCAACTGACCGACGTCGCCCGGGCGGAAACGCCAAACGGCTCCAAAGAGGACACCGCCAACGTTAACGTTAACAGGCAGTGCGCCGAAAAGCCCGAGCAACCTAAACAGCCTCCTGAACAGCCAAAGCAGCCCGAACTGCCGACAACCCTGCCCAAAACCGGTCCCGAGACCATCGTGGGCGGATTGTTCGGCACCAGCGCGCTTGGTTACGGCATCCACTCGTGGTTAGCCAGCCGGCGCAGCCTGCGCCAGGCGCTGAAGCGCTAAGGCCAATTTAATAAAAACCAAACTTAAAAAGATAAAACGGCTCCCGTCTTTACAATAAAGGCGCGGAGCCGTTTTTGTTTTTAATTTTGCGCGCCCAAGACCCGTTTCATTCAGTAGCGACGCAATCCGACCGCGAAGCGGCCAAGTATCTGTCGGCCAGCAAATAGCCCAATTCGTGCCGCAAAGCCTTGATTCCATCAAACTCGGCATATTTAAAGCCATCTCTTGCCATTAAATCCATCTCGGATTTTAAGAACGATTCGTAAGTGTAATGCCTGTTTAAAACCAAGCCTTGATTGGGCAGGTGGATCAGCATAACCATCAGTTTGTCTACCGCCTTAACAAACCTGGCCTCGGGCACGGACTGATCTTCGTACTGTTTGATTCTTTCACAATATTCAGGGCAGTCCGAGTATTCAAGCAGCAGATGATGAAGCGCCGCTTTTTCTCTTTCTTCTTTGGTCGTCTGATCAAATGCATCCGCGAGCATATCGGTTGGCGTATCGCCTACGTAAGCCTCCACGTCGTCGTGCATGGACGCGAATCTGGCCACCAGGTTAATATCTAAATCCGACTACCCGGCCAAAACGTGGAGGTTTTTTAGTCATTTAACCCCTGTTATTTGCTTGTAAGTTAGGTTTGTTACCCTAAGTTCATGAAAAAACTGTTTACAGAAGGTGGTGTCCTGCTGGCCATCAACCCATGCAAAAGCGGGGTAAGATAGCTAAGGGTACTCAGCGGTGGTTATGTGTCAGCTGCACTAGCAGCCGGGCTCTAGGACATAAGACTCAAAAGAGAGGACGGTTACTTGACCGCTTTGTAGCCTGGCTACTGGGTAAACAATCTCAAACTGAGCTTAAAGTTAGTTCTGAGCGAACTTGGCGTCGCCATATAGCTTGGTGTTGGCGCATCATACCTAAGCCCGCATTAACCGGCGAAGTTTACCCCATTATCTTAATGGACGCCACTTCAGTTGGCAGCCTAGTTTGTTTAATTACTAGAACACCTGGGGCCGTCATTGACTGGCATTGGGTTGGTTGGGAATCCAGTAATACTTGGGAAGAGCTACTTAGTAAGCTGCCAGCCCCGACTGTAGTAGTCTGTGATGGCCAAAAGGCATCTTACTGGCAATTAAACGCTGCTGGCCTAATGCCAGAATACAGCGCTGTATCTTTCATGTTTGGCAGAATGTTCGCGCTAAGTTATCTCTTCATCCACAAACTGTAGCCGGCCAGGAGTTACTGGCGCTGGTTAAAGTCTTGCTGAAAGGAATCTACACCAAGGAAGAAGCCTTAGCGTGGCAGGCCAAACTAGCTGCCTGGGGTAAACTCTATGACTCTCTAATTAGAGAGCGGACCTACGCAGATAACCCTAGACCGGGCAAACATAACTGGTGGTATACCCACGGCAGATTACGTTCAGCCTACAAACAACTAGATAAGCTAGTTAAAGATAACCAGCTATTCACATATCTGGATGAAGAGTTAATTGAACAAACAGGCCAACCCATACCCCGAACCACTAACTATGTGGAGGGTGGTATTAACTCCCAGCTAAAAGAAAAACTAAAGCTACACAGAGGACTTAACCAAACCCACCAACAACGCTTAGTAGATTGGTATCTCTACAGCCGAACTAGCGACCCAAAACCTCCACGAACTGTCTTATAGCTTAACTTTTTCAATAATTTTGTCGAGCTCGCCACGATCAAGCCAAACTCCGCGACACTTTGGGCAGTAGTCAATTTCCACGCTTTGGCGCTCGCTCATTACTAACTCTGTATTATCAATTGGACATTTCATTTTAGTCCCTCCTTGCGCTTATTTATTATAGCAACCTCTCTACCGCCAGCATTGAACAACCGTAGCCCATTGAGAACGACTAGGACAGCCATGATTGCGTCTGCTGCTACCGCTACGCTCAGACCTATGAATCCTGCGATACCGAGAACCAGGATGATTCCTTTTACGACGAGTGAACCATGCACATTTTGACGCACAACCCTGAAAGTTTGCTGACCAACCCCCAGTAGATAAGGAATAGTGCCAATGGCGTCATTCATAAGTGTAATGTCGGCAGTTTCAATTGCTACGTCTGAACCCCCGCCGCCCATCGCGATGCCGACGTCGGCCCGCGCTAAGCTCGGCGCGTCATTGACACCATCACCGACCATAGCCACTCGCTGGTAGCGCGATTGTAGCTTAATTATTAGCTCAGACTTTTCCTCGGGCAATAATGCCCCATAGGCTTCGCTGATACCAACTTTCTGGGCGATATAGTCTGCCGCCCGCTGGTTATCACCGGTTAACATCACAGGAGTGACTTTTAGTTTCCTAAGGGCGTCTATGACGCTTTTTGAATCGCTACGCAGCTCGTCTGTAATGCCGATAATGCCGATGACTTTTTTGCCTTCGCTGACCAGCACCGCCGTCATACCCATACCTTCGAGTCGTTCCACCTCAGGAAGCACGTGCTCACATGTGTCGGCGCTGGCTCCGATGTGCTGTAAGTTACCGATGGCGTGTTCTTTGTCATCGCAGACTAGGCAATTGGCGTTACCGCCACGTCCAGCGACATTCTTGAACTTATCCATCTTGTGCGGTCTGATAACCTTCTTGGCGGCGTAATCCTCAATAGCCTTGGCGAGTGGGTGCGAAGAAAATTTCTCAATACCGGCGGCGTCACCTACGACATCTTCCTCACTGGCTCCGTGTACTACCACCACTTCGGCTACCACAGGTGTTCCCACGGTCAGGGTTTTGGTCTTGTCGAACGCTATGGCTTTCGTTTTACTTAGAACTTCCAAGAAGCGACCGCCTTTGATAAGTACGCCTCGACGTGACGCACCACCGATAGCCGCAGCTACCGCAACAGGAGCAGACACTACCAAAGCGTCAGGACATGCGAGGACTAGCAAAATCAACGCCCGTGTAAACCAATCACTAAACGGCTCGCCGAAGAAGACAGGCGGTACAGTGGCAACTAATACAGCCAGCCCGATAGCAGCTGGGATGTAGTATCCAGCGAATTTATCGAGGAAGTCCTGCATTTCCGGGCGGGATTCCTGAGCCTGTCTGATCAAAGTGACAATTTTTTGCAAAGTACTGTTGGCGGCAGTCTTAGTAACTTTAACTTCCAGATAGCCGCTCTGGTTAAGCGTTCCGGCATAGACTGTCTCGCCTTTGTATTTTTCTTTCGGCATGCTTTCACCGGTAATGGTCGCTTCGTCGATTGACGATTCGCCGTCTATCACCACGCCGTCAAGAGGTACCATATCACCTGGGCGCACTTTGACTATTTCGTCCTCTTTTACCTCTTCTACCGGCACTTCACGGCCATCTTGCATGCGGGCAATCTTAGGTGACTTTTCGAGCAAAGCGGCGACTGCCTTTTGCGACCTGGCTTCGCCAAACTCCTCAAACGCTTCTGCCAGCGCAAAGAAAAACATGACGGCGGCAGCTTCGGCGAACTGACCGAGGTACAGCGCGCCAAGCGCCGCGATCGTCACCAGTAGGCCGATCGAGATTTTGCGTTTAAACAGTTTGTGGATGGCCGCGATCGCCACCGGAAAACCGCCGGCCGCCAGCGACACCAGGTAAAGGATTTCCGCGCCCGGCAACTTCAAAAAACTAACGACCAGGCCGGTGACAAAACTTACCGCCGCCACGGTTGTCAATAGTTTATTCCAGCGGTTTGATTCGGATGATTCATGGTGGTCACTCATACGGTGTTATCCTTCCTTGTACACATAATAATTTACCTAGTTACCGATCGCCATCAGGTAAAATAACGCCAAGGCGCCCACGCCCATTACCACGAACGTCAGCCAGACAAACAGATTGGACAACAGGCCGCTCTTGTATTCGCCCATGATTACCCGATTGTTGCCGATTTTTGCGATCATGAACAGTAACGGCACGGCAGCGATGCCGTTAAAGACAGCAGCGTAGACCAGCGCTTTGATAGGATTAATGCCAAACAGGTTGAGCAGCACACCGGCCACGACCGATAATGCAATGACCGCGTAGAAGCCGGCCGCCCGTTTGAATTTACGGTACAGTCCCTCTTTCCAGCCGAGCATTTCACTGACGGCATAGGCCGACGAACCGGCCAGCACCGGTATTGCCAGCAGGCCGAGACCGATAATACCGACGGAAAAAATGATCTTTGCTAGTAAACCGGCGTTCGGGAAGCCCTGCACCAGCGGCTGCAGCGCCAGTGCCGCGTCGGTAGCGGTATTAATTTCACGCACGCCGTTCTGGTACAACACGACGTAGCCGACGACAGCGATCGACAGTCCAGTCAGAATCGTAACGATCATTCCGGTCAGATTATCCAGCTTGATGCTGCGGATAAAGTGGCGGGTGATCTTTGGGAGGGCGCCGGCGTGACTCAACCGGTGCTTGGCGATTTCTTCTTCGACTTCTTCGGACGTATCCCAAAAAAACAGATACGGCGATACCGTTGTACCCAGCATGGCGATGATCATGAATACCATGCTGGTACCAGCGATCGGTTGCAGTGTCAGCATGTCGCCGAACAGCTTCGGCCAGTCGCGCACGGTAATAAGCGCCGTCAGCGGATAGGCGAGCAGCGCCAGCGCGAACCACTTGAGAATCTTGGCGTAGGTGACGTAGCGGACAAAAATCTCCAGCAGGACAATACAGGTCGCGAACAGCACAATCAAAACGACGTACGGCACGTCCACGAACAGCCGGAGCGTGCTAGCCAGCGCGCCAATGTCAGCACCGATGTTAAGCGTGCTAGCCGTCACAACCAGAAAGACCGATAGGTAGAGCAGTTTGCGGCTATAGTTTTCTTTAATGATCGCCGCCAGGCCTTTGCCGGTGACGGCGCCGATCCGGGCGCAGACTTCCTGAACGGCCACCAGCATTGGTAACATCACCGGGTACAGCCACAGCAAACCGGCACCAAACTGGGCACCGACCTGCGTATTGGTAGCGATACCTGACGGATCGTCATCGGCTGCGCCGGTCACGACGCCAGGCCCCAGGATGTGGGTAAAACGATTATAGCGCTTGCGGTTGAGCATAACGCTTGGTGATATTCAGGGTGTGACGCTCGGAGGCATTCAGCTTACGTTTCAGTTTTCGTTCGTCTTTTTGCAGCCAAGTAAGTTTTTTTGTCATTGTTTTATAATTTTTCTGTGGCTATCAGTATAGTCCAGAATTGAAGTCCTAGATACTTTTAAATGGGTGTTTTTCAAAAATCATACAACTAAAATTATAGTCACTCAAGTCATAATCCCTCGTCGGTACGTTCGTTATCGTGCGGACCGGCTGTTAATTCTATCTCGATGGTTACGTGTTCTATTCCAAATTTCTCAGACAATAGAGTTTTGACTGTATCTTTTAGCTTGATGCTTTCTTCCAGACTGCTATCTTCTATGACAAGGTGACAGCTGAACGCGGCGCTGGTTGTCGATAATGCCCAGACATGCAGGTCGTCCATGCCTTTTACACCAGGCACTGCTAGTACCGCATTTTTTATGGCAGGTATATTAGTCCCCTCAGGCACACCTTCAAAGAGCAAATGAAGCGCAGTCTTAATGACACCTCTACAATATGTTAGGCAGAGCCACGGTTGAGCTGAAACGCCCAAAGAACTAGCCGTCCTGGCGGTAGTCGAACCAGGATGGCGAGCTCATTGTGCCGCTCTCCTGTGTTTACCTCGATCCAGTATCTACAACAAGTCCGGTAAGCAGGCCCAGAATGATGCAGCAGCCATTGCTCAGCTCAAAGCAGTCCACGAGGCTAATCCCTATTACGGTGTAGCTAGATTTGCTATTGAACTTGGCTGGACCGAAAAGAAAGCCAGGCGGATCCGTAACCTGAGCGGCGTAACAGCTGCTAGGCGTACCAAGAAACGCCATGGCAAGCCTGGCGTAGCCGAAGTTAGTGCGCCGAAGAATGCTCTCAAGCCCTATGCAGACTTTAAAGACGAAAGCCGGCCCCAAGATGGCCAAAGTTACACCCGCATGACCGAGTCGGGAGCTTGGGTACAGGATTTCACTCACATCTGGTTTATGGGTATGTGGATTGATGTGGCCACTGTGCTGGATCCGAAAACTAGGCGCATTGTGGGCTGGAGTGTTGGGCTCAAGCATGACGCTGGATTAGTCCACAGAGCCGTTTTAGATGCTTTCAGTAAATATTCGCCGCCACTAATCCTGCACAGCGACCAAGGCAGCGAGTACCTAAGTTACAGATTGAGGGATCTCTGTCAGAAGCTAGAGGTTGAACTATCTTGCTCAGATAAGGCAAGTCCTTGGCAGAACGGCTTCAAAGAGAGGTTTTACGGAACACTAAAAGATGAGCTGGGACCAACAACTAGATTTAGAGATCTGAGCGAACTCCACGAAGGCCTTGCCATGACAATCTATTACTACAACCACAAACGCATCCACACGACCTTAAAGATGAGACTGGCAGCTTACGCTGCCAGTCTCATCTAGTAGACACAACCTGTCTAAAATTTGGGGAGGTTGACACATCGTTGAAAAGGTTGACCGCCATGTGCGCAACTTGCATGACGCTGTAGAAACACATGATTGGCTCACTAAAGACGAGTCAAGAAAAGTACACTTCGTCAAAGATGCCATCGTGTTACATAAGAGCTCTCGATCTCAAGAGTGGCTTAACTGGGGTATGCGTGTTGTCCTTGCTAAGAACTACATCGACAACCTCCGAGAAGAAGCTATGAAAGGATGGGCCGAAAAATTAGCACAAGGTTGGATGCCAGCGCCACCGCCTCCAGGCTACATGACCGTTGTTCGCGATGGTAAACGTATTCACCACTTCAACCCTGAAACATACAGGTCGATGCAGCGTATTTTCCAGCTTATGCTAGAACCGCAGTACACGATAGAAACAATCCGTCATAAAATGACAGAGTTCGGGCTGGTAACAGGTAAAGGCAGGCCATTTTCTAAAAGCCACGCCCATAGAATACTGACAAACCCGTTCTATATAGGAACAATTCGATTTAATGGCAACGAATACCCAGGCAAGCAGCCTCATCTTATATCCGAGGAGCTATTCAATGCAGTGCAAGCTAAAATCTCTCGTAAACGACCTGCGAAGTATCGTAAACACAATCCGTTACTCAAGGGTGTGATGGTTTGTGAACACTGTGGCAAGAACATTACATGGCAGCTCCAGAAAGGCCGACTGTACGGCTCGTGCCAGCGTAAGCTGGAGGCTCGCAAGAAACAGAGCTTTGTCCGTGAAGATGCCGTCTTGGAGCTTATCCAAGGCAAGCTAGACGAATTAATTTGCCCATCTCCTGAGGTGATAACGTGGCTGACGACGTTATTGCACCAAGACTTCCAACTGTCAGTAAACAATGTCGAAGAGGCTCAAAAAGCCCTAGACGAACGTATTGAACGTATTAAGCGGATGGATGACATGCTGTACGACGATAAGCTAGCCGGACTTATATTTGGCGAGCGCTATCAGAATAAGCATGACTCATTCATTAGTGAAATTAACGATCTGCAAAAGCAGAAAGGAGGCATAAGCCAAGAATACGAAACTAAGTACATGAACGGGATATCCGAGATTGAGCTGTCACAGGACGCCAAACAGCTATTCGCAGACGAAAATACAAGCAGTGACGACAAACGGATAATTTTAACCAAACTATTCGAGAAGATCAGCCTAAAAGACAATTCCGTATCTGTTACGTACACCAAATTGACACAGGCAATAGCTCGAAATAGCGGTTTAAGTAAGGAGATTTTGGGATATGCAAAATAACGATAACCAAACCAACCAAAATGACCCCCATAACAGGGTTCAAAATGGATTCGAGTCTATCTCTCCTGGACTTTGTTCTATATGGCTGGGGAGGAGGGATTCGCTTTTGCCGATGAATCTCCAAAAGTGCCGGGGAGTGCCACTGGCACTCCCGTTCGAATCCCAATCAACAAAAATTCTCCATAGCTCCGGCATCAAGCCGGAGCGACGGAGGATGGCTGGGGAGGAGGGATTCGAACCCCCGCATGCCGGGACCAAAACCCGGTGCCTTACCGCTTGGCGACTCCCCAATGCGACAGGAGACAGTATAACAGATGTCAGGCCTTGCTTAAAGGGTGCACTTTGCGGTACGAAAAGTGGGCGGCCACCCGCCACTGGCCCAGCTCATCGTCAAACCGTTTGATTTCGCCGGTTTTAACCGCCGAAATTTTAACTAACGCCGGGTTGTAAGGAGCCAGCTTTTTGTAATAACGAATGTCGTCCTCGCCACGTGGCGTCCGGCCGGGGAACATGTCTTTAAACCGCTCGCGGCCGATAGAATCAAAATATTCCGCGTCGCCGCCGGGTGGCATAAACCGCTCCGCCTCCAGCCCCATCCTAAGCACCGCTTTGGCCGCGTCGTCGAGCAATTGCTGCCCCTTGGCCGCTATAAACGCGTACAGGTTGTTTTTGTCATCAAAAAACACCGTAGCCAAGGCCGAGCGCGACACCGGCGCTTCACGCACGATCACTTTATAAACATTAATAGCCAGCCCAAAACGATCACGCAGCGCCTGCTCCAGGCCAATGTCGTTGTATATTTCATCATTCATTAACCATATTGTAGAACAGTTTTTGGCCAGAGCAATAACCGATCGGTTTTTGAGAGCTCAAATCGCGCCGCCGCGCCGGAGCCAAAACGCGGCCAGTTAAGGAGCGGCCCTAGTGTAGAATGTAAAAGATGACGCAAGAGTACGAAAAACGGTTCGCTCAGCTGAACAATGCTCAAAAAGAGGCGGTAATCTCTATCGAAGGCCCGCTGATGGTGGTGGCCGGCCCGGGCACCGGCAAAACCGAAGTGCTGGCGATGCGCGCCGCTAACATTTTAAAAAGCACCGACGCGCTGCCCTCGAACATCCTTTGCCTAACCTTTACCGAAAGCGGCGCCAGGGCGATGCGCCAGCGCCTGTTCGGCCTGGCCGGCGCCGACGCCTACAAGATAGCTGTGCACACTTTTCATAGTTTCGGCAGCGAAATTATCGGCTCCCATCCGGAATATTTTTACGACAGCCGCGAGGTTTATCCGACCGACGAGCTGACTTCTTTTGAAATTTTGCGGCGGATTGTCGCGTCGCTGCCGCTAGGTGACCCGCTGCGATTTGCCGCGTCGACAGACGACAGCAGGCCGATCAAAGACGTCCGCAAAGCCGTTTCAGCGCTTAAACAGGCCGGTTTGACACCCGAAGAGTTGCTGGACTTGATTGAACAAAACCAGGCGTTCGCCACGGCAGCCGAACCGGTGGTGCGCGAGGCCTGGCCAATCAGGTTGAACGCCAAAAAATTGAGCCCGCTGGAAAGCTTAGGCCAGCGCCTAACCGAACTGGCCAAGCAGCGCCCGAACGTCACTAACGATATCTATCCGCCGCTCGGGCGGGTTATGGCGGCCGAGCTGGAGCGCGCTATAGAGGCAACTGCAGATTTGGGTAAAACCGGGCCGTTGGCTGGCTGGCGATCGCGTTGGCTAGAAAAAGACCAAACCGGCCAATGGGTGATGAAAAACCGCCGCCAGAGCCCGAAACTGCGCTCGCTGGCCAAGGTATACCGTAACTATTTGGATCAGCTGCACGAACATGGCTTATACGATTTCGACGACATGATTTTAGAAGTGCTAAAAGCCATCAAGCGCCACCCCGACCTGCTGTATAACCTGCAAGAGCGCTACCTTTACGTGATGGTTGACGAATTTCAAGACACCAACGGTTCGCAGCTGCAACTGGTGAAAGTGCTGGGCGACAATCCGGTAAACGAAGGCCGGCCCAATATTATGGTGGTAGGCGACGACGACCAAGCGATCTACGCCTTTCAGGGGGCGGATATCAGCAATATATTGAATTTCAACCAAAGCTACAAAAACGTCAAAACGATCGTGCTAAAGCACAACTACCGTTCGGCCAAGGTCATTCTAAAGGTCGCCCGGCGGATCATTACCCAGGGTCAAGACCGGCTGGAGGGGCGTATCGCCGATATTAACAAACAGCTCAGCGCCAATTACCAACCCCACGCGCCTCAGGTTGAGCTGCGCGGTTTTGACACGCCGCATCAAGAGTACCACTGGGTGGGAACGCAGGTGGCCAAGCTAATCGGCCAAGGCGTCGCGCCGGGGCAAATCGCCGTGATCAGCCGCAAGCATAACGAGATCAAACGCCTGGCAATGTACTTTCAGCGGCAGGGCACGCCGGTATTTTATCAGTATCAAGACAACGCTCTGACCCATCCGCTGGTTAACGATCTATGGCTGGCCGCCGGAGCGCTGGTGGCCGTGGCGGCGGGCGACCACGCCAAGGCCGACGAACTAATTGCCGAGTTACTAGCCCATCCCGCTTTTGGCGTCAAACCTGAAGAATTGTTCGCTCTAAGCCTGAGCGCCTGGCGGCAAAAAAAGCCCTGGTTGGAGTTGATGCTGGGCTGGTCAGGCCCGCGAATCCGGCAAATCGGCGGCTGGCTGGTAAACACAGCGCCGATAGCCAAGCGTTGGCCGATGGAGTTGTGCCTGGACTTGTTAGTGGGCAAGGTTGACGGCTTGGAGCTGGGCCTGCCAACAAGCGGCGATTTTGTTTCACCGCTGGGCAATTATTATTTTAGCCAAACCAACCGCGACCAGGCTGCGGCCGAATACCTGCGAGCTTTAAACGCCTTGATCAGCATTCGCTCCCGCGTCCGCCATCGCCTAGGCGATGG
>SCKW01000015.1 GCA_004100265.1 Candidatus Chaera renei
TTAAGAATTCGATTAACCAAAGCCTGCAGCAGCGTCGCTAATCCTTAAGCTTAAGTGGCGTTTTCCGCCTGCCGTCACTTTTATAGTTGCTATAATTAAAGACAGCATGAAGGGTAGCACTGACACGGCGCGGGCGAGCGCTTCCAAGACGCGGCTGGTCGCGTCCGACTACGTGCACCTGCACAACCACACTCATCATAGTTTACTCGACGGTCTGACCAAGGTCGAGGAGTTGGTTGAGAGGGTCAAGCAACTGGGCATGCAAGCGGTTGCCATTACCGATCACGGCACGCTTTCGGGCGCTATCGAGTTTTATAAATGCGCCAAAGCCGCCGGCATCAAGCCGATCATTGGCATGGAAGCTTACGTGGCTTCGCGCACCATTCACGACCGCGACCCGTCCTTGGATCGCGCCAGGTACCACCTAACTTTGCTAGCGATGAATCAGACCGGCTATCAAAACCTAATGCGGCTGAGCACGATCGCCAACCTCAAGGGCATGTACTACAAGCCGCGGATCGATCGTCATTTGCTGGAGAAATACAACGAAGGGCTGATCGTGCTTAGCGGCTGCGCCGGCGGCGAGCTGGGCGAGAACCTGCGGGCTGGCAACTACAAGCAGGCCAAAGCCGTCGCTGAGTGGTACCGGCGGGTTTTCGGCGATCGCTATTATCTGGAGATTCAAGACCACAACGAGTGGCAAGAGCAGAGAGCCATTAACCGCGATCTTTTTAAGCTTGGACGGGAGCTTGATATACCCTGTGCCCTGACCAGCGACGCGCACTACTTGATGCCGGAAGATCGGGAGGCTCATGAGATCCTGCTCTGCGTCGGCACCTCGGCCTATCTGGAAGATACCGATCGAATGAGCCTGAAGGAATTTGAGCTGCATGTTACCGATCCCAAAGATATTATTGGCCGCTGGGGTAAGGACTATCCCGAAATCGTTAAGGTAACAAAACAAATCGCTGACCGCTGTCAGCTCGAGCTGGAATTGGGCAAGATCATGATCCCTGGTTTTCCGGTGCCTGGCGCCACCGCCGAAAAGGATTATCTTGAGCGGTTGGTTTACCGTGGCCTGGTGGAGCGCTATGCCGAGTTGCCGCCGGATCTGGAGCGTCTGTCCGTCGCCCGGTGCCGCCGGCTGCTGCCGCAAAATATTCTGGAGCGGGCCAAGTACGAGCTCTCCACGGTCGACTCAATGGGTTTTAACGGCTATTTTTTGATCATCTGGGATTTTATTAAATGGGGCAAGGAACGCGGTATCGTTTTTGGACCGGGGCGGGGTTCGGCCGCCGGCTCGATTATCTCCTACGCGCTGAAAATTACCGATTTGGACCCTTTGAAGTATGACCTGCTGTTTGAAAGGTTTTTAAACCCCGACCGCATCAGCATGCCCGATATCGACATAGACATCATGGATACCAGGCGAGACGAGGTGATTAACTATTGCGTTCAGAAATACGGCGAAGACCGGGTGGCCAATATTGTAACCTTTGGCCGCATGGCGGCCCGGGCGGCAGTGCGCGACGTGGCCCGGGTATTAAAGGTACCTTACGGCGAGGCCGATCGCATTGCCAAGCTGATCCCGCCGCCGGTACAGGGCCGGCATACGCCTCTCGGCGTTAGTCTTAAGAACAACCCCGACCTTAAAAAGGAATACGCCTCTAACCCCATGGCTCGGCAGGTGTTTGATTACGCCGTCAGGCTGGAGGGCACTATCCGGTCCCATGGCGTCCATGCTGCCGGCGTGGTGATCGCGCCCGACGATATCGTTCGCTTTACCCCTCTGGAAATGGCCCAAAAGGGCGTAGTGGCCACTCAATACGCCATGGGCCCGATAGACGATTTGGGATTGTTGAAGATGGATTTTTTGGGGCTGTCCAACCTGACCATTATCAAAAACGCCCTAAGGATCATTAAGAGGGTTTACAAAACTGAAATCGACCTGGATAAACTGCCGCTAGACGACGCCGCGACTTTTAAGCTGTTTCAAAAAGGCGACACCACCGGCGTGTTCCAGCTGGAATCCGCCGGCATGAAGCGCTATCTGAAAGAGTTAAAGCCCACCGTATTTGACGATATTATCGCCATGGTGGCGCTTTATCGCCCTGGCCCGATCCAGTTTATTGATGACTTTATCGACCGAAAGCATGGCCGCAAGCGAATCGCCTACCTGCATCCTAAGATGGAAAACGCCCTTAAATCCACCTACGGCGTATTGGTTTACCAGGAACAGGTGATGCAGATTTCGAAAGACCTTTGCGGTTTTAGCGGCGGCCAGGCGGACACTCTTAGAAAGGGTATCGGCAAAAAAATTCCCGAAGTTCTTGCCAAAATGAAACCGGCGTTTATTGACGGGGCGGTTAAGCACGGCGGCGCCGACCGGCGGGCCATGGAGGAATTTTGGCAGAAGATCGAAGCCTTCGGAGCCTATTGTTTTAACAAGTCGCACGCCGCCTGTTACGCCATGATCGCCTACTGGACGGCCTATTTAAAGGCTCACTATCCGGCGGCGTTTATGGCGGCCCTGATGACTAGCGATCGCGACAACATAGATAGGCTGGCTATCGAAATTAGCGAATGTCGCCACATGGGTATCACCGTTCTGCCGCCCGACGTTAATCAGGGTTTTGTCGAGTTTGGCGTGACGCCAGGCGCCAACTCCATACGCTTTGGGCTGGCTGCTATCAAGGGGGTCGGCGAGGGAGCGGTGGAAGAAATTTTGCGCCTGCGGGATGAAGATGGGCCGTTTCAGTCGGTTGAAGATTTCGCTCGGCGCTGCTCGACCGGCCGGTTTTTAAACAAAAAGGTGTGGGAGTCGTTGATTAAAGCCGGCGCTCTTGACGGTCTGGCCGACCGTTCGGATCTGCTTTATAACATAGACGCCGTGCTGGCCTTCGCCCAAAAACAGCAAAAAGAACTAAAAAGCAACCAGGCGGATCTATTCGGCGGTTTAGCGCCCGGCGCGGCGCCTGGTCAAACTTTAGCGCTTAACCCGGCGCCGGTTAGGCATCAGGCGATCGAAAAGCTGCAATGGGAAAGAGAGTTGCTGGGTTTGTACCTGAGCGCCCATCCGCTTGATTCGTATCAGGCATATCTGCAAAAGCACGCCGTGCCGATAAGTTCGCTGACCGCTAAGCACGAAGGCAAAACCGTAACTGTGGGCGGCATTATCAGCTCGATCAGGACTATTCTTACCAAAAACGGCAGCAAAATGGCGTTCGTCAAATTCGAAGATAAATCCGGTGAGGCCGAAACCGTGGTGTTCCCGAGTCTGTTCGAGCGGCTGAGCGACAGCCTGAAACAGGATCTGCTAGTTAAAATCAGCGGCAGGGTTAGCTGGCGGGGGCAAAACGGTAAGATAGGTGACGAGCTGAAGATAGCCGCCGACCAGATCGACATTATTACGGACGCGGCCGAGGATACGACATCGAGTGGTGACGGCCTAGTCGGTCAAGCCGGCCAGAACCGGACGGCCGCTGTTTTACCCGGGCCCGGCGCTAAAGCGGCCGACCAACCATCGGCGCCCACGCTTTATATTCACGTCAAAAAGCCGTTCGACCACCAGGGCCTGCTCAAGCTCAAACAAACCTTGGGTCGTTATCCCGGCATCAACCCGATAGTTTTAGTGCTGGGTGACCCCAAACAGGCGGCGGTTAAGCTGCCTTTCGGCGCCAGCTATAACCCCGATCTTAAAGAAGCGCTAAGCGATCTTTACGGTAGCGAGTGTTTAGCGTTACGCTAGCCTTTTTGGCTGTTCCCGGTTAGTTGGTATAGAGCGATACCGGCGGCCACCGCTACGTTGAGCGATTCTTTGTGGCCGCGCATACGGATTTCGGCGATCGTATCTGCTTGATCGAGCAGGGCTTGGGGCAGGCCTCTTACTTCTTCGCCCAGCAGCAGGGCCACCCGGCCGCTGGGCGACATCCCGCGAAGCGGCTGGCTATTGGCGGCCTGCTCCAGAGCGATAATTCGCCAGCCGTCGTTTTTAAGTTTTCTAATCAGCAAGCTGGCATCGGGCTGGTACTCAAACGCCACGCTTTTTTCGGCGCCCAGGGCGGTTTTGGCAATGGCCCGGCCGTTTTTGGCGGCCAGATAGGGCAGGCGTCCGTCGTTCTTGAGGGGTGGCCAGGGGCTGACGCCACAAAGATACAAGCGCTTTACGCCGAACGCGTCGCAGCTTCTAAAAATAGAGCCGACGTTGTGGGCCGATCGAATGTCGCAGCAGATAACCGCCAGCTGTATTTTCATTCTTCTGTTACAATTTTATACATAAGCATGAACGACGCCAAGCAGCAGGCGAAATTTCGCGATCAGGACGAACAGAATACTCGCAGCCGCGCTGCTATTTTGGGTTTGCAATATTTCGATAGCCGGTCGCTGGTAGAAAACGATCGCTTGCCGCCGGCTCTTTTGAGCAAACAAGAAATGTATCAGGGGCATATCGTGCCCTTGCGTGACGACGGCGAAGACCAGCCGCTGGTTTTTGGCATCACCAGCGCCACTCCGCAGTCGCTGTTAAGGGATCTGCGCGGCCGTTTTCAAAATCGCAATGTGGTGTTCGTTATGATTAGCGGCGAGGGTTTTCGGCAATTGATAGCCCGCTTTGATCCTCCTAAGGAAGTCACTTACGACGACGTGACCATTGCCGCCGAGGGCGACAGCCAGACGCTTGGCAGCGTATCGGAGACTCTAGCCAGTGTGCGGCCGGACGATATTTTGACCTATTTGATCGAACAGGCTGACCGCTTGAGTGCCAGCGACATTCACTTGGAGTGCCAACGCGACAACGTAAGAGTGCGTTTTAGGGTGGACGGTGCGCTGCACTCAGTGGCCGCTATAGAACATGCCAAGTATCGTATTTTGCAGGCCGCCATCGCCAGCCGAGCCAACATTTCTACGGCCGCCAAAACTGCTCAAACCGGACACATGCAGCAGGAAATCAGCCGTAAAGGACAGCCCGCTTACGTGCTGAATATGCGCATCGAAACTTTGCCTTCGGTGTACGGGCAAGATTCGGTGATTCGTCTGTTCAATTTTAACGAACAACTGCTAAAGCTGGAAAACTTGGGCGTATCGGAAGCGGAGCGCCGGGCGCTGGAACAGGTCATCGAGCATCCTCACGGTATGCTGATGGTCGTCGGGCCGACTGGATCGGGCAAGTCCACTACTCTTTACAGCGTGCTGAACGCGCTGAACCAGCCCAGCCGCAAAATTATTACTCTAGAAGATCCGGTTGAATTTAGCGTTCCCGGTATCGTTCAGATACCGGTGAGCACCCAGGACGGGGACAGTTTTGCCGGTAAGCTGTCGGCGGTGCTGAGGATGGACCCCGATGTAATTATGATAGGCGAAATCCGCGATGTTGACACGGCCCGTACAGCCATACAGGCTTCGATTACCGGCCATCTGGTTTTGAGCACTTTTCACGCCGATACCGCCAGCGCCGCCTTTAGCCGGATGATCGACCTGGTGGGCCGCAATCCGGTGTTTATCTCGGCCATCAAAATGGTAATAGGTCAGCGCCTAGTGCGCCGGCTGGACGACGCGACCAAACAGGAGTACCAGCCCGACGATCAGCTAAAGAAGTGGATCGCCAAATCGCTGGAAGATCTGCCGGAGGGCGTGGAGCGCCCCAATCTTGACGAGGCCCGCCTATGGCGCCCCGGCATCAGCCAGAAGTCGCCATTTGGGTACAAAGGCCGGGTGCCTTTGGTGGAGCAGCTGGTAGTGGGGCCGCAGATGCATAGCTTCTTGGCGGCCGACGACAGTAACTTAACCACCGAAAACATCGAGCGCGAGGCCAAACGGCAGGGCATGAAGACGCTGCTGCACGACGGTATTTTGAAGAGCTTGCAGGGCGTAACCTCGATAGAAGAAGTTAATCGAGTTATTTAATCACCGCGGCGATGGTTTTTACCAAAGACGTCTCGAAAAGCGACGGGATAATCCGGCCGGCGGCGGGGCGTTTAACCATCGCGGCCAGCGCGCCGGCGGCGGCTAGCTTATGGTCGTCGGTGATTCGCTTGACGCCGTTATCCAGGGCACCGCGGAAGATACCCGGAAACGCCAGGGCGTTATTTACTTGGTTGGGGTAATCACTACGGCCGGTCGCCAGCACCGCTACGCCGGCCCGAAAGGCCAGATCGGGTTCGATTTCCGGTTGGGGATTGGCCAGGGCGAAAACTATCGACCGGGGATTCATCAGTTTAATATATTCGGTATTAAGCAGATTGGGGCGGCTGACGCCAATAAATATATCGGCGCCGTCCAACGCTCGATCCAGGCCGCCTAAGTGGTCGACTGGTCTGGTTAGGTCGAGTAGGGCGCGTTTTTCGGGGCTAAGACCGCGCCGGCCGGGCCCGATAATACCCTGGCTGTCTAGCGCCGTTATTTGCTTAACGCCGTAAACGTTTAGCAGTTTGATAATCGCTGTGCCGGCAGCGCCGGCGCCGACTACCACCACGCGGCAGCGCTTGAGATCTTTGTTTACCACTTTGGCCGCGTTAATCAGTCCGGCCAGCACCACCACGGCGGTACCGTGCTGATCGTCGTGGAATACCGGAATGTCCAATTGGTCTTTCAGGCGCTCTTCTATCTCAAAACATTTGGGGGCGGCTATATCTTCCAGATTGATGGCCCCAAAACTGGGCGCTATCGCTTTAACGGCGTTAACGATTTGGTCGGCACTATGCGCGTTCAGCACGATCGGCACCGCGTCGATATCGGCGAAATGCTTGAACAGCATGGCCTTACCCTCCATCACTGGCATGGCAGCCTTGGGGCCGATGTCGCCCAGGCCAAGCACCGCCGAGCCGTCGCTTACCACCGCCACCAGATTGTTCGTCCAGCTGTAGTCATTTAATTTGTCCGGTTGTTCGGCGATCAGCCGGCTAACGGCGGCCACTCCCGGGGTGTAAAAAAGACTCAGTTTTTCTTTAGTGTCAGGATCGTCTTTCAGCGACAGGCTCAGCTTGCCTCGCAGTTTCAGGTGGGCTTTAATAGATTGCTGGTAGACATCGCCGTTTGGCGCGGCTGCGGACGGGTCCATTGCTTTTATTGTAAACCGGCTAGGTAAAGAATCACAGCCATTGAAAAAGTAAATTCGAATATCCACCCGTCGGGCCGCTCGCCGCTCTGAATCCTTCCGTGAAAGCTCAAGAATCCGTCAAGCGGACTGAACCGCCCCTTGGATAGCCACAAAAAGTCCGGCAAAGTAGCCATAGCGGCCGCGGCCGCCAAAAACCAGACCGGCTGCCAGCCTTGTAATATTGCCCAGGCGATAATCGTCAGGCAAATCAGCCCGTCCGCCGCGAGCAAGTTTTTAAAGCCGCGCGTCCAGGGCGCAAACATGGGATCACGTCCGAAATGGGGTAACGCATCCATCACGAAGTGCGACACAAAGGCGGCGGGCAGGGCCAATGGCGGCGGCAGGAGCGTGGCCAACGCTACGCCTGCCAGGGTGTGATTGTACCCGGTCATAATGTGGTCCATTGTACTCCAGGATGGCCGTCGCCACGGGATAAAAAGTAAGATTTTTGTAAATCGTCTTCAGATATGTTAAGATTAGAGCCGTCTAAAAACTAAACGATGACATAATTAACAAAGAAGATGTTTGACCTAATTCAAAAAGTAGATAGCGGTAGCCGTAAGCATCAGGTAGTTGATGTTCGCAGCGGCGATACCGTGCGCGTTCACCAAAAAATTAAAGAAGGTAACAAGGAACGCGTTCAGGTATTTGAAGGCGTGGTGATACGTACCGACCGCAAAAACAGTCTGACCAGCCGGATTACTGTACGTAAAGTTACCAGCGGGGTGGGCGTTGAAAAAAGTTACCTATTGCATAGCCCGTTGGTATTGAAGGTAGAAGTGATGCGCCGCTCAAAAGTCCGCCGCAAGTTTCTTAGCTATCTTAGGCAGCGCAGTGGTAAGTCGGCCCGTTTGTCATCGGTTGAGTTCAACCGCGAGAAGGTGAATGCCGTGCGCGACAAGGCCGCTGAAGCCGAAATTGAACACATCAAAGAAGAAGTAGCTGCCGAAGCCGAGGCTGCCGCCGAAGAAAAAGCGGCCGAAGAAACCAAGCAAGGCTAAAGCCGCTATGTCCGGGCTGGCCGGTGTTGACGAAGTTGGCCGAGGTAGCCTGGCGGGGCCTGTCTGCGTAGCCGCGGTGGTGCTGGGCAACGCCGCCATCGAGGGGCTAAACGACAGCAAGCTGGTTGGCCGAAGCCGCCGCGCGCGGCTAGCCGCCGAAATCGTCTTAAAAGCCGAAAAAGTCGGCATTGGTTGGGCTTCGTCGGGCTTTATTGACAGCTACGGAATAGTCAGGGCGCTGGAGAAAGCGGCCGAAGCCGCTGTGCGGCAACTAAATCTTAGCGTTAGCGCCGAAATCATCCTTGACGGCACGGCGAACTTTTTAAAGGGCCGTCATAACGTTAGTCTGTTAAAAAAAGCCGATCAGCTAATACCGGCCGTCTCCGCGGCGTCGCTGGTGGCTAAGGTGGCTCGGGACAGCTATATGCGGCGGGTGGACGGTGTATTTCCCGGGTACGGTTTTAAAAGTCATGTGGGTTACGGTACGGCGGCGCACCTGGCGGCCATTCAAAAGTTTGGTCCATGCCGTCTGCACCGTTTCAGTTTCGCGCCTATCGGTGCCCTGCCACTCAAACCGGCAACGCCGCTCGGCAGCGGCAGCCTGGCGGAAAACGCCGCCGCCGCCAGTTTAAACGCCGACGGTTATCGGATTATCGACCGCAACTGGAAAACCCGCCGCTGCGAGGTGGATATCATCGCCCTAAAAGGTAATTCCTTGTTCTTTATAGAAGTTAAATATCGGCAACGGGCTTCGGCCGGCCGTGGCCTGGATTACGTTACCGCGTCAAAACGTCGTCAAATGCGTTATGCCGCTGAAGTTTGGCTAAGCCGCCATTTAGACGAAGTTTCAATCGTAGCGGCGCAGCCGGTTCTGGCGGCTGTGGAGGTGTCGGGACGTGATTTTACGGTAGGGCGCTTGCTTCCGGTTGAGGGCTAATCTGGCTTAAGGCCCGCAGTTTGGGCAGGTCGCGCTCGCGCCGGGCAATCGCCGCGGCGATGGTTAGATTGCCCAGCTCGATGGCGCGTCTCAGCGCCGGCTGTTTAGCCATCGGTCCAAAGAAGGTCTGATATCGCTCCAGCCATTCGTCGCTGCTAAAGCTTTCGGCGCTGTAACGAGGATAGTCTTCAAAACTTGTGTCACCTTTTTGATGGCGCTCGATCCACTGCCAGTTAGATATCAGCCAGCTCCAGGCTTCATGACGGGCGCGCGGGTTGCGTAGCAGACTGATCACCCATAGGCTCAGGTCTTGCAGCCTGACAAACCGCCGGTTTTTCAACCTGGCGATTAATTCTTTAATATGTTGCGGGTTGCGGGTCGAACAGAGGGCCAGTACAATATCCATTTTCAGTTCGGGGTCGTTATTGACTAGATGATGTTGCGTCAGCTGACCAAAAATGTCGGCCGGACCAAATTTAACAGCTGCTTTTAATATGACGTTTCTGAGTTCGGCCGGCAATTTGTTGAGGCTCTCGGTTGCTTGGTAAATTTTAACGGCTTCCTTAATGGCTTCTGGCAGCTCGGTATATACAGCCAGGCCCAATACAGTGGCTCTTAATTTAGTGTCGTTAATGGTTTCGCCGCCCGCGGGAGTTTGCCAACCTAGGCGCGACAGCTGCTTGCCGATCAGCTCGCCAACCAGCCGCTTAAAACCGGCTTCCAGCGCGGGATCTTCCTCGACCAGACGAGCGATTCTATAAATCACTCCGGCCGCCGCGTTCCAAACCGCTTCGTTACCGTCGTTTTTAAAAGCTTGCAGCAGCGCAATCACTTCGCCGCTGTCGGCGTAGCCAGCGGTAGCCAGCAGATCGGCTGTTTCGATCACCGCCAGGCGTTCAGGCAGCGGCAGGCTGCCATCCATAATGGCTTTAATAACTTCCTTGCGGGCAAAAGCGCTTCGGTACCAAACCAGGTAGTGACCGCTGTTTCCTTGGTTGAACCTGATCAGCCGCTCCATCCGGTTGTTTGGCAGAGCGACCTTGATCGAGGCCTGGGTCATTACCGAGGGCAATTCCGGCAATTTAGGTGCGCTGAACAAAGGAATCGGCCAGGTTTCGTTGGCGGCTAGGGTCTTTTGCCGGACAACGCTGAACCGACTTTGCTTTAAATGGAGCCAGTCGCCGTGCTCATCAACCACCAGCAGGGGATAGCCGGGCCGGTCGGTCCAGGGCCGCATCAGCTTGGCAATATCTTCACCGGCGAATTTGCCGAACGACCGCCACAAGTCGTCAGCCGTGGCATTACCATAAGCATGTTCCAAAAAATATTGCCTTAGTCCTTGGCGAAAAACCGTTTTGCCTACGTGTTTCATTAGCATATAAAGCAGACGGGCGCCTTTAGCGTAAACGATCGCGGGGTCGAACAGGGCGCTGATTTGGTCGGGATGGCTAATTGGCGCGCGCACCGGCTGGACGCCGGGCAGAGCATCGCGCTGCAGTGAGCCGGACGCTTTGTGCTGGAAAAATTGCTGCCAGATATTCCACGAGGGATGGATGGCGTCCGTGGTGAGGTATTCCATTAAAGTGGCGAAACTCTCGTTCAACCATAAGTCGTTCCACCAGGCCATGGTTACCAGATTGCCGAACCATTGGTGAGAAACTTCGTGGGCAATCACGGTGGCAATATACTCGCGGTTCGACTGAGAGGCAGTGGCCGGATCGGCCAGCAGCAGCATCTCCCGGTAGGTTATCAATCCCCAGTTCTCCATGGCACCCGACGAAAAATCGGGCAGGGCTACGTGGTCACATTTGGGCAGCGGGTACGCCGAACCGAAATAATCCTCAAAAAATTCAATCGCCTTAACGGCAGTCTCCAGAGCGAAATCAAGGGATTCCGCCGGTTGAACCGGAGTGGCCCATACGCGCACCTCGCAGCCGGAAACGGTTTTTTTGGTCTTGTACTGCAGATCTCCCGCCACAAAGGCCAAAAGATACGGGCTCATCCGGGGCGTTGGCTCGAACTGGCTGATCAGCCATCCCTGGCGGCGGCTTTGCTGCTTTAAGGGCATGTTCGCTAATACCACTTCGCTGGGGTCGGTACTCAGGCTAAGCGAAAAAACTGCCTTGGCCTCGGGTTCGTCAACGCAAGGGAAGACTTCTCTGGCGTGATGGCTCTCCAGCTGGGTTACCCAAAGCAGTTTTTCCTTGTTGTCCTGGCGGAAGCGGCATCGGTATAGTCCGTGCAGCCTGTCGCCGACTTCGCCGCTAAAACGGATCTCCAAGCGCAAAGAGCCGGTGCTGGCGCTGTCGATTTTTTCGGGCAATGCCAGGCGTAGCTCGTCTAGGTTCTCGTCAAGCGAGAAATCGACCGGCAGGCCGTTAACCAGAGCTGACTCAATCTTCAAACCTTTGGCATGCAGCCGCAGCCGATCGGTTGGCCTGGGCAGCGTGCCAGTAATTTGCACTACTCCGTCAAAGCGCGCCTGAGGCTTGTTCAGCAGCAGGGTCAAATCGTAGTGTTCGGGTATGAACTGTCCGATAAGGCGGGCGACACTTGGCATATTGTACTTGGTAATTATTTTAACATGCTCGAGCGCGGTCTTGGCGCTCCCCTTACCCTAGTGGCAAGCGTGATTGACAGGCGCGCCACCGGTCTGTTATCCTTGAAACAGAACTAAACTAAACACAACGCGAAGAGTCCGGCCGCTTGCTAAAAGATAGAGAGGGTCGGCTTTTTTAATAAACAAGCAACAGCGCCCACAACCGTTAAAAGGAGAAATCAATGCAGGAACTAAATGTTAAACAGCTGGTCCAAGCCATGCGCTCGATAGCCGAAGAAAAAAATCTGCCCGAACCGCTAGTGTTAGATGTTGTCCAGCAGGCGCTGGCGGCGGCCTGGCGGCGCGACCACGGCGAACGCGACCAGATGGTTCGCAGCGAGATTAACACCAACACCGGAGACGTAACCGTCTTCGTTGCTCAAGAGGTGGTCGAGCAGGTGGAAAATCCGTTCGCTCAGATCAGTTTATCCGACGCGCAAGCGATCAACCCCGATGTCAAACTGGGCGAATCGGTTGAGCTGTCCCAGCCAGCCGTTAGTTTTGGCAGGGTAGCCGCTCAAACCGCCAAACAGGTGGTTTTACAAAAATTGCGCGAGGCCGAACGAGAAGTGGTAATGAGCGAATACGCCGATAAAATCGGCACCGTGCTGGTTGGTACGGTGCAGCGGGCCGAGCCCCGGCTGGTACGAGTGGAGCTGGGCCGGACTTCGGGCATTCTGCCGGCCAGCGAACAGATTCCTGGCGAATATTATGGCATAGGCAATCGTGTTAAAGTTTTTCTAAAAGACGTTGAGCGCGGTCTGCGCGGCCCGCAGATTATCCTTAGTCGGGCTAACGAGCAGTTCGTGGAGTTCCTGTTCAGGCAAGAGGTTCCGGAAATGGAGAATGGCGCGGTTGAAATAAAGGCGGTGGCCCGCGAGGCGGGTAGGCGTACCAAACTGGCAGTTTTTTCGGCGGTGCCCGGAGTTGACCCGGTAGGCACTTTTGTAGGTGGTCACGGTACGCGCGTGCAGGCCGTGGTAAACGAGATCGGCGAGCAGGAAAAGATCGACATCGTTACCTATAGCGACAATCCGTCGGAATTTATTAAAAACGCTCTGTCGCCGGCTGAGATCGCCAAGATCGAGATTGATGAAACAGCCAAACGAGCCAAGGTTTACGTTAGCGAGGATCAGCAGTCTATCGCCATCGGTCGGGGCGGCCAGAACGTTAGGTTGGCCAGCCGTCTGACCGGTTACGAACTGGATATTGAACCTCTGGCCGGCCAGGATAAAACAGAAGTTAAGCCGAAAAGCGTTAAACCTCGTAAAGGCGCCGCCGACAAAAAGCCGCGTAAAGACATCGAAGACTCGCTGCTAGAAGCCCTGGAAGAGGCGTCTTCCGAACAAGCCGAGTCGTCGGACAAAGTTTAAAAACGGGCCGGTATCAAAGAACCGGCGGATCGATAATTAGCACTCTTGCACGGAGAGTGCTAATTGTTTATACTCTTAAAAAGAGAGCCGCTTAAAGTGCCGACCAATCTTCAACCGTCAGCGGCGTAGCAATCTAAACAGGGTAATCGTATAATAAAATCGCAATGAACAATGGTGATTTCAATGAATTCGTTGAACATTTAACGGATAACGCGCGCAGCAGCCTGCGTCACGCGGACGCCATTGCCCGCAGTCTGGGCAGCGCCTACGTGGGCACCGAGCATTTACTGCTGGGTGTGCTGCATCAGGACACTTCGGTCGGCGCTAAACTGCTGGCCGAGGTAGGCGTGACCTTTGACAGGGCCAAGCTGGTGCTCAATCTAACGCCGCGCGCCCTAGTGATCAGTAGCGGGGCCAAAGGCTTGAGCGAAACCGCTAAACTAACGCTGCGGCTGAGCTGGGACGTGGCTCAGGAATTTAATCAGGATTATTGCGGCACGGAGCACATTCTTTACAGTATTCTGACCCAAAAAAACGCCCGCGCCACCACACTGCTGCAGGACATGGGAGTTAACGTTGATTCGCTGATTAGTGAGCTGGAGGGCTATTTGAACCGGCAGCATTTTGATTTTGGCGGCGAAGAGAAACTTGCTTCGCATGCTGCTGCTAAAAAAAATCGTCAAAAACAGGGGGCGCTTAATTATTTCGGCAGTGATCTGACCGTCCGGGCCGCTGACGGAGAGCTGGATCCGGTGATCGGCCGCGATCAGCAAATCGAGCGGATTATCACCATTTTGTCTCGCCGTACCAAAAACAATCCAGTGCTAATCGGCGAGCCGGGCGTTGGCAAAACCGCCATAGTCGAGGGGTTGGCTCAGCGGATTGCCGCCGAAGACGTGCCCGAGCATCTTTTAGAAAAGCGCCTGATCATGCTGGACCTGGCGGCAATGATAGCCGGCACCAAATATCGCGGCGAATTCGAAGAGCGCCTGAAAAAAGTCATCGAAGAGATTGTTCAAAACCAGAACATCATCGTGTTTATTGACGAGCTGCACCTGTTGGTCGGCGCCGGCGCCGCCGAGGGCGCGATTGACGCGGCCAATATGCTTAAACCCGCTCTGGCTCGTGGCAAACTGCATCTAATAGGTGCTACCACTCTAGAGGAGTATCGCAAACACATCGAAAAAGACGCCGCTCTGGAGCGCCGTTTTCAAACCGTGATGGTGCCCGAGCCCAGCCAGGATGATACCGTAGCTATTTTAAAAGGTCTGCGGCCGCATTACGAACAGTTTCATGGTGTAACCATGGACGACGAGGTGGTTGAAAACGCCGCCTTTATGGCCCGCCGCTATATCGCCGACCGTTACATGCCCGACAAGGCGATAGACGTGCTTGACGAAACGGCTTCGCAGGTGCGGGTACGTTTGAGCCGCCGGCCGTCGAAATCACGCCAGCTGACACGTGAGCTTAAATTGCTGAGCGAACGCATGGAAGATGCGGTGGCGGCCGAGAATTACGAGCGTGCCGCCATGTATAAGACCCGCATCAGCCAAATCCAGCAAAAACTGTCCGAGTTGAAACAGGAAAAGTCTTCTCGTTCCGGCCACGTCATTACCAGCGAAGACGTGGCCAGGGCGGTTTCGGTGATGACCGGCATACCGGTCAGCCGGGTCAAGCGTTCCGAAGCGGCCTTTCTGGCCAACCTAGAGAAGCACCTGTCCAAACACATTATCGGTCAAGACGAGGCTGTGGCGGCGGTAGCCCGGGCTATTCGGCGCAACCGTTCGGGTATCAATGCCGGCGAGCGGCCGATCGGCTCCTTTGTTTTTATGGGACCTACCGGCGTGGGCAAAACCGAACTGGCTAGGGTGTTGGCGCGGCAAGTGTTTGGTTCGGACAAGTCGCTTGTCAAAATTGACATGAGCGAATTCCGCGAGCGACACACCGCCGCTCGTCTGATAGGCGCTCCGGCGGGGTATGTTGGCTACGATGACGGCGGCCAGTTGACCGACAAAATTCGCCGCCAGCCGTACAGCGTGGTGCTTTTCGACGAGATCGAAAAGGCCCATCCGGACATCTTCAACATGCTGCTGCAGCTGCTGGAGGACGGGCGTCTGACCGACGCCAAAGGGCGGTCGGTTGACTTTAGCAATACCATCGTTATTCTTACCAGCAATCTTGGCGCCGAGCGGATGCGCAAAGAGGCCGCGCTTGGTTTTAAAGCTGCCAGCCGCGACCAAAAACAGGCGCTCGAGGCCATGCACGGCGAAAACGAAACAGCCGCCCGAGATGCCCTGGCGGAAATGATGCGGCCGGAACTGATCAACCGCTTTGACGCGATTATAGTATTTCGCGCTCTCGCCAAACGCCATATCGGCCGGATATTCGATATCTATGCCGCCAAACT
>SCKW01000016.1 GCA_004100265.1 Candidatus Chaera renei
CTTCAGCAAAATCAAGCCGATAGCGGTTATTAACGGTTTTCCGGATGATTTTTCTAAAAAATTCAATCTGGTAGACCGCCAAACTCGCGACGCCGCCCGTGAAGGGCGAGTCATCACCGCCGAATTCGACAAATTTTTTCTGGTTACCGTCTACACTCCCAACGCCAAAGATGACTTGTCGCGGGTGCCGCTGCGGCACAAATATTGGGATCCGGCTTTTTTGGCTTATTGCAAACAGTTGGAGACTAAAAAACCCGTAGTGTTTTGCGGTGACCTTAACGTGGCCCACACGCCCGACGACCTAGCCAGGCCCAAGCAAAACGAGGGTAAAAAAGGCTACACTAAAGAGGAACGCGAAGGGTTCCAGGCCTTTATAAACGCCGGTTTTGTTGACACGTTTAGGCTGTTTAAGCAGGGGCCCGGCCACTATACTTGGTGGACCCACTGGGCCAACGCTAGGCAGCGCAACATCGGCTGGCGGATAGATTACTTTTTGGTTTCGTCCCGGCTTAAAAGCCATATAAAAAGCGCCGAGATTTACCCCGAGGTAGCCGGCTCGGATCATTGCCCGATCAGCCTGGAGTTAGACTTATAAAAAAACGCCGCTTAAAGTAATCGCCGCCACTGCCCGTGGTATGATTTAGGGCGTGAACACCGGTAAACAACCTTTCGCCGTTTTTGACATTGACGGGACGTTGTTCCGATCGGGGCTTTACCGTGAAGTGGTTTACCAACTAATTAAAAATCACAAATTACCCTCCAGGGTGCTGCAAGCTTTCGCGCCGTACGAAATTCGCTGGAAACAGCGATCTCACGGTAACGCCTTTTCCGAATTCGAAGCCGCCATGGCCAACGCTTTTGACAGCGCTCTGCCAAAATTAAAAATCAGCGATTTCGAAACAGCCGCCAAGCAAGTGATAGACGCTCACAGCGACAATGTTTACAGATATACCCGCGACCTGGCCAGGCAACTTAAAAACGACGGGTATTTTTTGCTGGCCATTTCGGGATCGCAGCTTGAGCTGGTCGAACCCTTCGCCAAACGTTACGGTTTTGACGCCTGGGCAGGCCAGACCTACGAACGAGACGGCCAGTACTTCACCGGCAAAGCCATTAAAACCCACGCTCAAAAAGAGCTGATTTTAAAGAAAATGGCGCGGCGCTTTAACTTAACTTTCTCGGGCAGTGTCGGCGTGGGCGACAGCATCGGCGACGCATCTATGCTCGAAGCAGTTGAAAGGCCAATAGCCTTCAACCCAGAAACCCAACTTTTAAGCGTTGCTCTGCAAGCCGGCTGGCGAGTGGTACTGGAACGTAAAAACGTTATCTACCACCTGGAGGATCGCGATGGATCTTACATTCTGGCAGAAACAAACTAGCCAATCGCCGCTGTTCCCCGACATCGAATGGGGCAAGCCGCAGCGGCGACAAGCGGCCGGAAAACTGGTGATCGTCGGCGGCAACCGTTCCGGATTCGCGGCGGTCGCCGAAGCCCACCAGACAGCCTTAGCTGCCGGAGCGGGCGAGTGCCGCGTCTTGCTGCCAGACACGCTCAAGAGCAGCCTGCAGCGGCTACTGCCGCCGGATACGGTTTTTTTGGAATCCACGCCGTCGGGCGGCCTAGCCAAATCGGCCCTGCCGCGGCTACTGGCCGCCGCCGATTGGGCGGACGGCGTGCTGCTGGCCGGTGATAACGGCCGCAACAGCGAAACGGCCATACTGTTCGAGACATTGCTGGCGCGTTCTGATCGCCCGCTAACCGTCACCCGAGACAGCTTCGACATATTAAGCGCGGCCCTGCTCCAAACCGCTAACCGGCCGGCAACTCTGTTAGTGCTGGCCTTCGCCCAGCTGCAGAAGCTATTCAAAACACTTTATTACCCACGTCCGCTGATCTTCAGCATGTCTACCGCCAATCTGGCCGACGCCTTGCATAAATTCACCATAACCTATCCGCTCGCTGTAGCGGTGCTGCATCGCGAACAGTTGTTGGTAACGCGCGCCGGCGAAGTTACTTCAACGCCGTGGCAAGATCCGATGGAGATCTGGCGCGGCAAAACGGCGGCTAGAGCCGCCACCTACTGGCTATGGCACCCTCAAAAACCGCTAGAGGCGGTAACCGCCAGCCTGTTAGCACCCGTAGCATCAACCTAGTTTTGCAAAATTTTCAGGTTAATGAAATACTAAAACCAAAGCACAACCGCTAAAGAGGCCAAAAAACCGCGAATGCCGCCACGCCCATGCGAGAAAAACCCCGGCTGTATAGATACCTTTAGCGCCGAACCCCGTCAGTTTTGTCCCTCCGCCAATTTTAGCCTAGACCCCATGGTAATAGCCGAAAGGGCCTGTACCCACGTGATGAACTGGCGCCGCCAAGAATACGAGCGGCGCGAATCCAAAGCCAAAATGGATACCGTCTGGGGTCATATCGAAGCGGCCCTAAGCGCTTCCAATATCAACCGCAGCGAAGCGCTGCGCCTGCTGGAAGTCGCCGAGATCAAGCTGTTGCATCTGCTGGATAACACTAACCGAATCGCCTTTCAGCTACGCGGCCGCACCTTGCTGGCCTTTATGCCGTGCCTGAAATCGCGTTGCGCCCGGGGCGAAGTGACGACCGAAAACTGCCGCGAAACTTACGGAATGCTGGGCCAGACGTTGCGCTATTACCGTCAGATGCAAAGCAACCACCAAAAAGACAACAGCGGCTACCGCAATGAGATAGAAGTGCTGGCTCTGCTGGCCCGCTCCGAGGACACTAGCGTGGTGGCTTATCCGACTTCTCCCAGAGAAGAAAGCAGCGGAGTCAGCCGTTCCACCAACCACGACTCTTACGTACCGCGCGACGATTGGAATCGCAAAATCCCCATGCAGGTAAAAACCGGGCTAAACACCCGCAAATACGACCCTCGTATTCTGAAAATCAGTTACCATCTAGACGTGCTGGGGGTGCTCAGCCCAACCGAAAAAATCACCAGCCTAGCCGACGACATCGTGGCCGACGCCACCGGCAGTAGCCTGGCTTATCCGCGCTACCGCCTGCTTAACAAAGCAACCGACGTTTTAATAAGCCTAATAAACAATTTCGACAAGAAAAGATAATTACTAAAGTGGTGGGCGAAGAGAGAATCGAACTCTCACTCCTTTTTAAGAGGAACGGGATTTTGAGTCCCGCGCGTCTACCGGTTCCGCCACTCGCCCAAAGAGCAACCCGCCAGGCCCGGCGAAACATCCCTAAGCTGGCCTGCGAGCGCCTACAATTGTACAATACTTACTATCAGTAATCCAACCTTAGGCACCATGACCGACCCTACACAATCAGACAGCACCGGCCGCCAGGCGGCCGCCCAGCTGTTGCGCGAGCAGATAGATAAGATCTACCAGTCGGATCCGCCAAACCAGCCGGCCACCGAAACCACCGCGCCCAGCTCTCAGCCGGAGGCAGATGACCGCCCGGCGCACGATCCAAACGCTCTGCGCTACGCCAACCAAAACGATCTTTGGCGGCACTATCACAGCGCCTGGCAGAGTTATTACCAGCAATACTACCATCGTTACTATCTAAATCAACTGCACCAGCAACGACGGCGCCTGGTCGGACGGGGGGCTTTGGCGGCGGCGCCCGCGATTAGCCTGGAGCGCGACGTTCAAAACCAGGATAACCCAAGCCTCGGTATCATAACTGGGGAACAAGCCACCAAGCAGGTGCACGACGAGATCGTACGTAAGGTCAAACAACGAGCCAAGACGCTACGCCGCAGCCACCATTTCATGCCAATAGCCACCGCCTTGGCGGTAGGACTGCTATTTTTATTTGTGCAATACAACCGCTTGCTGTTCGCACAGGTAAAAACCTATGTCAGTCCCGGCAGCGCTTCGGCACAGAGCATCATCCTAGACCCCACCGTCAACACTAAAGTAGGCCCGGAACCCAGAATGATTATCCCTAAAATTAACGTGGACGCACCGGTAGTTTATGGCGTCAAATCTCTTAAAGAAAGCGACGTTCAGCTGGCGCTGCGCGACGGCATCGTGCACTACCCGTACCCGGGCGCCGACAGCCTGCCGGGCCAGGTCGGCAATTCGGTGTTTTTAGGGCATACCAGCAACGACGTGTTTGATCCGGGCAAGTACAAATTCGTCTTCGTGCTAATGGAAAGACTACAAGTGGGGGATACAATTTACGTTAATTACCAGGGCACACGCTACACTTATCTGGTGAATAAAAAAGAGGTGGTTAACCCGAACGAGATTAACAAGCTGGTGGTTAAAACCAACAAGCCGCTGATCACTTTAGTCGGCTGCGTGCCGGTGGGCACCGCTAACCAGCGCTTGCTGATTTTCGCCGAACAGGTTAGCCCCGATCCGGCAGGCGCCAAACCGGCTCCGGTGGAACCGCCGGCCAGTAGCCAACCCACCACCATCCCGGGCAACTCGCCGACCTTTTTGGAGAGACTGTTCGGCGGCGGCCGTTAAGACAACTTTTAAAAACGCCGAGCTACTGAGCGATCATATTGGAAGCTTGCAGTTCAAAAGCTTTGGTAAGAGTGTTTTGGCCCACGCTGAACAGCACTTGGCCGTTTTCGCTAAATGAAGCCTCAAAACCGCTGTGTACGCTACTAATAAACCTTTCGTTACTGCCGTCGAATTCGACGATCCTTAAATTACCGCCAAAATCCAGCCAAAAATAATAATCATCCAGCCAACCCAGCTTGCGGGCGGGCTCTTGGGCGCCCAAAGGAAAGCTGCGTCGGAAAATCTGATTAGTTTCCAGATCGTAAACCGTCAGGTTTGCTTGCTGTTGGGCTACCAGCATCCGCCCGTTGGCCGAAAAATACAGCCAATCAACCGAGGATTGATCGGTTTTAAAGCTGGCGAAATCGCTACTGGCTACGCCGGCGGTTTCTGCCGGGTCGCGGATCAGACTAACCCGGTTGGCGTCTGCCACGGCCAAGTAGTCATGCCCGAAATAACTGCTTAAAGCAACTCGTAAAGGGGTGCCGGCGGGATAGGTGATGGGCACGCTGTCGCGGGAATTTTTAATCACACCGACCTGCCGGACATTCTGTCGGTCGGCAATATACCAAAGCATGTCTCCCCGATAGACGTTAAACTGGGTGACTCCGGAGGCCAAAAGATCGCCCCCGCCGCCGGCCGACAAGCTGAGCCGCCTGAGTTCGCCCGCCGCCGTCAGCACATAAATCACGTCGCCGTTAGTTCCCGCGAAATGAACCGCCGACACCGCCGGCGCGCCGGGCAGAACCGGATTAACCGCCAGGGCTTCGGCTGGCTTCTCTCTATCAAGCCTGAAAAAACTTTGCGCCTGACCAACGGTCCGCTTAATCAGCAAAAACCGCCCGCCCAAATCCCACTCAACAATCTCGATGCTTTGCGCGGTGCCTGGCGGCAGAGGAGGTAGGGTAAACGCCCAATCCGAAAACGCCGGTTTTTGCTCATTGCGCAAATCAGCCAGCAGCAGCAACGGCTGGGCGGCCGAAGGCTGCAGCGCCAGCCAGCGCCGATCGGGTGAAAACCGCGCGGCGTTTAACTCGGGGAACTGTTTGATGACTCGCGTGGTTATGCTGTCGGGCACCAAGCGTATATAGTTCAACCAAAGCAGCTGTCCGGGCTGCACGGTAACCGTCTTACTCCATGGACGGTAACCGTTCAGACTCATGCTAACCTGATGACCGCCGGCCGAAACGATGATTTTTCCGGGAGTGTTAAAACCCAGCTTGGCATTGTCCACCAGTATATTGGCCCCTTCCGGCCGGCTGCGCAGCTGTATTAGCGCTCCCTGCGAAAAAGTTAGGTTTTTCTTGTCAAAACGATAGCCCAAGGCCAAAAACAGTAAAATAGCCGACAAGGCTACAGTGGTAACGGTCATAACGCCGTAGGTAAAAAACCTGATAGCCAAGCGCGCCCGTCTAGAGCTCAAATCGGGATATTTCATACCGCTAACGCAGATTATACTAGATGGCGCGGGCGGCCAGTTTAAATTTCATCTTGCGCAAAGAGTGTTTTGTTCTATAGAATACATGCATAAGCTTTTAAAAACTGTCAAAAGCTAAACCAAAGCGGGGCTACAAGGATGAGGGGCAGAAACACGGTGATTTTAAACGGCCAGGCGTACGACGCCTTAAGCGGACTGCCCCTGCCAAGTAACCGTCCGGTCGCCCCGTCGCCGACGGCGGCCCCCAGAACCATGCCCGCGCCGGCGCCAGGCAAAATTATCAGCGATTTCGGACCGGTGCGAACCGCCCGGCGGCCCAGTGTTCCCGCCGTGTCTCCGCCGCCTGCCGCAACCACTACAGCTATAGCGGCTGCCCAGCCCGCCGAGCGCCAGCGTCCTCATCCTGCCGCGGCGGTACATCGCTTAAAAAGCAGATCGCACACCCTGAACCGGCAGGCGCTCAAGAAACCAGAAATTATCAGATCACAGGCCGCCGTGGCAGTAAGCCGCAGTCCGCTGATCAGTAAGTTTGGCAATCATTTTGTTAATAATACTCCTATGGTCGCCGTTGCTCCGCCGGCCAAGGCCACCCGCCCCACCGCGGCGGCGGTTAAAACGCCCCAGCGAGTGACAGCGGCCAGCGTCGCCGGAACATCGGCTGCCGCTACCCTCAGCGCGGCACCCCCATTAAGCGGCAGCCTGCTTAAAGAGCAACTGATCCGCGAACGGCTGAGCCAGGTCCACCCGGCCACGTCGGTTAAACCCAAAGCCGGACGGCTGAAAGGCCTGAAGCGCTTGGCCCGGCTCAAAGCCCGTTCCAACAGCTTGGCCGTGATTGTCGCCGGTCTGCTGTTATTCGGCGGGTATCTGGCATACGTTAATTTACCCAATCTATCGGTCAGGGTAGCTTCGGCCCGAGCCGGAGTCAGCGCCTCATACCCCCAGTACAGCCCCGACGGTTACCGCTTCGCCGGTCCGGTGGCTTACTCGCCGGGCGAGGTAACTATTCGCTTCCGATCCAACACCAACTCGCAATCCTATAAAATTGAGCAGCGCGCCAGCAACTGGGATTCCCAAGCGGTGTTAGACAACCTGGTAACCAAAGAGTCGAACAGCTATCTGACTTACAGCGAACAGGGCCTGACGGTTTATACCTTCAACAACAAGGCCGCCTGGGTTAACGGGGGAGTGTTGTACGTTGTTTCGGGCGACGCGCCCCTGTCCAGCGACCAACTGCTGCGTATTGCCGCCAGTATGTAAAGCCGTTCCGCGGGCGACTGCCAGTCTCTCCGGGGCATTATTAAAATAGCGGCGGCCGTTTTTTCGCCCAAGCTGTGCCATAATAATTTAAAATGCCAAAATCCCAACCAGCCAAAGTCAGAACCCGGTTTGCTCCCAGTCCTACCGGATTTTTACACGTGGGCAGCGTCCGCGCGGCGCTTTTTCCGTGGCTGGTGGCCCGCCAGAACAACGGCCGGTTTGTCTTAAGGATCGAGGACACCGATCAAACCCGTGAAGTCAGCGGCGCCACCGCGATAATCCGCCAAACCTTGGAATGGCTGGGTATCGATTGGGACGAAGGCCCTGAAAAAGGCGGCGACTTTGGGCCTTACGTACAAAGTCAGCGGGCCAAAGCCGGTATTTATTTAAACTGGGCTCAAAAATTAATCGACAAGGGATTGGCCTATGCCGACGTCCGCACGCCCAAGGAGCTGGAAGCCTTAAGAGAGGACGCCAAACAAAGCCAGCGGCCGTTTTTAGCCAGAAACTATCGCCCGCAACAGCCTACCGATTGGCGCCCGGGCATGCCTCTAAGATTTCGTTGCACACCCAAAGCCTACAGCTGGCACGATCTGATCATGGGCGATCTGTTGGCCGGCGAAGCGGCGGTCGATGATTTTATCCTGCTGAAGTCCGACGGCATGCCAACCTACAACTTCGCCCACATCGTCGACGATTACGAAATGCGAATCAGCCACGTCGTCAGAGGCTCGGAATACGTCTCGTCTATGCCTAAATATTTAGCCCTCTACGAGGCGTTGGCCATCGCGCCGCCGTTGTTTGCCCACGCGCCGCACGTCATGGACGCAGACGGCAAAAAAAAGCTCAGCAAGCGCGACGGCGCCAAAAGCGTCCTGGACTACAAAAGCCAGGGCTTCCTGCCCGAAGCCATGCTGAACTTTTTAGCGTCACTTGGCTGGAACGACGGCAGTGAACAAGAAATTTTTTCGGCCCAAGAGCTAATTAACAAATTCAAGTTGGAAAGAGTACAAAAAAGCGGCGCCCGATTCGACGAAAACCGCCTGGTTTGGCTAAACGGCCAATGGATACGCCGGATCGGCCCGGACGAGCTTTACCAAAAAAGCGGTCCTTTTTGGCCCGCCGAAGCCGATCGGGCCAACGAGGCTTACAAAAAGCAGGTGCTTAATTTAGTCGGCGACCGGCTGAAAACCCTGGCCGACATTCCAATGATGACCCGCTATTTTTTCAGCGAGCCGGCGCCGGATTTAAGTTTGATTAAAAACCATCGACAACTTAAGGAGCTGACCAACCATCAGCTGGCCGGGCTACTCGAATCGGCTAAGAGCGCCCTGGATACCAGCAATTTCACGGCCGACGACCTGCGGTCAAGGTTAACCGGACTGCTTGGGAATACCGGCCAAAAACCGGCCGTCCTGCTTGGCTTGATCAGAATCGCCGTTACCTGGGCGCCTTTTAGCCCTGAGCTGGCCGCCACCTTATCTCTTCTAGGCAAACCGGCCGTTATTAAGCGGCTGGACGGCGCCATATCTCTATTCAGGCAAAGTCCGTAACCGGCGCCCCAGGCGTAAGCGGCAAGATGTTATAATTCTGGTTAAGTAAAAATGGATGGGCAAAAAACAGTTAGGCATTCTCTTTGGCCACGTTTAACCGGGTGGCTTAAGCGGCACCGCGAGCGGATTTATTTTGGCATAGCGCTGGTGGTCATCATCGGCGCCGGCCTGGGCGTGTTGGACTACCTTAAGGCGGGGGCGGATTACCCGCCGCCGACCAATTCTTTAAGCGTGGCTCCAAAAAAGAAAGAGCCGCCCAAGTTTTATTCGCCGCTGACCGGCGAACTGGTGCCCAACGAAGCCGCCACCAAGCGGCAGGTTACGGCCATCATGATTGAAAACAGCACCTCCGCCAGGCCGCAGTCCGGCCTGAAGGCGGCCGGCGTGGTGTTCGAAGCCATAGCCGAGGGGGGTATCACCAGGTTCGTCGCCTTATACCAAAACAGCCGGCCGGGCCTGATCGGTCCGGTGCGCAGCGTTCGCCCTTATTTTGTGGAATGGCTGGCGCCTTTCGACTCGGCGGTGGCTCACATTGGCGGCAGCAAGCGGGCGCTTGACATGGTGCGCGGCGGAACCTTTAAGGACATCGACCAGTTTTTTAACGCCCAGGCATATTGGCGGGCCACCGACCGCTACGCGCCGCATAATGTATACACCAGTTTCGACAAGCTCGATGCCCTGAATGCCGCCAAGGGTTACGTTTCGAGCAGCTTCAGCGGGTTTCCGCGCAAGCCGGACAAGCCCAGCCCGCAGCCAACCGCCACAAAAATACAGATGGACATCAGTAGCGGCCTTTACAACGTCAGTTATCTGTACAATCCGTCCGACAACAACTATCTGCGGTTTCAGGGAGGACAGCCGCACCTCGACCGCGAAGCCGGTCAGTTGGCGCCAAAAGTCGCCATCGCCATTAAAGTGCCGATGAGCCTGGGTTTCGAGGACGGCTGGCGGGAGCAAATTAACACGATTGGCAGCGGCCAGGCCTATGTTTTTCAGGACGGCACGGTTACCGAAGGCACCTGGCGCAAGACGGGTGTCAAAGACCAGATCCAGTTTTTGGACCCGGCCGGCAAGGCCATTCAGCTTAACGCCGGCCAAACCTGGATTACCGCCGTGCCAAACAATAAAACGGTGTCATGGCAATAAGAATCGACCAGTTTTATCCCAAATTTAGGGCCCGGGCCATCTACGTGGTGCTGGGATTCGAGATATTTATCGGCCTGATAGCCGCGGCCACCTACATCGTGCTGCTGGCCGGCGACATAGGCAAACCGTTGGAACATTTGACAATCAGCGGCGCCGTTTTCGGGTTTTTACAGTTGATTTTAACGCCGTTCATCGTGGCTTACGTTTCCGAACCCGCCAAGCTGATTGCCGAGGCGGTCGTCCACGTCTCCCAACAAGACAGTACCGTCAAGCCGCCCAATATCAACCTGGCGCGGCATGAGCGCAGCGGGCTGAAGGCATTGGTTCAGATTATTTACGATCTGGCGCTCGGAACGCAGCCGACAGCGGCGCCAGCGGCTGCCGCGCCATCCGCCCAGACGGCCGCCGTCACAGCCATACCGGCTGAATTAGCCGCCCAGCTTTTGGAATTGATGCCCTGCGGCGTGGCGGCGCTTAACTCGCGCCGCGAGGTAATCTTTGCCAATCAACTGGCGCCCACTCTAATCAACTCCGACCAAAAACGCTCTTTAGAGCTGATCTTCGACAACGGCGACACTCTGGAAAACTGGCTGACCGAGTGCGAAGCCTCCAAGGTGCACGATCAAAAAAGCTGGTCACGCGTCGCCAACCGGCTGCCCGATGATCCGGAAAGGCGCCAGTACGACGTCATCGCCTCTTACCAAAAAGCCTCGCCGGTGGCCGATACGGTACTGCTGTTTATAGACCGCACCAGCGCCTACGCCCCGGCGCAAGAAAACATGGACTTTATCGCCCTGGCGGCGCACGAACTGCGCGGACCGATTACGGTTATCCGCGGCTATCTTGACATTTTAGACTCCGAGCTGCAGCCACTGTTGCAACCCGACCAAAAAGAACTGATCGACCGCCTCAATGTGTCGGCCAACCGGCTGAGCGGCTACGTTAACAATATTCTTAACGTTTCGCGCTATGACCGCCGCCATCTGCAGCTGCACTTGCACGAAGACCGCATAGAAAATATCTTCAGCGGCTTGATAGACGACCTGGCCATGCGGGCGCGCACCCAAAACCGACTGCTCAGCGTGGATATTCCGCCGGGCCTGCCCACCGTGGCGGCAGACCGTGCCAGCGTCAGCGAAGTCATAGCCAACCTGGTAGACAACGCCATTAAATACAGCAGCGAAGGCGGACAGATAATCGTTAGAGCGTCGGTGAAAGGGGATTTCGTGGAAGTGACAGTGCAAGACTTCGGTATAGGCATACCTGGCGCCATCATGGGTAATCTGTTTAATAAGTTTTACCGGTCGCACCGCTCCCGCCAGTCGGTCAGCGGTACCGGTCTGGGACTATATATCAGCAAGGCGATCATCGAATCGCACGGGGGCACCATTTGGGCCAGATCCACCGAAGGCCGGGGCTCAACTTTTGGGTTCAGCTTGCCGATTTACAGCACCGTGGCCGATAAATTATTACGCAGCAACAGCGCCAACGAGGGTATTATAGAAAGCAGCAACGGCTGGATTAAGAATCACGCCATGTATAGGGGCTAGATCGACCAACAACTTATGCCGAACAACCCAATCAAAACCATCCTTTGCATAGAAGACGATCGCTTTATCGGCGAGATGTACAGCCGCAGCTTAAGCCGCGCCGGCTACCAGGTAGACTGGATAATCAGCGGCGCCGAAGGGCTGCAAGCGGCGTTAAGTAAAAATTACGACCTGATTTTACTAGATGTCATGTTGCCCGAGCGCCAGGGAACGGAAATCCTGCAAGACCTTCGCGGCAGCGGCGACAAGGTGCCCCACAGCCGTATTCTGGTACTGACAAACTACGATCAAGACGAGGAATCGCGCCTGGCCATGCAAAGCCAAGCCGACGGATACCTGATAAAAGCCGACATCACGCCGCGCAAGCTGCTTGAAATCATCTCGCAGATGCAAGCCGCGGCCTGATTCTTTAAGGCAGTCATTTTGCGCGAAGCCGAGCTATATTTGCAACTAGGCGATAATTATGTTAAAATTAAAACATAATGAATGATAGGCTTTCGCAAGCCGCGCCAAACGGCAACGAAACACCCTCCGCTAATAACTTGCTGAACGAGTTGCAGGATGAGATGACGGGGGGAAAACGGGACTTCGGCCAGGCGGTCGCCGAAGTGGTAGAAAAGACTCCCGACAGCGCGGTGCCGGGCGTGTTGGCTGAGCTGGCCATCCGGCGTCTCGACGACGACAAACAGTTCAGGCACGACGCTATCATTGCCGCCCACAAAGCACGGTTCCACCGAAGGTTGCAAGAAGCCATGAGGCACAACCCGCTGGGGCTTGGGCCGATTGGCGTGGTAATTAAAGAAGAGACCCGCCGCCGGTTGGGCCGCTAGACAAATCACCCCTGTTTTTGCTACAGTATCTCAAGTCCGATTCGCCCTGACTTACACGAACGGCCCCATCGTCTAGTGGCCTAGGACACCGGGTTCTCATCCCGGCAACCGGGGTTCAACTCCCCGTGGGGTCACCAGCCAGATATAAAAGGGACGGGCAAAGATGGTACAGCGCCAACCCGGCGGCGGTTTGTTTTTAAGCCGCCAGCAATTCAACAAGATAGTCGCCGAAGCCATCGACGCCATGCCAGGGCGTTATTTAAAAGCCATGCGCAACGTGGTTTTCGTGGTAGAAAACGAACCGTCGCTCAGCCAGCTTAAACAAATGAAGCTGCGCGGCAACCAAACGCTGTTCGGATTGTACGAAGGCATACCTTTAACCGAACGCGGCGCCGGCTATAATCTGGTATTACCCGATAAAATTACCATCTTTAAGCGTCCGCTAGAGACTGCCAGCCACGACCTGGCCGACCTGAAGCGGCAAGTTAAGCAAACCGTTTGGCACGAAATAGCCCACCACTTTGGCTTGAACCACGGCCGCATAGAAGCGATTTTGCGCCGCAGTCGGTTGCCATCGAAACAACAGAGTTATAATAAAAACATGAAGCCGCTACTTTTGGACGTAAGATCTGAAGAAGAATGGAATAACGAAGGCCATGTCGCCGAAGCGCTACATTGGCCGCTGGATAAACTGAGCAGGGGTAATCTGCCAAGGCTTGACGCCGACAGGCGCATTTTGGTCTATTGCCGTTCGGGGGCTAGGGCGGCCATGGCCGTTGAAATACTAAAAAACGCCGGTTTTAATTTTGCGCGCTCGCTAGGTTCGTTACGCCAGGCAGCTGAGGCCGGATATCATTTGGTTAAACCGCCGGACACTTCTCCTTAATCCGACCGATTTGACGCAATCTAAACATTGCCGAAACGGCCCGAAGCGTTAATAATTAGTTCAAGATTATAAGCTAAAAGCGAGCGAGGGTGGCATTAAGTTACAAACCGTCATAGCGCCGTTCTGGTACAGACGCAGCTGCCAGGCCATACTGCTTGGCTGTCTGGGGTTGCTGGGGCTGTTCATCGCCAACCTGTTAGGCCTGGAGGATTTTTACAACGGGCGGCTTGCCGTAGGTTGGCAGCCGGCCCTGCTGGCCGGCTTGGCGGCAATGGCGGCAGCGGCCGGCGCTTTGGGCAAGCCCAGCAGCCAATCGGTTCAAAAGATGGCCTGGGCGGCCTACGGTCTGTTTATTCTGGCAACCGGCGTGACCGTTCTGCAAACCGGAGGCGTCGACTCGCCGTTTATGGCCCTTTGGCTGTTGCTGGGAGTCTTCAGCGGCCTGTTCGGCGCCTGGGCGCTGATTTTTATGGCCTTGTTGGTGAACGGCTACATAGCCTACTTGGCCCTGGTAACCGCCAAAACCGAGGCGCTGGCCATTTTGGCGTTAATAGGGGAATTGCCGCTGATTATCAGCTACACCGTTTGGAGGGGGCAAAGCGGACAGTTAAGCGAAAAAGACAAGGCTTTTTCCGCCCTGGCGGCCGAGCTGACGCAGGTTGCCGGCAAATCCGAAATCGTGATTAACGCCATAGCCGACGGCGTTATGGCGATAGACGGACGGGGGGTCATCGACCTGTTGAACCCGGCGGCTCAGCAAATTTTGGGATGGACCAAGCAGGACGCTTTGGGCCTTGATTACCGCTCGGTACTGAAACTGAGCAACCAAAAAAGCGAACCCCTCGCGCCGGATACCGACCCCGTACAGCTAGTGCTAACCACTAATCAGACGGTGGCCACCGATGATTTGGTACTAACGACCAACTCCGATAAAAAACTGCAGGTGTCTTTAATAGTATCCCCCGTAGGCAGCGGCGGCGCCGGGGCGATTATCGTTTTTCGCGATATTACCGCCAAAAAAACCGAAGAAAGACAGCAGGCCGAGTTTATCAGCACCGCCAGCCATGAAATGCGCACGCCGGTGGCCACCATAGAGGGCTATTTGGGGTTGGCTCTCAACCCGAAAACCGCCACCATAGACGAT
>SCKW01000017.1 GCA_004100265.1 Candidatus Chaera renei
GGCCAAAAAGTAGCCGTCATCAAGGCCGTCAAAGACGTTACCGGCTTGGGTCTAGGCGAGGCTAAGGCCTTGGTTGACAACGCGCCCAGCGCGATCAAAGAAAAAGTCAGCAAAGACGAGGCCGACGCCGCCAAGAAAGCCCTAGAAGAGGCCGGCGCCACCGTTGAAGTGGCCTAAGAAAAAACCCGCGGCTATAAAACGCCCTATAAATAACTCCCTGTCGCAATCAGCAGGGAGTTATTTGATTTAGCAGCCGGTCCGTAAAGACTGACGCGATAATTGACAGTGTTGTTTTTTAGTGATAGTCTCACTGCTAGTAATACTTAAAAACAAGTTTGAAACAAACAGACAAGGAAACTGCGAGATGTCTGATTTACCAGAAAAACAAGTTAAGCGATTAAAGTCGCTGATTCAAGAAGCCGAAACCAACCTGGCGGCCGCCAAAGAGCTTTTAATCAGCTTGGTCGGCGAAGACCCGGCGATTACCCGCAACGTTGAAGAAGTGGCCGGCAAGGTGATTGAAGGCGTGTTTGACGGCCAGAATATGATCGGCCCCGACGGCAAAACCTATCCGGTACCGGCCAACTACGCCAGCAAATCCAAACTGATCGAAGGCGACATTCTTAAGCTGACCATAGCCGACGATGGCGGTTTTATTTACAAGCAAATCGGGCCAGTAGCCCGCAAGCAGCTAATCGGCACACTGGTACAGCACGACGGCGGTTATTTTGTTGAGGTTAGCGGCCGCGAATACCGCGTCCTGCTGGCCAGCGTTACCTATTTCAGGGCCAAAGTTGGCGACCAGATCAGCGTAGTCGTTCCCGAAGACAACCGCGAAGCCGAATGGGCCGCCATAGAGGCGCCGCTTTAAGCGTCCGCTCGTTCTTGACCGTCCGCTGGCGGCACATTTTTAAGAGATTTTAGCTACCGCCAGGCTTATACTGGTTTATAATTATTGGCGTATCAAAAAGTTGGGAGCGAACTCACGTCTTATGCCCCGGGCCTTATACCGGAAATACCGTTCGCAATCGCTGGAGGAGGTAATCGGACAAAGTCACATTACCCGCACCCTGGCGTTGGCGCTAAAATCGGGCAAACTTAGCCATGCCTATCTATTTACCGGCCCCCGGGGAGTCGGTAAAACCAGCGTGGCCAGAATTTTAGCGCACGCCATTAACGGCCTGCCTTACCCGCCGGACAAACCCCATCTTGACATTATCGAGATCGACGCTGCCAGCAACCGCCGGATAGACGACGTGCGCGACTTGCGCGAAAAAGTGCGTATCGCCCCGGCCAAGGCGAAGTACAAGGTTTACATAATCGACGAGGTGCACATGCTGACCAACGAAAGTTTTAACGCCTTGTTGAAAACCCTGGAGGAGCCGCCGACCCATGCCGTGTTTATCCTGGCCACCACCGAAGCGCATAAACTGCCGGCTACTATTTTAAGCCGGGTGCAGCGGTTTCATTTCAGACTGATCGCTAAAACCGATCTGCTGGCGCATCTAAAAGCGGTCGCCGAAAAAGAAAAAATACGAGCCACTGAGCCGGCCCTTGAGCTGATCGCCGGGCGCAGCGACGGCAGCGCTCGGGACGCCCTCAGTCTGTTGGATCAACTGGCGTCGCTCAGCGGCGATAGTTTTGACGAGGCCTTCGTGGAAGACGTTCTGGGCCTGGCCCCCGGCAGCGATGTAGCCGGATTACTGGAACTTTTTCACCAAGGCGACCGCCAGGGCTTGTACCGGCAATTATTAGACTTGGAACAGCGCGGGGTCAGTCCGACGGTGCTCAGCGGGCAACTGGCAGAGGCGCTACAACCGGCGGCCATCCAAGACCCCACGCTTTATGATTTGATAGAGCAGCTAATAGCCACGCCTAAGGCCCTGATGCCGTTTCTGCACTTAAGCGCGGCTATGCTTAAGCACGCCAAAGCGGCGCCAGATCAGCCGACATCGGGCTTAAAAGGCGAGCCAAAGACGGTAGCTGCCGCGGCAGCTATAGGCGGAGCGGAGTTGGTAGCCGATGCACATGCTCCGTCAGGCAACCAAATGGAGCGTCCGACTGCGGCCTCCAAAACCAAAAAACCGGCTGCCGACGGGAACAGGTTGCAAAACAACGACTGGCCTAAGGTGCTTCAGGCCGTCAAAGCCATTAATCAACCGCTCTACGCCATACTGAACCAGGCCGAAGCCGAAATAGACGGCGGACCGCTGCGACTGACGTTCGCCTATAAACTGCATCAGAAAAAGCTGGACGATCAGCGTTACCGCAAAATAATCGCCGCAACCATTAAGGATCTTGGTTTTGCCTGCCCCAAAATCATCGGCGAATGGCGAACACCAAAAGCCGCCCGACGGGGGACCGCTGGGTCGCCGGTTGATTCGGTGATCGCCCTAATGGGCGGCCAGGAGGTAACCGATGCCTAAATCTGCCCATCCGTCCGACCCACCACCCCCCAGCAAAATACCGCCCCAAAACCTTGAGGCCGAAATGAGCCTGCTGGGCGCGATCCTAATAGACGAAGAGGTGTTGACCGAAGTCAGCGATATTTTAAGGGCCGATGATTTTTACGACAAACGCCACGGCATGATTTATGCCGCCATGGTCAAGCTTTACGAAAAACACCGGCCAGTAGACCTGCTTACCCTAAGCGACGAGCTAGAGGGGCAAAAACAGCTGGAAACCGTGGGCGGGTCGGCTTATCTTACGGAACTAACCAACGCCGTGCCCACGGCCGCCCACGCCAAAGCTTACGCCGATATCATCACCCAAAAAGCCACGCGGCGGCGTCTGATCAAAGCCAGCAGCGAAATCGCCGAGCTAGGCTTTGACGACGACAAGCCAATAGGCGAACTACTGGCCAAGGCCGAAGCCGATCTTTTTGCGGTCAGCGAAACGTCGCTCAAGCAAGACCTGGTCAGCCTGGAGCAGATTCTGACCGAAAGTTTTGACCGGATCGAAGAGCTGCACCGCGACAAGGGCAAGCTGCGCGGCGTTAAAACCGGTTACCGCGATCTGGACAACTTAACGGCCGGTTTTCAAAAATCCGATCTGGTCGTGCTGGCCGCCAGGCCGGCGATGGGCAAGTCGACCCTGGCGCTCAACCTGGCCTATAACATCGCCAGCAAAGAAAAACTGGCGGTACTGATTTTCAGCCTGGAAATGAGCAAAGAGCAGTTGGTAGACCGCATGTTGGCGGACGCGGCTGGGGTAGATGCCTGGAGCATCCGCACCGGCAACCTAAGCTACGACGATTTTGAAAAACTGTCCCACGCCATGGGCGAAATGGCCGAAGCGCCGATATTTATCGACGACACCCCTGGCATGAGCGTGCTGGAAATGCGCACCAAAGCCCGGCGCGAAGCCCACAACAACCCGCTAGGGCTAATCGTAGTGGACTATCTTCAGTTAATGCAGGGTTCCGGCAGGAGCTACGGCGACAACCGCGTGCAGGAGGTTAGCGAAATCAGCCGCGGCCTGAAGCTGATCGCCCGCGAGCTTAACGTGCCATTGCTGGCCCTTAGCCAGCTTAGCCGGTCGGTAGAGTCGCGCAGTCCGCAAATTCCCCAGCTGGCCGACCTACGCGAATCCGGCTCGATCGAGCAAGACGCCGATTTAGTAATGTTTTTATACCGCGAAGACTATTACAACCCCGAAACCGAGCGCCAGCACGTTACCGACCTATACCTGTCTAAGCACCGTAACGGGCCCACCGGAAAAGTTGAGCTGTACTTCCATCCGGAGCGCCTGCGGTTTATGTCGCTCGACAAAAAACATGCCGTTTAAGCCGCGGCGGCCGGCGGGTGGCTGTATAATGCTATTTAGCGCTCGCCAATGAAACAAAGTTTTATTCAGGAACTGATACTATACCGCTACCGCTACCCTCTGGCATACCTGCTGTGCCTGTTCCTGCTAGTGGCTTTCTTGGGTTTACAGATTGCCAGCGTGCCGCCCGGCCTTAGTCAGCAAGAAATCAACAGCGTTACCGTTAGCACCGGCAGCCGGCTGTGGCCGCCAGCCAACGTCGTTGATCTGCCGTACCACCTTTTACAAAAAACCTCGATCGGCCTGTTAGACTTAACCCCTTTGGCCATCAAACTGCCGTCGCTGGTTTTGGCGCTGCTTAGCGGCGTCATGCTGGCCGTGCTGCTTAACCGATGGCAAAAACCCAATGTGGCTATCATTACTTCACTGCTAGCGGTATCGAGCAGCCTGTTTTTAATCGCCGGACGCAGCGGCACTCCCGGCATTATGCTGATTTTCACGATCAGCGCCATACTGCTGCTGGCTACCCTGGTCGTACAGGGCGTCAAAGGCGAGTTTTTATGGAAAATACTGTTCCTGCCGGCAATCGCCCTGGCCCTTTACACGCCCCTGAGCCTTTATTTTTTGCTGTCGGCGGTACTGGCCAGCGCCCTGCACCCGCATTTGCGCTACAACCTGCGCCGCTATGGCGCGGCCGAGGCTTTTATCGGCGGTTTTTTCGCCCTGCTGATAGCGGCGCCCCTGCTGTTCAGCGCGTGGCAAAAACCTGCCGCCTTGATAGAATTGCTGGGTTTTCCTACGCAGCTGCCCGGTTTATCGGCATATTTGGCATCGCTGGGCGAAATACTGGCTCGATTAGGCGGCATCCTATCACCCTCGGTCGGCATATATATTCAGCCGGCGTTCACTTTCGCGGCGGCGGCGCTGATTGTCGTAGGTATCATCCGCTGTTCTGGCGATCATCATGCTGCCCGCAGCTATCTGCTTTTGCTGTGGACGGCCATAGTGCTGCCGATTATGGCCATGCGGCCCGAGCTGCTGGTGGCCTTGTTTTTGCCCGCCGCCCTGTTTATGGCCATTGGCACCGACGTGCTGATCCGTGAATGGTACGCCCTGTTCCCGCTCAACCCGTACGCCCGCATTACCGGCCTGCTGCCGCTGATGGCTTTGGTCGGCAGCCTGCTAACGGTTAACTACGCAGTTTATTTCAACAGCATGACGTACAGCCCGCGGCTTGGCTCGCTGTACAGCCAGGATTTAGCGGTGTTGCGACGAGCCCTGGCCTCGCCGCCGTTGGCCGGCCAGCCGGTTACGGTGATCACCGGCAGCGGCCAAGGAACCTTTTACGAGAATTTAAGCGGCCGCCAGCGCCCAGTAAACGTAGCCGAAACCTTTAATAAACTACCGATTCGGGCACCCGGCGCCTATCTGGTAAACGTCGCGGCGCCATTGCCGGCGGGCGATCTGGCAAAATTGGGCCGGCCCACCCGGCTGTACACTAACCAAAACAGCGACGCCGCCTTGCGCTGGCGGCTGTACATGGCCAGTCCCTAGCCGGTGCAAAATAGGTTATAATGAAACAGATTGGTATTAATATTCTAAATTTTCAAGAACAACATAATACTTTAAGAGGAATGTTTTTATGTTCGACCAAGCCAAAATGGTCATGCAAGCCCGCAAACTGCAAAAGCAGCTGGCTAACGAGCTGATAGAGGTGACAGCCGGCGGCGACGCCGTTAAAGTGGTGATTAACGGCGAACAGAAAATTAAAAAGATCAGCCTAAATCCCGATTATCTGAATCCTAACCGGGCCGCCGACATAGAACAATGGCTGGAGGCGGCAGTGCGCGAGGCCATCAACCGCTCGCAAGCCTCGGCCGCCGAAAAAATGAAACCGCTCCTGGGCAACATGGGCGGATTCGGCCGCTAATCCCCAGGCGCCAAACGTCTCGCGATGCTGCCCAAAGCCCTGCAAGAATTAATCAGCGAATTATCGGCCCTGCCGGGAGTCGGACCCCGCACCGCCGAGCGCTACGCCTATTATTTGCTGCGATCCAGCCAGCCGGCGGCGGCGCGTCTCAGCCGGGCCATTGACCGCCTGCACGACAACGTCAAATTCTGCCCGGTCACTTTTGCCTTAATTGACGCTCATCAATCGGTATCGCCGCTTTACAGCGATCCGGCGCGCGACAAACGCCAGATCGCCGTCGTCGAAGACGCCCTGGATGTTATCGCGCTGGAGCGTACCGGAGCTTTTAAGGGCACTTACCACGTGCTGGGCGGCATTATCAGCCCGATAGACGGCATTGGCCCGGAAAAGCTGCACATACCCGAACTGCTGGACAGAATCAAGCGCGACCAAGCGACGGAAGTTATCCTGGCGCTCAACGCCAGGGTGGAGGGCGAATCAACCGCCCTGTTCATTCAAAAACAAATCGAAAGCGGCGGCTTAAAAGTCGCCATCAGCCGCCTGGCCAGAGGGCTGCCCATGGGCGTAGACTTGGAGTTTGCCGACCAAATTACCCTGTCGCACGCCTTAGCCGGTCGGCGGGAGCTTTAAAGAACCGCTCGTGCGGCGTTAGTTTCGCAAAAAACGCCCGCTCTCGCCGGGAGCGGGTCTCTGTTTTTAACCCGGCGGCTGTTACAATAAGTAACGTTCATGGAAGAGAGATTTTTTAAAGCGCTTCGTGACGCCAAGCGCGTACTGGTAATTCAGGCCGAAAACCCCGACGGAGACAGTCTGGGCTCCGCTTTGGCCCTGGAAGAAGTGCTTGGCGGCATCGATAAAACCGTGGCGCTGTACTGCCCGGTGAACATTCCCCGCTATTTGCGCTATTTCACCGGTTGGGACAGGGTCAGCGACCTTTGGCCTAACGCCGCCGACATGGCCATCATCGTAGACTCCGCCAGCGCTACGCTGTTAAGCCGCGCTCTAATTCCTGAACAGTTGGCATTGCTGAAAAAAATCCCCGTGGCCGTTTTCGACCATCATGTTACCCCAGGGGATCTGCCGTTTCGTTCGATTAACTTGGTTGACCCGTCGATGGTGGCTACCGGCGAACTGTTGTTTAACGTCTTCAAAAACCTGCAACTGCCGATTACTCCGGCGGCCGCCGAACTGCTGACAATGTCTATTTTGTCGGACAGCCTGGGGCTGACCTCGCTGGCCACTACCAGCCAGACGGTCAGGAACGTAGCCGAACTGATGGATCTGGGCGCCGATCTGGGCCAGATCGAAAACCGCCGGCGTCAGTTGATGCGCAAAAGCCCGGAGATTCTGTCGTACAAAGCCAAACTGATCGAGCGGATTGAATATTATCTGGACGGGCAGCTGGCGCTGGTTACCATTCCGTGGGAAGAAATCGAGCGCTACAGCGACCAGTACAACCCCAGCATGCTGGTGATTGACGAAATACGATTGGTCGAAGGGGTCAGGCTGGCGGCCGCCTTAAAAACCTACCCCGACGGCCGGATCACTGGCAAATTGCGCGCCAACGCCGACGCCATGATAGCCGAAACGGTAGCCGGCGCTTTCGGCGGAGGCGGACATGCCTATGCCGCTGGCTTTCGAGTTTACGACAGCCTGGACAACGTTAAGCGCGAATTGGTCCAGACCACCGACAAAGCGCTAAAAGATCAGGAATAAAAACCATGATCAAACTGTATAACACCGCCAGCCGCCGCCTAGAAACCTTTCAGCCGCTGCGGCCGGGCAAAGTTAAACTTTACACCTGCGGCCCGACAGTTTACGACTATATGCACATCGGCAACTGGCTGTCGTATATCCGCTGGGACCTGCTGGTCAGAACCTTAAGGCAGGCGGGCTACCAGGTGAACAGAGTGATGAACATTACCGACGTAGGGCATCTGGTTAGCGATGCCGACGAGGGCGAGGACAAAATGCTTCAAGCCGCCCGGCGCCAGGGTGTCGGTGCCAAAGAGTTGGCCCGTTTTTACTGCGACGACTTTCTGGCCGGCATGCGGCGGCTTAACTTACTGCCGCCCGAGCATTTGGCCAAAGCCACCGATTATATAGCGCAGCAGATAGAGCTGATCCAGCGGCTAGAATCCGGCGGTTACGCCTACCGGACCGACGACGGGATTTATTTTGATTCGGCTAAATTCTCCGGCTACGGCGCCATGGCCCGGCTGGACATAGCCGGCCAGCAGGCCGGCGCCAGAGTGGCGATTAACGGCCAAAAGCGATCCCCGGCCGATTTCGCCCTGTGGAAATTTTCGCCCGTTAGCATAAAGCGTGACGGCGACATGGAGTGGGACAGCCCCTGGGGCAGGGGGTTCCCCGGCTGGCATATCGAGTGCTCGGCCATCGCCCTTGATCTGCTGGGACCCACCCTGGATATTCACGCCGGCGGCATAGATCATATCCCGATTCATCACACCAACGAAATCGCTCAAAGCGAGGCGGCAACCGGCCAGCCGTTCGCCCGTTACTGGCTGCACAGCAATTTTTTACTGGTGAACGGCCAAAAAATCAGCAAAAGCCTGGGCAACGGCTATACCTTGCAAGACCTCCAGACCAAAGGATTCGCGCCGATGGAGTTTAAGCTCTTCGCGCTGCAAAGCCACTTTCAAAGCGAGGCTAATTTTTCGTGGGAGCTGCTGGAATCGGCCCGCCAGCGCCTGAGCGATTTTTACGCCGCCGCCGAACGGCGCTTCCAGCCCAAAGATGAAGGGGGAGTCAACCAAAAAGAATTCAGCCAGGCGGCAATAAAAATCACCAAGGCGCTTCAAAACAACCTGAACTCGCCCGAAGCCCTGGCGGCATTCAGCCAGTTGGCCGCCCAGCTGCAAGACCGGGGAGTCGCCTCGCTCAAAGCTCTTGAGGCGTTCCTGACCAGCACCGAAAACCTGCTGGGCCTTAACCTTGACCAAGTGTCCGACATCGCCGAGGATACAAAGCAGCTAATCGCCAAACGGCAGGCCGCCAGGCAACAGCAAGACTGGGACGCCGCGGACGAATTACGCCAGCAGCTGTTAAAGCAGGGTGTAGCCGTACAAGACACTCCGAACGGGCCGCGCTGGCGGCGCGTTAGCGGGCCCGCCAAAGAGTGATCTGATTATTTAGAGCCGGCTACTGATTTAAGAACGCTTTTAACCTTGCCTAGCACGTTGCCGGAAGAAGTCTCCGCCGCGCGCTGGCGGTGCGCCAAATAATCATTAAGCACGATGCGCAAACAAGCGGCCGTTGGGATGGCTACCAAGCCGCCTAAAATACCGGCCAAACTAATGCCCAGCAGCACGGCGGTTAACACGCCAAGAGCCGACAGCTCAACCGTCCTGGATTGCACTACCGGCTGAATCAGGTTGTTCTCGATCTGCTGATACACGATAAAGTAAACCAAAAAGATCAGCGCCGCCGCGGGCGAGTTAAATAGCAATACCAGGGTTACCAAGGTGGCGCCGATGGTGGCGCCGATCATCGGAATCATCGAGGTTAACATGACTATGCCGGCCAAGGGAATAATAATGCCAACCGGCACCGGCAAAAAGCTGCTCAGTACCAACAAAGTTACCGCCGTGCCGGTAGCGGCAATGCTGGCCACCAGCACCTGACCGTTAACGTAGGCCGTTACCGTGCGGTACATCCTTCTGACCAAATGACGGTGCCGCTCGCGTTTATGCTCGTTAAGGTACAGCGCCCAAAAGCGGTCCATCCAGCGCGGCCCCTCGATCAACATCAAAAACGTCAGCACCAAAACGGTAATAATGGTCACCAACCCGTTGAACACCATGCCAACGCCTCCGACAAAGCTGGTTCCGATGTTCTTGGCGATATCGGCGGAACGAGCCTTGGCGTTCTCGATCGCCAAATCAAGCTGCGCCTGCAGCCCGTACTGGGATAAAAAGTTTCTGACCGGACCCTGCTGGCGCTGCAGTTGATCAATATAACCGGGTACTTGCTGGGCAAAATTGACCGATTGCCTGACCGCCGGTGGCAGAGCCAGTACCAGAAGACCACCCAGCAGCAAAAGCACTACGATATACGACAACGCGGTCGCTACCACCCGGCTGTTGCGCGGCAGCAACCGGGCCAGCCGAGTTACCGGAGGGTTAAGCGCCAAAGCCAAAAAGAAAGACACGAACAAAATTATCAGTGCCGCGGCCAGTTTGCTAATTAGCAGCGCCGCCAGAACAAATCCGGCAAAAACCGCGAAAAAATTCACGAAAGTCTTAATGTCTATGTCTATCTTAATATTCATGGTCATAGTCTGTTAACCGGCCCAAGTCTCGAACTTAATAAGTTATTTCTTTCTCATTTTTGCTTGTTTCGTATTGTAACAGCTTATCCGCCCCTGGCAAGCGGCGGCTGCTTAAACGACTGGCTGGTTTATAATTAAGAAAGGGCTGGGCAAAGCAAAAATCATTAAATTTTAGATAGAGGGAGGCGCCACGCGGCCGCAACGATTATGAAGCTGATTTTTAAAAATAAATTCACCGAAGCCGGTAACGCCGTTTCATACGTCTTTAAATGCCCGCGCGGCACTATGTGGCAAGCAGGGCAGTATATACGGCTGGAGCTTAAAGATAACGATTGGGCCGACGAGCATTACTTCACCATAGCCTCCGCGCCCTACGAAAAACAGATTCAGGTTGCTACCAGATTAACCGGCAGCCGATTTAAAAATCAGCTAAACGGCCTGCAACCCGGCGACGCGGCAACCGCTTACGGCCCCGAAGGCGACTTCGTTTGGCAGAATACCAACACGCCCAAGGTCATGATAGCTCTGGGCATAGGCATTACGCCGTTTCACTCAATACTTAAGCAGCGCGCGCACCAGGGCCTATCGCTGGCGGTGACCTTGCTTTATTTCAATCGCGACGACGAAATCCCGTTCAAAGCCGAGATAGACCGCTGGCAGCAGGAGCACCCGGAATTCAACGCGGCCTATCTTAACCGGCGGCGAATCAGCCCGGCTTTGATCGCCAAACATCTGCCCCAACTCGGCGACAGCTTGATCTATATTTCGGGGCCGGAACCGGTGGTCGAAACGGTCGGCTCGCAACTGCTGAACGAGTATTCGATTAAACAAGAGCAATTGAGGCGCGATTACTTTCCGGGATACAAGGAGTTTTAAACGAATACGGCAAACGGCCCGTCCTGCCCGGCATTTTAATAGCCACGGTCTGGCAACTTGTGCTTTTAGGGCAGAGCAGGCATATTATTAGCTTAGGTGCGTAAAGAAAAACCTAACAAAACCGCGTTCGATTTTTTGGATGAACTGACAGCTGTGCTGGAGGGCGAGGTAGTCACTTCTTTAAAAAGCCGCCAGGCTTACAGCCATGACGCCAGCCTGTTTGAGCTGCTGCCCGACGCGGTGGTTTTTCCAAAAAACACCGACGATCTTAGGGCTTTGACCAAGATTGCCGCCAAATACCGCGCCGCCGGGCAAAACGTCAGCATTACGCCGCGCGGAGCGGGTACCGACATGTCGGGGGGAGCGATTGGCCAAAGCCTAGTAGTGGATTTTACCAGGTACTTTAACCGCATCACAGCCGTATCGGCAGAATCGGCTACCGTACAGCCTGGCGTTTATTACCGCGATTTTGAAAGCACCACCCTTAAAAACGGCACGCTGCTGCCCTCCTATCCGGCCAGCCGCGATCTGTGCACCGTCGGCGGCATGGTCAGCAATAACGCCGGCGGCGAAAAATCACTGCAATGGGGAAAAACCGCCAATTTTGTGCAGTCCTTAAGAGTAGTGCTGAGCGACGGCAACCTTTACACGATAAAACCTTTGGATGCCGAACAGTTGCGAGTCAAAATGGCTCAGCCGGATTTCGAAGGCCGGCTTTACCGCGACACCTACCGGCTGCTCGAGGATAACTACCAGGCGATCCAGGCGGCCCGGCCGCGGGTTAGCAAAGATTCCACCGGTTATCACTTGTGGGATGTCTGGAACAGGCAGAGCGGCGTATTCGATCTTACCAAGCTGTTTGTCGGCGCCCAGGGCACTCTTGGATTGATTACCGAAATTAATTTCAAACTAGTACCCAAGCCACGGCATTCCGGCCTGCTGGTCTGCTTTTTAAAAGACACCCGGCGCCTGGGCGATATCATTAACGCGGTTCTAGAACACCGTCCGGCCACCTTTGAGTCATTCGACGATAACACCCTGTGGCTAAGTTTTAAATTCTTTCCGGCCTTTTTGAAAACGTTGGGGCTGAAGCGCTGGCTGCAGCTGGCCGCGCAATTGCTGCCAGACGGCTTAATGCTGCTGCGCGGCGTACCTAAACTGATTTTAATGATCGAGTTTAACGGCGAAACGCCCGAGACGGTCGCCCAAAAAATCGAGAAAATGAGACAGCGCCTCAAGCCGTTCGGCATGGCCATGGAAAAAGACGAAACCGAATTTAAATCGCAAAAATTCTGGATTATGCGACGGCAAAGTTTTAACCTGCTGCGCCAGAAGGTTAAAGACAAACACACCGCCCCATTCATAGACGACCTGGTGGTGCCGCCGCCTTGTTTGAACGAATTTTTGCCCAAGCTTAGACGGATCATTAAGAAATACCGTCTGCTGGCCACCATAGCCGGACATATGGGCGACGGTAATTTTCACATTATTCCGCTGATGCGGATCGAAGACCCGGCCGAGAGAGCCAAGCTGGAGCCGGCCATGAAAGAGGTCAACAAACTGGTTTTAAGCTATGGCGGATCCTTGTCGGGCGAGCACAACGACGGCATGGTGCGCGGGCCGTGGCTGGGCCAAATGTACGGCGAGTCCATGGTTAACCTTATGCGCCAAATCAAACGGCTCTACGACCCTCAGAACATCTTCAACCCCCACAAAAAAACCGACGCCCGCTGGCAGTTCAGCCTTAACCACATCCGAAAATCTTTTTAATAGGCTTAAGCCGCCGGCCGCTCCCGTTCGCGCCGCTTGGCACGGTATTCCAGCCAAATCAATACCACCACCAGTATGTCAAAACCGGTCAGCAGCACCATGCCAATACCCGGCTTGGTGGCCAGGTAATAAAGCTGGTAAACAATAAAACCGCCAAGCACCGCCAATGAAAACGGATACGCCCACAGCTTGCCCTTTAACAGCGCCGCCACCGCCGCCAGCTTGGGAATGCCGTGGGCCAGCAGATAAACAGCCGCGAAACTGATACCGCCGGCGGTAATATGCTCGCCGCCCCTCAGCAGCTGATTAGCCAACCAGTCGTTAGGATCCTGGCGCAGCTCGTGCTGTGTCAAAATTTCAATCAGCCGCTGCATCTGCTGCGGACTGACAAAAAACAGCGTGACGCCGCCAATCACCTCGGCCAGGCCATTCAAGCCTTTCAGGCTGATGCTAATCAAAAAACTGTCGTGCAGCAACTGGCGGCGGCTTAATTTGAGGCGCATGATGCCTTGATTTTAAGCGGTTTCGTTAACTCGCGCCAGCCGTTGATAAAGGGTTGTCAGGCGAGGCGACAACCACAGCACCGCGCTGATTGCCGCCAAAGCGATAACGGCTCCACCGACGATGTCGATGGCATGATGCACTCCGGCGGCCACGCGCGACCAGCCAACTACCGCCGCCAACAATAAAAGTGCCACCCCAACCCGCCTGTTAAACCGCCAAACCAGACCGGCCATAAAAAAGCTTAGCATGGCATGGTCAGACGGAAAGCCGTTGCCCGGCGCGTGATAAAACAGTGACGGCTGATGCTCCATAAAAGGACGCGGGTCAAAATATACTGCCGAGGCGACTTTGGCCAGCATCAGCGCCAGAATACTGGCCACGGCTCCGTAAATCAAAAAAAGCCGCTTATCGGACCGGCCGAGCCGCCACCATGCCAATACGGCCGCGGCCAGCACCGCTAAAAAAAGGTATTGGGCCAAAAACGCAATTAGCTGATTTGTCATGGATTATACTTAAAATTATAATTTAAAAAATCTACCCTCCTAAAAAGCCGCCAGGCGCGTCCGTCCATTAACTTTGGCAATTATAGGACGTGCCGGCAAGGCTTTTTAAAGGTTAGGTGCTAGCGGTTAGACGCAGTGTCAGGGGTCGCGTCGCTATGCTGACCGGTTTGCTGGACACCGCTACCGCTTTGAACGTTGTCCGTGTCAGCTTTGGCGCCACCGGTTTCAGGCGCTTCCGATACGGCTTCCGTAGCTTGATCGGGGCCTTCGGCGACTTGCGCTACCGATGGTGATGCCGGCTGGTTAGTGGCTGGCGCGGCGTTAGCCCGTCCCGCCACTAAAGCTAGGGGAGTCACGGCTATTCCCAGCAGCATGGCGCCGATTAGCGCCTTCTTGTTGATACTCATGGTTGTTATTTCCTTTCT
>SCKW01000018.1 GCA_004100265.1 Candidatus Chaera renei
CTGCTGAGCCAAGTTAAAACCGCGCCGCGAGGCAGCGCCTTACGGGATTAAGTATAAGCTTTATTCATGACGGTTGGCAACTGCCGGAAGCGCGAAATTTCCGGAACGTTTATATGTCGGCCGCCTTCCTGGCGGCCATGTTACGCACTTTGGCCAGCCAGCGGGCTCGCTGCAGGGCGCCGCGGTGCTTCATGAAATCGAACAGCTGAAACGAGGCCGGCCTGAACCCAACATAACGGAAAACATAAAAATACCAGATAAGAAAATATGGCATCAACCTGAGCGCGTTGGTCCAGCGCTGACCGTTACAGGTAATCATGACCCGGGCCTGTTTTCCTTTCAGCAGGCGCCTGGTCATCAGGTTGATTCGCGGATGCAATTTCGGACGGGGATGGTGATAGGCGAAGCCCGGCGTGAACACCTGGTCTATGAAATTTTTTAAAATAGCCGGCGGTCCTCCCCACCACAGCGGATGAATAAACACAACTTCGTCCGCAGCCAGTATTTTAGCCTGCCATTTCTGACGCACCGGCTGGTTGTCGCGGTATTCGGAGTGGCTTTCCGGCCGTAAAAAACCCAGCTGATCGTGGCTGGCGTATAAATCGAGCAGCTCCACGCTGTGTCCGGCCGATCCGGCACCATCTTGATAGGCGGCGGCCAGCTTGTGGGAAAAACTGTCCGGCATCGGGTGAGCGACGATAATCAGCGTCCTCATTAACTTAAAGATAAGACAATCAGACGCGCTCGTAAAGCGGCCGGACTTCAAAAAGCCGGACTAGCCGGTCGTTTTAGATCTGGTAAGATTGACCGTTGCGCGAGCTCCAACAATCGCCCTCAGGCAGACGGGGCAATTTTCCTCACGCTTGAAAGACGACCGCCAGACCCCTAAAGCTTGGCCTATGGGCAGCACGTCGTCATAGCCGATAAAATCAGCCAAACGCCTAACAAGCGCGGCCAAGCGGCCGGACATCACCAGCCAGCCCCATTCCATCAGGGCCCAGTTGGGGCCTATTGGCACCACGGTCGGCGGCTTGACCGCCCGGTAGGGCCTAAGCGGCTGACTGGCAGCCAGGCGCTTTAAATGGTCAGCCAGAAAAATGGCGTCGTGCAGGGCGGTTTGGGCTAGTCCGCTGTAAACGGTAGCCGCGTTGTCGCCAATAACGTAAATATGCGGCGCCGCCCGCAAGTACTCGTCAACTGCCACCTTGCCGCCTCCGTTCAGCTGGAAAGTCTCGGGGTATTTTTTGTATAACGGGTGATTGGCCACTCCGGACGTCCAGATAACGGTGTGCGACTTTAAGGGCCGCCCGTTAATGATTACCTGGTCAGAGGAGGCTTCGTTTACTCGCTGGTTAAGCATGACGTGAATACCGAGGGAGCGCAGCCGTTTCAACGCCCGGCGGCTTGCTCGGCGGCTTAGTTTGGGCAGCACTCTGGGAGCCGACTCGACCAGGCTGATCTTCACCCGGCAGTTTTTCAATCCGTGTACTTTCTTTAACCAATCGAGATAGCCTACCAGGCTGCCGGCCAACTCCACGCCGCTAGGTCCGGCCCCGATAACCACGTAGTTTTTGTCCAGATGGTTGTCAAGGGTTAATTCCTGATGAAGATGCTTTTTCAGCTGCCTGACCTGCTTAATGGATTTCATGCCGTAGGCGTAGCGGCTCAAACCATTGACACCGAAATAGGTGGTAACCGAGCCCATCGCCATCACCAAAACATCGTAATGATATGTTTTGCCGTTTTTGCCGTGTATTAATTTGCGCACGGCGTCCAAGGCCGTCACCTCGTCTTTGACCAAACTGATCGGGCGGTTCTGGAAAATCCGCGACAAGGCAACCTGGGATTCTCTGACGCTGTGCCCGGTGGCGGTGGAATACAACGAAGGGTAGTACAGAAAATAGTCGGTCTTGGATATTAGGGTGATCTGAAATTCCGGCCGGCGGCCAAGCTCCAGGGCGGTTTTAATGCCGCCGAAACCGCCGCCGACAATCACCACCCTGATCGGCGGCCGGTTTTTGGATTTAAAAATAGGCTTTTTTATCTTCATGCTCCGGTTGCTTTCATCTTAACAAAATTCAGCTTAAGCGGTAAATGGCAAAAGGCCCGTCTGAGCCGCTTATGCTATGATTTCTTGTAAGAATGAGCGGAAAATTGCGGGTAGTGCTGGTCATACTTTTAGCCGTATTGGTTTTGGCCGCGCTGGCTGTCGTGCTGCCCGGTTTGAACTACGCCCAGCTTAATCCCAAGGGCCTGGTGGCTGACAAGCAACGGGACCTGCTGATAACCGCCAGCTTGATCATGCTGCTGGTGCTGGTGCCGGTATACGCCATGACCGCCTGGATTGCCTGGCGCTACCGCGAAGGCAACAAAAAAGCGGTCTATCGCCCTGACTGGGATCGCAACCGATTCATCGAGGGCGTCTGGTGGGCGGTACCGGTGGTGATTATCGGCGTGCTTTCGGTCATCACCTGGCAAAGCTCGCACCAGCTCGACCCGTTCCGGCAGCAGGCCGACGGACGGCCTTTGACGGTGCAGGTAGTGGCTTTGCAGTGGAAATGGCTGTTCATATATCCGGAGCAGGGAGTGGCGGCCCTGAATTACCTGCGGCTGCCTTTGGACAGGCCGCTGCGTTTTGAAATTACCGCCGACGCCCCGATGAACTCGTTCTGGATTCCCCAGCTGGGCGGTCAGATCTACGCTATGCCAGGTATGCGCAGCCAGCTGAATCTGGTAGCCAGTCAGCCGGGCAAGTATCCGGGACGCTCCGCCAATATCAGTGGAGAGGGTTTTTCCGGCATGACTTTTACCGCCGAGGTGATCAGTCAGCCGGATTTTAACCGCTGGTTGTCGAACGCGGCGGCAGCTGGCGGCGGAGTTTTAGACTGGGCGGCTTACCAGCGCCTGGCCGAGCCGAGCAAAAACCAGCCGGCCGCGCTGTACTCTTCTGTAAAAGGTAATCTGTTTGATATGATAATCGCCAAGTACGTGGCGCCGCCGGCCGCGCAACATTTAAATGCCATGAAAACGCCTTAACGCTGACATGCTGGGTGATTTAAGCCTTAAAGCCTTACCGCAAAGCCCGGTTACCGCCGGAGGAGCAATCCTGCTGGTGGCGGGCGGTTTGGCGGTGGTGGCGCTGCTGTTTTACTTCAAGCGCTGGGGCTGGCTGTGGCGGGAATGGCTGACGTCGCTGGATCCAAAAAAGATCGGGGTGATGTATATGGTGGTGGCCACGTTGATGCTGCTGCGCGGGGCGACCGACGCCGCCATGATCCGCCTGCAGCAGGCGTTGGCTTCGGGCAATCCCGGCATGCTATCGCCGGATCTGTTCCAACAGGTGTTCACGGCCCACGGCACGATTATGATTTTCTTCGTGGCCATGGGATTTATGTTCGGCCTGATCAACCTGGTATTGCCGCTGCAGCTGGGCGCCAGAGACGTGGCTCTGCCGTTCGCCAATTCGGTGAGTTTTTGGCTATTCGCCGCCGGAGCGGCGCTGATGAACCTGTCTTTGGTCGTGGGAGGGGAGTTCGCCGCCACCGGCTGGCTGGCCTACCCGCCGCTGTCCGAGTTGCGGTACAGCCCAGGGCCGGGAGTTGATTACTGGATTTGGAGCCTGCAGATAGCCGGCGCCGGCAGCCTGCTGGCTGGTATCAACTTTTTGGTTACCATACTCAAAATGCGCTGTCCGGGCATGAGCCTGATGAAGATGCCGATGTTCTCCTGGAGCGTGCTGGGCAGTATGGCGCTGGTGGTTTTCGCCTTCCCTATTTTAACCGCCACCCTGGGGATGCTGGCGCTGGACCGGCTGGCCGGCACTCATTTTTTCACAGCCGATTTCGGCGGCAACCCGATGATGTACGTTAATCTTATTTGGGCCTGGGGCCATCCTGAGGTGTATATTCTGGTTCTGCCGGCCTTCGGCATTTTCTCGGAAGTGGTAGCTACCTTTTCCAGAAAGCGGCTGTTCGGTTACGCCTCCATGGTGTGGGCGATCGCCGCCATCACCTTTTTGTCTTTCATCGTTTGGCTGCATCACTTCTTTACTATGGGGGCTGGAGCCAATGTCAACGCCTTTTTCGGTATTATGACCATGGTAATCGCCGTGCCTACGGGAGTCAAAGTCTTTAACTGGCTGTTTACCATGTACCGCGGACGCATCAGGTTCGACACGCCCATGCTGTGGTTTTTGGGTTTTGTGGCCACCTTCACCGTCGGGGGTATGGCCGGCGTGCTGCTAGCCATACCGGCCATTAACTTCCAGATACACAATAGTCTGTTTTTGGTGGCCCACTTTCATACCATGATTATCGGCGGCGTACTGTTCGGCTTTTTCGCCGGCATCACCTACTGGTTCCCTAAAATCTTTGGCTTTAAGCTGAACGAGAGAATTGGCCGCTGGGCGTTCTGGTGCTGGCTGGTTGGTTTTCTGGCAGCTTTCGTGCCGCTTTACATCCTGGGTCTGATGGGAGCCACCAGGCGGATGGACAGCTATGACTCCTCGCTGGGCTGGCAGGGTTTGTTTGTGGTTTCGGCTGCCGGCGCGGCAATTATCGCCCTGGGCATAGCCCTGCAACTGTGGCAGGTGGCCTACAGTTGGTGGAAGCGGGCCGACAACCGCGATTTAACCGGCGATCCGTGGGACGGCCGCACTCTGGAATGGTCTACTTCGTCGCCAGTGCCAGCCTATAATTTTGCCGTTATTCCAAGCGTCAAACAACGCGACCAGTTTTGGGAGGACAAACGCCACGGCCTTGCGAGGGCTAAATTGGCTCACCACGCCTACCGTGACATTAAACTGTATAAAAACTCGCCCCTGGGATTAGTGATTGCCGGTTGCGCCTTTTTGCTAGGCTTTTCGTTGATCTGGCACATCTGGTGGCTGGCTCTGATTGCGTTGGCGGCCGTGGCAGCGGCAATTTTTTGGCGCTCGCTGGACGAAGACACTGAGCGGCTGGTGCCGGCCGCTTTGGTTGCCAAACTGGAAGCGGCCCGCCAAGGAGGGCGACGATGAACCGTCCAACCAGTCAAGCCATCAACAGCCCGGTGCCGGTGTTCGCTTTTTGGGTGTACCTGATGAGCGATCTGGTATTGTTCGCTTCGCTGTTCGCCACCTACGCAGTGCTCAAAGACAACACGTTCGGCGGCCCCTCCGGCGCCCAGCTGTTTAACATGCCGCTGATTCTGCTGGCCACCATAATCCTGTTAACCAGCAGCCTGAGCGCCGCGCTGGCACTGCAAGCAGCCAGGTTAGGGAATCAGGCGGGGACATTAGGCTGGCTGGGCCTGACTTTCTTCCTGGGAGCGGCCTTTTTGTATCTGGAGATAGCCGAGTTTAGCAAATTCGTCGGCGAAGGCCACGGCTGGCAGACCAGCGGTTTTCTGACGGCCTTCTTTACCTTGGTGGGTACCCACGGGCTGCACATATCACTGGGGATGATCTGGATGCTGCTAAGCGGTGTACACGTTCTGATGCGCGGCCTAAACCGCCACACCGCGTTGAGGCTGGGCCAGCTGGTGACTTTTTGGCATTTTCTGGACGTGGTCTGGATATTTATCTTTACCATCGTTTACCTGATGGGGGTTAATCAACTATGAAAAGGTATGCTGAAATTAGACGCCGGAGCCAGACCAAATCTTACCTGACGGGTTACGGGCTCTCGTTGCTGCTCACTCTGGCGGCTTATTGGTCCGCCATGGCTCGGCCGGCCCGGGGGTGGCTTTTGTTGCTGTTGCTGGCCGCTTTGGCGGTCGTTCAGTTAGCGGTGCAGTTGAGATTTTTCCTACATCTAGGTAAAAAATCCTCTCCTCAGTGGAACGCCCTGGTGTTTTCGTTTATGGCCATAGTAGTGTTTATCCTGGTGGCCGGATCGCTTTGGATTATGAAGAACCTTAACTACAACCTGATGAACATGCCGCCGTCAGCCACCGAAAAAACCATCATCAAAGACGAGGGCATCAGCAGATAATGTCGCTGAGCGCTTATTACCGGCTGGCTAAACCGGGTATCGTTTACGGCAATTTGCTGGCCGGACTGGCCGGATACCTATTCGCTTCGCCAGAAGGAGGAGGATGGGTTAATTTAGCACGCCTGGCCGCCACACTGCTTGGGTTAGGGCTGGTGGTAGCCTCTGCCTGCGTGTTTAACAACGTGTTCGACGCCGACATCGATCGTAAGATGAGTAGAACTAAAGTCCGCCCGCTGGCCGCTGGAACCATCGGTCGCCGCCAGGCTTTGGGTTTAGGCTTGCTACTGGGAGCGGCCGGCCTGGCGCTGCTGATAATATTGGCCAACTGGCTGGCCGCGGCGCTGGCTTTGACTGGATGGTTAGTTTACGTGCTGGCCTATACGCCGCTGAAGCGCCTGACCCGCCACGCCACTCTGGTTGGCAGCGTGGCGGGTGCCATGCCTCCGATAGTAGGCTACACTGCGGCCGCCGGCCGCCTGGACGTTGGAGCGCTGCTTTTATTTATAATTATGGCAATCTGGCAAATGCCCCACTTTTACGCTATCGCCGTTTTCAGACTGAAGGAATATCAGGCGGCAGGCCTGCCGGTACTGCCCGCCGTGCTGGGGGTTAACGCCGCCAAGCGGCACATCCTGTTCTGGATATCGGCTTTCGGCCTGACGGCGACATTGCCGTTTTTCTTTGGACTGGCCGGCGTGTTTTACCTGGCGGGCGTATTGGCGTTGAGCGCCTGGTGGCTGCGCCTCGCTTTAGGCGGCCTAAACTCATTAAGCGCCGTTCGCTGGGCCAGACGGCTGTTCAAGGTCTCGCTAATGGTGCTGCTTGGCACGAGCCTGGCCTTGGCTCTCGGGCCGCGTTTGCCTTGAAGTCAAGTGGGGTATAATGGGCTTATGGATATAGCCTTACTCACACACGTTAGCCTGGCAATATTAAGCTTGGCCCTGGCAGCGTACGGTTTAGTCAATCCGTCATTCAGAAAGATTCGATCCAGCGCCGCTATGACCGTCCTGACCCTGATAAGCGGTCTCTATCTGGCCATTAGCCGGCCCGGCCAGCTAGGCCGCGTCTGCCTTAGCGCGACCTTGTTTTTAATGGTCATGCTGGTGGCCATGTGGGTGTCGGCCCGGCGGATCAAGAAACAACCAGCCGCTTTGGCCGGTGCGCATCAATAGATCTTATTCTCGGTTTTTCGTCTGGCAGTGCCGTAAATTGGATTAGGTATGGCAGGGGCACGTGGAATCGAACCACGATCCAGGGTTTTGGAGACCCTTATACTAACCATTGTACTATGCCCCTTCAAACCGCCTGCATATTATAACAAATAACCGCGGCCGCTTACCGCCAGGCCGAGTTTTTGCTAAAATTACATTCATGAAGTCGCTCAGCCTCGCTAAACCCCTGGCAATTATGATGATCGGCCTGCCGGGAGCGGGTAAAAGCCAGTTCGCCAAACAGTTTTCCGATATGTTCAGTGCGCCCGTTTGCAGCCTGAACCGTTTGCGTTACGAGCTATTCAACAGCCCTTCGTTCCAGCCGCAGGAATACGAGATCTTAAAAAGAGTGGTTTGCTACCAAATTGAAGAGCTGTCCAAAACCGGCAAGAGTTTTATTATTGACGGCGCCTGCAACGCCTTGGCCGAACGGCGCGATCTGGCCGGCATAGTCAGGAAAAACGGCTACGACACGCTGGTGGTTTGGGTGCAAACCGACGAGCCGACAGCGCGTCTGCGCTCGGTTAAACGCGGCAGAAACGATCATCTAGCTGAGCACCAGACGATGAATCTGCCAGCTTTTGAATCCGAGTTAAAACGCTTGAACCCGCCGGCTGCCGCCGAAAACTACGTGGTGATCAGCGGCAAACATACTTTTTCGACTCAGGCCCGGGCGGTGCTTAAAAAATTGGCTGCGCCGCGGGCTGAAACCGTTCAGAATCACTCGGTTGTCCGCAATCAGGACATCCACGCGCACGCGGCGCCCGCCCATCTAAAGCCGCCGGCCAGGCGGGTTCAGATTACCTAAAATAAGATCGGCCGCTTTATGCCTAAAATCATTGACGCCGAATTCGGTCCGGTCACGGTCCACCGGTCGCCTCATGCGCGGTCGGTCCGGTTGCGCATAGATCATTTGGGTAATTTAAGCGCCTGCCTGCCTCCAAGAGTACCCCTGTCCGCCGTTAAGCTGTTACTTGGCAGCTCGCGCGGCCGCCTGCGTAAGATGATAGCCGAGGCCAGAGCCTCTAGCCGTCCGCTGTCGCACGGCCAGGCGATCGGCTCGTCCCATCGCCTGGAGGTCCGTCAAACCGCCGCGGCGACTCCCAGCTGCCGAGTAGCCGATTTAACGGTGGTTATCAAACTGCCAGCGGGTTGGGACGTCTACGGCGAGCCGGCCCAGGCCTTCATCCGGCAAGGAGCTAAAAAAGCCCTGAACAAAGAAGCCCGCGCCCACTTGCCAAGAAGACTGGCATATCTGGCGAAAACCGGTGGATTCGCCTACCAGCAGATCAGGTTCAACGACGCTCGTTCGCGCTGGGGGAGCTGCTCGTCCAAAGGGTCCATCGGCCTGAACATTAATCTTATGTCGTTACCGCCCCATCTAATTGATTATGTTTTGCTGCACGAGCTTTGCCATACCCGTCACCTGCATCACGGGGCTGATTTTTGGAAATCAGTCGAAGTGGTCTGTCCCGACTTTAAATCCCTCAGGCGTGAACTCAAGCATTATCAGCCCGGTTATCAACCGTAGTATAAGCGCTTAGAATGGTATAATTAGGCCCAAGTATGCCGGTCGTTGGATCTTACAGGAACGACGTTTACGTCGAGGAGCTGCGCTACATAGTGCGCCGGACGGCGCTGCTGATGCCGTTTTTGGTGCTGATCTACGGGCTGGCCATTCGCCAGAGTTGGCTGGAGCGTTCGGCGTTTTACTCCGACTGGGCGCTGGCCGGCATCACCGGCGGACTGATCCTGCTTAGTTTATGGCAAAAATACGACAAAGCCAATTGGGATAACGATCGCCGTATTGCCTTTAACGCTGTGCTGTATCATTTGCTGGCCGCGGCGTTTTTGTTGTTCGTATCCGGAGCAGACAACCCAGCGGTGCTGTTCTGGATGATTATGTTGATATGCACCGACTTATTTTTCGGACGGACGGCCTACCTGCTAAGCGGTCTGTTGCTGGTCGCCACTGCCGGCTTAGCGCTAGCTATGGATCCGTCGATGCTGTCGGACGGCCGGGCAGTAAACGCCGCTGGATTGATCGGTATCATGCTGGCCGTTAGCTGGGTGGCTTCCCGCATGCGCCAGGTCGGCGAAAACGAGCGCCGGGCCTATCATCGCCTGCGCCAGCACGAAGCGATGCAGCGCGACCGCCTGCAAACGCTGATCAACGGTATGGCCGAGGCGGTAATAGGCACCGATCACAAGGGTATTATCCGGACGTATAACGCCGCCACGCTTGGTTTGCTGGATACGAACCGCAGCCTGGGGGGGCTCAAAATCGGCAACGCCTTGAAACTGACCGACGAGCAGGGGCAGCCGGTCAGTTTTGACGCTCTGTTAAAATCGGCCCGCGGCGTGATTAACCGCAGCGACCTGACGCTGCTTCTGGAGAGCGGCGAACAAATCAAACTGGCTGCCACTATTACCCCTTTGAGGCCGGTTTACCAGCACAGGCAGATTATGAGCGGCTATATCATTGTGCTGAGGGATGTTACCAGGGAAAAGTCGCTGGACGAAGAGCGCGACGAGTTTATCAGCGTGGTGTCGCACGAGCTGCGCACGCCGGTGGCGGTAACCGAAGGGCTACTGTCCAATCTGACACTGCTGATAGATCGGGGGGTTTCTCCAAGGCAGGTCGCCCAGTCGGTTAACGAAGCCCACGAACAGGTACTGTTTTTAGCTAAAATGGTCAACGATTTAAGCACTTTATCTCGGGCGGAGAGAGGGGTGGCCGACGATCCGGAAGAAATAGACGTCTCTCAGCTGCTACACGAGATCTATCAGGAACAACTGCCAGCGGCCAAAGCCAAAAATCTGGCCCTGAATCTTGATCTGGCGCCGCGTCTCGGCCGGGTGCTGGCCAGCCGGCTGTACTTGTCGGAGATCCTGCAAAATCTAGTGTCCAACGCCATCAAATACACTAATGAGGGTTCGGTTACCATCGCCGCCCAACTCGAGGGAGACAGGCTGCGGTTGTCGGTCAGCGACACCGGAATCGGTATCAGCAAATCCGATCAGAAGCATATATTCGAGAAATTCTTCCGCTCCGAGGATTACCGCACCCGCGAAACCAGCGGCACCGGGCTGGGGCTTTACGTGGTTAGTAAACTGTCCCGCAAACTCGGTATCAGCGTCAGCCTGACCAGCCGCCTCAATCACGGCTCTAGCTTCAGCTTCAGCCTGCCGGCTATTCAGGCCGCAAAGACAAAGAAGACTTTTTCGGCGCAGGCCGCCTAAGCACCGCGAAACAGATGTTGCGGCCCTTCCAGCTGACCCGCCCAAGCTCGTACATCAGCATACTAGCTACCGACAAAATAATCTCTTGAACCAGCAGCAGCGGGAAACTGATTATTCCCGTCCACCACACCCGCGGAGCTGTCAGCCGAAGATAGGCCGCGTAGGTCAGTGACAACAGGGTGGCGGCTATCGCCGAGACCGCAAGCCCAACGCTTACGCCGCCTCCTGCCAAAACCAGCAGCGTCAAATAGGGAGAGGTTAAAGCGGCCAAAGCGACAGCCGCGGCTATCACCGTCAAGGGACGGCGGCGGTAAAGCGGGTAAAGCAGACGAATAGCCGTTTCCGCCTGGCTGGACCATTTTTTTTCCGTCGTTACGTCCAGAGATGGAGCGACACCAATCAGCATCCGGTATTTCTGATTCTTAGCCAAAGCGGCGGCGAACCCGCTTTCCGGAACGATTTTATGCCGCACGGCGGCGAACCCTCCAAGCGTCTGAAGCGAATCAGCCTTGACGCACCAAAAGGCGCTGGAAACCGGCGCGGCCACCAGCCAGCCGGGCAGCGTCATTTGCCAGAAATACCTGAGTTGCTGCAGAACAGTGCTGACTCTTAACCCGTCCTGCCTGAGCGGCACCACCGAAATCATGTCCAGCCCGGCGGTTTCCATGTACGACAGGGCCCGTCCAATGCTATCAGGTTTTATCCTGGTGTCCGCGCCCATAAATATAACGTACTGGCCGCTGGCAGCGGCATAAAGTTCCTGCATGGCCTGGTTTTTGCCTATCCAGCCCTCCGCCGGTTTTTGACCGCTGATAAATCTAACGCCCCGGGCGGCGTAGGAGCGAATTATTTGCGAGGTGCCGTCCTGCGAACAATCATCATAAACCAGCACCTCCATTTTTGAATAATCGCTGGCCAGTACCGATTCCAGGCATTGGCCAAGAGCCGGATTTTCGTTGCGGACCGGAATGGCCAGACTGACGCTGGGCAGCGGCTTGCCCGGCGTGCCGCGCTGCAGCGACATTAATCCAACCTCCGAGTAATAACCTTTAATTCGCCAAGCGAACCACGCGCCGGCAAACAAGCTGAATGCCAGAGCGACTTCAGCAGCCAGACGATTCAACGCGGCTCCGCTGGATAACCACAAAGCGGCCGCCAGCCAGGCCAACAGAGTCAACCAGACGGCCGAGCGCACGCTGCTGCGCCTTAAAAAGTCAGGGTGCAACCTTCCGGCCTGCAGGCGCAGAGCCAAAAATACCAGCCAAAACTGTAAAGCCAGCACCAGCCAGGCCAGCAGACCGCCGACAACCGCCAGCGCCGGAACGGTGGCTACCCCGTAAGCCGCCGCCGCTGCTTCGGCCAGCCAGCCGGCAATACGCACAGAGCGCCGCCGCAGGAAAACGGCAGCTGCCAACGTTAAAGCCAATCCGACAAAATTATAGATCTGCCAAGCCTGGTAAGCCAGCTCCATGCCATAATCCTACCACAGACATTGACAAACAGCGCCCGGCCGAGCTATGCTTGACAAGGACGCCCGATCAGCCTAATTAAAGTAGGCTGATTTTAGTTAGGGCTTAAAAATTAACCGGATCAAATTCGAGCAGATGGCCAGATCAAAAGCGATCAGATGGGCTAAGGGCAAATCGGCGGGCAAGCCGCGGGCTGTTTTGTCGGGCCCGAAAAAATCATCCGCCAAACTACCTTTGCCCGGCTGGCTGAAAGCCGTGGGCGGTTATCTGGCCGGCTCCTGGCAGGAAGTCAAGCAGGTCAGATGGCCCAACCGCCGGGCTACCTGGAGCCTGACTGTAGCGGTGCTGCTATTTACCGCTTTCTGGGCCGCCGTCATCCTGAGCGTCGATCTGCTCAGCCAGCTGTTTTTGAACAAACTAATCCTTAAGCAATAATATAAGCAAGGACAATCGGATAATTCTATGACCAAACGATACGATTCTAGCCGGCAGTGGTACGCCGTGCACACCTACTCAGGCTACGAAGAAAAAGTGGCCGAAGGCATCCAGCAGCGCGTGGCCACCGTGGACATGGCCGACAAGATTTTCGAGGTGCTGGTTCCCAAAGAAAAGCAAATCGAGATCAAAAACGGCAAACGCAAAATCGTTGAAAAGAAGATTTTTCAGGGATACGTGCTGGTGGAGATGAAAATGACCGAGGATGCCTGGTTCATCGTCAGGAACACCCCGGGCGTAACCGGTTTCGTGGGCAGCGGCATCACTCCCACACCGGTATCCGATGAGGAGATGGCCAAAATCAAAAAACGCATGGGCGTGGAAGACCCCAAGCACAAGATTGATTTCGTCATCGGTGAAGTAGTCAACATTGTGGATGGCCCGTTTAAGGGGTTTGACGGCTCGATTAACGAAATCGATACCCAGAAGGGCAAGATTAAAGTGCTGGTCAGTATGTTCGGCCGGGATACGCCGGTGGAACTGGACGCCCTACAGGTTAAAAAGGTATAGGCGGTCGGGCGTTTGCTCTGACGGCTTGAATTTGTTATAATTTCAGTCCGTTACGCGCTCAAGCTTCTTGTAAGAATATAATTTTTTAAATCGGATTGTTTTTATGGCTAAAAAAGTTATCGGCAATTTAAAGCTGCGCATTCCGGCCGGACGGGCGACCGCCGGCCCTCCGGTGGGCTCCACGCTGGGTCAGTGGGGGTTGAACATGATGGATTTTATAAATCCATTTAACGAGGCCACCAAAGACCTGTCAGGCAAGAACGTCATCGTTCATATTAAAGTTTACGAGGATCGTACTTTCGAGTGGACCAGCCTGGGCCAGCCGGTTGATGACCTGATTCGCGAGAAAACCGGCATCGAAAAGGGGTCTGGCAAGCCCCACGCCGAAAAAGTCGGCAAAATCAACCGGCAACAATTGGAAGAAATCGCTCAAACCAAGATGCGCGTTTTAAACGCCAACGACTTGGACGCGGCGGTTAAGACCATCGCCGGCACAGCCCGTTCCATGGGCATCGAAGTAGTTTCTTAAAAGCTCGGTTCATAAGGTCTGTCAATTA
>SCKW01000019.1 GCA_004100265.1 Candidatus Chaera renei
CCATCGCCTAGGCGATGGCGATAAGCCGAAGCGGCAACTTAAAACGACTGATTTTATCGCCACCCTAGAAGCCTACCGCCAGGCCGATCTGACCATTCCGATCAACGGCGAAACTACTTTGGAAGAATCGGGGCCGCAGCAAAAACTGGTCAATTTAATGACGGCCCACCAATCCAAGGGACTGGAGTTTGAATACGTTTTTATTACCAACCTTAACGATAACATCTGGGGCAGCTCCCGCGGGCCGGCCAACCGGCGGCTGTCGTTGCCAAAAAACCTGCCGATCATGCCCGCCGGAGACAGCGACGACGAAAGGTTGCGACTGCTTTACGTGGCCATGACCCGTGGCCGCAGTTGCCTGCAAATGACTTATCATCGGCGGCTGGAACCCAGCGGCAAAATTAGCAACCTGGCGGCATATCTGGCAGTTACCCAAATAAATCACGCGCCGCAATCCGAAGATGCTGCCGAGCCGCCGCCGGCCGAAGCAGTTAAGATCGCCCGCCAGGACTGGCTGTCCGAGCTGGTTTCGCCGCCGTTGTCAAGCCTGCCCGAACAGCTAAACGGGCTGATGCAAAACTACTCCCTAAGCGCCACCCATCTGGAAAGCTTTTTGAACCTGCCCTCGGGCGGCCCCAAGGAGTTTTTGCTGCGCCATCTGCTGAAATTCCCCAAAGCCCCCACGCCCGAGCTGGCCTTCGGCATCGCCGTGCACGCCGCCTTAAAAGAAGCTCATTTACACCTTAGCTCTACTGGCCGACGGCTGCCCAAAGCCAAGGTTATCGAAGCGTTCCAAGCCAATCTGGCCCAATGCGCCCTGCCACCGGAGGAGCTGGCGGGCATGTCCAAAACCGGCGCCCAGTTGCTTGGGCAGTACCTGGACAAGCGCTATTCAAGATTTACCCCCGAACAACTGGCCGAGCGCGATTTTTCCTCCGGGCAAAACTCGCACCTGGGCGGAGCCCGACTGACCGGCAAAATAGACGTCATGGAAGCCGACCGGGCCGCCAAAATCATCAAAATAATCGACTACAAAACCGGCAAACCGCTGATCAGCTGGCAGGCCGCCGGCGTCAACGACAAGCTTAAGCTGCACTTTTACCGCCTGCAGCTGATGTTTTACAAGCTGCTGGTAGAATCTTCGCGCGATTTTACCGGCTACACGGTCGATCAGGCGGCCATAGAGTTCATCCGGCCGGACGCCGCCGGGCGGGCCATCTGCCTAACCTACGCTTATAACGATCAAGAATACGAGCAGTTTAAGAAACTGCTTTTGGCTGTCTGGCGACGGATCATCGCCCAGGACTGGCCCGACACGTCCGCCTATAAAAGCAGCTTCAGCGGCGTGCTGGCTTTTGAAAAAGACTTGACCGCCTAAGAATTGACAGTTTTTAGTTACCATGTTATTGTAAACTCAGTATCAGTTCATCCCTTTTAGTGGAAAGGAGGTGAATGATGCCGACCTGCCCAGCCTGCCACGGCAGTGGGAGTTGTCCCCATTGCCGTGGCAAGGGATGCCGACGGTGTGCGGAGACGTACACTGTCGGCGGTGGGTGGGGCGGCGTATACGGCAACGGCCGTTGCGCCGCCTGCAAAGGGCGGGGTAAAACCTGAAGAAGACTTTACCCCGCCCCGATTGGCCGTTTGGGGCCTGTTTAGGCCTCAGGCGGCAGGCGCGGCCTGGCGTTAAAGCCAAGCCGCGCACCAGGGCGAGCCGTTTTCGGGAGCTACCCCCAGCTCCCTTAAAGAGAACGGCCACGCCCTAGGGGGCGGCAGCGCGCTGTCAAGCGACCACCCCCCGCTGACACCGCTGCCGCCCCCGTCCATGCCCGTTAGAGCTATAGCGCTAACGGGCATTTTCCTTAATAATAAATACGAGTAATGACTGTTATGAAGCATGGTTTTTGGCGGCGGCTGCCACGGCCGTTTTTTGTCCTGGCGCCGATGGACGGCGTAACCGACACGATATTCCGCCGAGTGGTGGCCAAAGCGGCGCCGGCTGACGTTTATTTTAGCGAGTTCACCAACGCCACCAGTTATTGCCACCCCAAAAGCCGTCGGGCAGCACTGAACAGGCTAAAATTCACCGACGGCGAGCGGCCGCTGGTGGCTCAAATTTGGGGTACCGAACCTACCCACTTCGCCCGGTTCGCCAAAGCTATCGCCGGCTTAGGCTACGATGGCATAGATATTAATATGGGCTGTCCGGAGCGGCGGGTCGTTAAGCAGGGGGCCTGCTCGGCGTTGATTGAAAATCCCGACTTGGCTGCCAGGCTGATCGCCGCGGCCAAAACCGCCGGTTTGCCAGTTAGCGTTAAAACCCGTATAGGCTTTAAGGCCGTCCAAACCGAGTGGTGGCTGGGTTTTTTGTTGCAACAAGATCTGGCCGCCCTCACCGTGCACGGCCGCACCCAAAAAGAAATGAGCAAAGTTCCTGCCCGCTGGGACGAGATCGCCAAAGCCGTGGTCCTTCGCGACAGACTGGCACCGGACACTCTTATCATCGGCAACGGCGATGTCCGCGACCGCGCTCACGGCGAGCGGCTTTGTCGGGAATTCGGCGTTGACGGGGTGATGATCGGCCGGGGCGTTTTTGCCAACCCGTTTTGTTTTGAAACCAAACCGGCTCACCATGGCCAAACGGAGCTGCTTTGCCTGATGTTAAGGCATCTCGAACTCTTTAGCCAGGAACCGGCCGGCCACCAGAACGACAATTATCAACGGTTGAAGCGTTTCTTTAAAATATACCTGCGCGATTTTAACGGTGCCGCGCAGTTGCGCGACAGGCTCATGCATACCAAAAACGTTGACGAGGCCGTCCGCCTGTTAAGACAGTTCGCTCAAGCCAAAGCGTCAGTCGCCAGGTTTTAGCCCCGGCGATGCCGGCGGCGCAACTGGGCCACTTTTAATCTGACGGCATGTCGGTCGATATGGGCCTGGGCCTTCTCGATCGAAACCTGATCGCCAGCTTCCTGGCGTAACTTAAGAGCCCGCTCCAGGGCAGCCTTTGATTCTGATTCTAAAATATCCTCGCCCGACTCGGCCTCGTCAACCAAAATTCGCACCTGTTGTGGGCTGATCTCGACAATACCGCCGCTGATGGCGAAATATTGCAAATGGGCGTCGCTGTCTCCCTTACGGCGACGCACGCTAAGTACCCCAGGCACGGCCAGGGTCACCAGCCGCTCGTGCCCCGGAAAAACCGAAATTTCACCGGCGGCCGTGGGAATGGTAATACCGTAAACCGGCTCATTCAGCTTCTGGCCGAGCAGAGTAATCAGCTCAAGATGCATGGCCTTTGTCCAGCGCGTCGGCCGCTGCCGGCCGCAACTGGTCCGTACCGCCTTTCATATAAAAATCACCCTCGGCAAGATCATCGTAATGCCCCTCTAAAATCTGTTTAAAACCGGCAACGGTATCTTTGATAGTCACGTATTGGCCGGGGCGACTGGTAAAGCTTTCGGCCACGAAAAACGGCTGGCTTAAAAAGCGCTGTACCCGCCGCGCCCGCGCCACCGTGCGGCGATCTTCGTCGGACAATTCCTCCATACCCAAAATGGCAATGATGTCTTGCAGGTCTTTGTAGCGTTGCAGGATTCGCTGCACCTCACGAGCCACCTGATAGTGGTCTTCGCCGACGATTTCAGGATCAAGCATGGTAGAAGAAGAGTCGAGCGGATCAACCGCCGGGTAGATGCCGATTTCGGTTAGCGAACGGCTGAGCACGATGGTGGAATCTAGGTGAGCGAAAGTGGTCGCCGGCGCCGGGTCGGTCAGATCGTCGGCCGGCACGTAAACCGCCTGCACCGAGGTAACCGAGCCGCGCTTGGTGCTGGTGATGCGCTCCTGCAAGGCGCCCATCTCTTGCTGCAAGTTGGGTTGGTAGCCGGCGGCGCTGGGCAGGCGGCCGAGCAACGCCGACACTTCGCTGCCGGCCTGGGTAAACCGAAAGATATTGTCGATAAACAGCAGCACGTCCTTGCCCTCGTCGCGGAACGCCTCGGCCATGGTTAAACCAGAAAGCGCCACCCTCAGGCGGGCGCCGGGCGGTTCGTTCATCTGGCCGAACACTAGGCTGGTTTTGTCCAAAACGCCGGATTCGGCCATTTCGCGGTAAAGATCGTTGCCTTCGCGGGTGCGCTCGCCAACGCCGGCGAACACCGAATTGCCGCTATGGAACTTGGCGATGTTGTTGATCAGTTCGGTAATCAGCACGGTCTTGCCCACGCCGGCGCCGCCGAACAGGCCAACCTTGCCGCCTCGGGCGATCGGCGCCAGCAAGTCGATCACCTTAATGCCGGTTTCAAGTATCTGGTCTTTGCCGGACTGCTCTTCCAAAGAGGGGGCCGGGCGGTGGATCGGCAGACGCCGGACGGTTTTAGGCTGCGGCTTGCCGTCGATCGCCTCGCCAATCACGTTGAACATCCTTCCCTGAGTGACCGTCCCCACCGGCACGCTGACCGGCCCTCCGGCGTGCCGGATTTTGTCGCCACGCTTCAGTCCGTCGGTGCTGCCCAAAGCGATCGCCCGGACGGTGGTTTGGCTGACATGCTGCGCCACCTCGAACACCAGCCGGCTGCCGCTGGACAGGGTTTCAAGCGCGTCGTTAATCGCCGGCAATCTGTCTTTGGGAAATTCGGCGTCAATCACCACGCCGACGATCTGAATAATCTGGCCTTCTAAAACGTCGCTTTTTGCGGACATGGTCTTAGTTGTCTCCTTGGCGCTCATGGTTATACCTTCATAGCCTCCGCCCCGCCGGATATTTCAGCTAGCTCCTGAGTGATGGCCGCCTGGCGGGACTTGTTCATCTCGAGAGTCAGATCGTCTATCAGATCGGAAGCGTTGTCGGTGGCATTTTGCATGGCGATTACCCGCATGCTCTGTTCGGCCGCGTTGGCGTCTAACAAGGCCTGGAACAGCTGCGCCTCGACTAACCGGACGGTGGCGCCGCGCAGCACGGCCCGGGCCGACGGCTCAAACCCGGAGTGGCGGATATCCTCGCCAACCTTAGCCGACGGCTCAAACCCGGCCGGCAGCAGCGGCTGGGTAACCGGACAAGAGTTAAGGCCGCCGGCAAATTTGGTATAGATTACATCCACGGCGTCAGCCTGGCCTTGCTTGAACATGGCTACTAAAGTGGCAATGATCGGCTTGAGCTCCGAACCGGTAGGCCGCTCCGGAAAATCGTGATACGCCCCCAAGCTTTCCACGTTCTCAAGGCGGGCCACGAAATGCGAACCCTTGCGGCCTATGGTGATAGTGGTGTTGGTAACGCCGCGTTTGGCGTCTTGCCGCAGCAGCTCCACGTACTGCTTCAGCAGGTTGGCGTTATAGGCGCCGGCCATGCCGCGATCGGCGGTAATCAAAATAATCAGCCGGTTTTTCAAAGGTCGCTTGGCGTAAAGCGGGTCTCGCCTGGTGTCAACCAAACTAGACAAATAGGTTAGCAGTTCGCGCGCCACCTCGGCATAGTTACGAGTCAGCTGAGTAGCTTCCTGGGCGCGGCGCATTTTGCTGGCGGCCACCAACTGCATGGCCTTAGTGATCTGGCGGGTGTTTTTAACCGAACGGATGCGGGTGCGCAGCTGGCGGGTCGATATCATGCTTCGCCCTCGAATCCCTTGGTCACTTTTTCGGCAGTCCGTTCAATAACGTCAAGCGTGGCTTGTTCGGGCTGGTCGCCCCGGCTCAAGTGGCGCATGGTTTCTTTATAGCCGCTCCATAGCTCACTGATCAGGGCGTTGGCTGCCGGACGGATTTTTTCCGGCTCAACCTTGTCGAGCGCCCCTTGGTTGGCCGCGTGCAACACGGCAACTTGCTCCCAGACGCTCATCGGCTGGTATTGAGGCTGTTTCAGCAGTTCGGTCAGCCTCTGCCCGCGGGCTATCAGTTTTTTAGTGTTTTCGTCGAGATCCGAACCGAACTGAGTAAACGCCGCCAGCTCGCGGAACTGGGCCAGGCCCAGCCTTAAACCGCCGCTGACGCTTTTAACGGCTTTGGTTTGGGCGGCGCCGCCGACCCGGCTGACGCTCAAGCCAACGGATATGGCCGGGCGAATACCTTGGTAAAACAGGTCGGTTTCCAAAAAGATCTGGCCGTCGGTAATGGAAATGACGTTGGTGGGGATATAGGCGCTGATGTCGCCGGCCTGCGTTTCAACAATCGGCAGGGCGGTCAGCGAGCCGCCGCCCAGCTGATCGCTAAGCTTGGCGGCCCTTTCTAGCAGGCGCGAATGCAGGTAGAACACGTCACCCGGGTAGGCTTCGCGTCCCGGCGGGCGTCTGAGCAGTAATGACACCTGGCGGTAAGCCGCGGCATGTTTACTTAAATCGTCATACACCACCAGGGCATGCCCCTTGTTATCGCGAAAGTATTCGGCCATCGCCGTGGCGGAGTAGGGAGCCAGGTACAGCAGGCTGGCCGCGTCCGCCGGACTGGTAGCCACCACGATACTGGATTCCATGGCGCCTTCTTCTTTTAAGCGATCCACCAGCCGGGCGGTCTTGGACATTTTTTGGCCGATCGCCACGTAAACGTTAACCACGCCGCTTTTTTGTCGGGCCTGGTTAATCATGGCGTCAAGCGCTATGGCCGTTTTGCCGGTTTGGCGGTCGCCGATAATCAGCTCGCGCTGGCCAAGCCCGATCGGCACGATGGTGTCGATCGCCATAATGCCGGTCATCAGCGGCTGATGCACGCCACGCCGCTCGATTACTCCCGGAGCATGGCGCTCAACCGGACGGCGGGCCGCGGCTTTAACCGGCCCAAGACCGTCCAGCGGCCGCCCCAGCGGATCAACCACCCGGCCGATCAGCTCCGGCCCGACCGGTACTTCCAGCGCCGATCCGCTCAGCCGCACCGTGGCACCGGCGCGCACCTTGTCTTCGTCGCCCAGCAGCACCGCGCCGATTTCATCTTCGGTTAAGTTCAAGGCGATAGCTTCGACTTCGCCGCCGTCGTCGGTTTCGATTTTTAGAACCTCATTAAAACGGCACTGTTCCAGGCCATAAATCCAGGCTACGCCGTCGCCAACCCGCCAGACCACGCCGACGCGCTCCAGGCCGCGGCTGTCCTGCAGGTGTTCGATAGCCGCCCTCAGTTCGTCTGAAAGCTCTTTAAAATTCATCTTAAAAGATGGCGGCTGGTTGGCAACGGCGTCTTGTTTATTCATCTTAAAATTATTGGCGCTTCAACCGCTTAATTTTACCAGATATGCTGCTGTCGTGCCGGCCGCCGGGCGTCTGAATCACTACGCCTCCTTGAATGGACGGATCGGTTTGATGATTGATCTCGATATGTTTGGCGTGAGTCATTCTGGCCAAGAACCGCTCCAAGTTATGACGCAAGCTGCTTTGCAGGCGATGGGCGGTAGTCACCGTGGCGTACAAGTGGCCGTGACGCCGCTGCAGAGCGTTACCAACGTCGTGCAGCAGCAAGTCCAAGCTATTTTTCTGGCCGCTGCCAAGTAAATAAGCCGCCACCCGTTTAACCAAGTCTTTGCCGTGACGGCCGGTGGCCAGTTCGTCGGCAATGTAGGCAGCCAGTTTGCGGCGGGAAATTCTTGGCATCTTTTTGGCTCCTAGCGTCGTTCTTCGGATTGCTTAAGGGCTTGTTCGATCAGACGGCGGTCGGCGGTAGAGTTCATCTTTTGCCCAACCAGCTTTTCAGTGGCTTCGGCCACCAGCTGACGGACCTCGCCCAACAGGTGGCGACGGGCGGCTAAGACGGTTTGCTCAAGCTGCTCGCCGGTCTGGCGGGCTATAAATTCGGCCCGCTTTTTGGCCTTGGCCTCGGCGGCCTCCTGCATGGCTAGGGCTTCGTGATGAGCGGTTTGAATAATATCCTCGGCCTGACGGCGGGCTTCTTGTAAGGTTTTATCGGCCGCGGCTTCAGCCCTGGCGGCTTGAGCCTCGGCGGCGGCGGCGGCGGCCGAGGCCGACTCCAGGCTTTTTTGCCTCTCGTCAATCGCCTTGATCAACACCGGATAGACGAACCTGCCCAAAAACCATACCAGCAGCAAAAAGGCGGCCCCCTGCAACAGCAGCAACCGCCAATCAATACCCAAAGCGCCCAGCAAGCCGGGCCGTTGGGCGGCTTCGGCGGCGAACCACTGCGGATTAGGCGGAATATTCATGCGGATGGCCCTCTTGCTCTTATTAGCCTTAAACTCCTATTTCAGATACTTAGCGATAATCGCCACGATGATGGCGATAATCGCCAGGGCGTCAACGAACGAGATGGCCAGAATCATCAAGGTGCGGATTTCGCCCAGTTTTTCAGGATTACGGCCCACGGCGTTAAGAGCGGCGGCGCCCACCAGCCCCACGCCCACGCCGCAAAGACCGGCGGCGATTGAATAAGTCAGACCGAACGCTAGTGCTTCCATGCTAGAATTTGCTCCTTTTATTTGGTTGCTTTACGTGCTGTCCATTCCATTTTAACCCGTGGCGGCGGTTTTCTTGAACTCCCGCCGTTTGCCGGTATGAGGCTGGCGGCTATGAGAAACGGTGCCAAGCGACACGAACACCACCGTCAGCATAAAGAACACGTAGGCCTGAACGGCGCCGATAAACAGCTCGAAAACCATGAAAAAGGGCAGTGACAGCGGCGCCAGCCAGCCGCTCATAAATCCCACCATGCCCAAAAGCACTTCACCGGCAAAGACATTGCCAAACAGACGCAGGCTGAGCGCCGTCAGCCGCGAAAACTCGGCGATAAACTCTAAAATCCCCTCGAACGCGCCGATCAAATCCTTAAAGGGATTTTTAAAATAACGGCCGCCGTTGGCGAAAAAGCCGTGGGTTTTAATGGCGTAAAGCTGGGCCGCCACCATGCTGATAATCGCCAGAGCGAAGGTTACGTTTAAATCTGCCGCCAGCGAGCGGAACAGCGGCACGCCCCCCCAAGTGACCGGCCCGACCACCGGCAAAACGCTCAGCCAATAATTAATCATTATGAAAAAGAACAGGGTAATCGCCAGCGGCGCCAAGCGACGGGCCAGTTTGCGGCTGCCGACGACCTGCTCGATGTTACCAAGTAAAATTTCAAACAACCATTGGGTGGCCAGCACCACCCGGCCGCGGCTGCCGCGCTTGACACCCCGGGCGACCGCCAAAAACAGCCATACCACCAAACCGTAGCCCGCCAAGCCAAGGGTCATCGAGTTGGTAAAGGGCAAACCGGCCCATTGCCAGACCGGCTCGGCCGGCAGGCTTACCGGCGGCGGAGTTTGAGCGAAAGATATCAGATTGGCGATTAATTGCATGGTTTTACGATTGACGCTTTAGTTGTCTGGCAACCAACCAAGCCGAAACGGCCGCTCCTGCCAGTACGCCGCCCACTAGCCCCCACGGCTTTATTTGCCATGTCCGGTCGGCCAGCCATCCGGCAGCTATGGCGCCAAGCGACGGCACGAACATGCGCCAGGTGGTGTCGGCCACCGTCGTGAACAACCAAACTAAACGGCCCGCGGGCATCGCATGGTGATCGCCCTGGCTGCTGTTTAAGGATTGCCTGGCCATTTTCTACCGATAAACTATATCAGTTTCGGCACCGGCCAGCAATCAACCGACGGCGGCTTTTTAAATTAAAAAATGCTATAATAGCGGCCGGAACATGAGTGACAATAACCAAAAACCAATCATCATTTATAGTACCGCTTGGTGCGGTTTTTGCCGTATGGCCCGGCAATATCTGGACAGCAAACAAGTTGCTTACCAAGACAAAAACATCGAAGAAGACAAAGCGGCCTACGACGAGCTGATGCGCAAAATACAGGGAAATTACGTAGGCGTGCCCGTGCTGGATATCGGCGGAACGATCATCCTTGGTTTTGACCGGCCCAAAATAGACGCCGCCCTGGCGGCTTAAAGGAGGCTAGAATGAACCAACCGTCCGGCGACAACCACGAACAGCCGGAGGCTAAAATACTTCCCTTCAGAAGGGAGCACCCATCCAACGACGAACGGCTTAACGCGTCACGGCTGACTGACGAGGAAGTGGTGGACGTTATGACCTCGTTCTGGTCCCATCCGGCCGGCGACACCAACGCGGTAATTACTTCGGTTTTATATCATTGCGGCGTCCCGGGCAGCGCCCCGCCGGCCGGTAAAGGCGACGAGCCGTGGCGGCAGCGCGTCCAGGATATCCTTGGTAAAACTTACCGGCCGGACGAACTAAAACCCGATCCGCGCTCGACTCAACCGGCCGAATACGCTTTTTTTCTGCTTGAGTGCCTGCTACAAACCCCGGCAGTCCAGACGCTCAGCAACCAGGCGACGGTTGAAAGCCGCCGCCAACGTATCATTAAAAAAATGTTTCCGCCAGACTAGGCAAGCAGAAATAGGCCGACAAAAACGCCAGTTGGTTTATACTTGATAACCAGTTATGGCTTTCGAGGATTACCGCCAAAAACCCAGCGTGGTGGTGGTTTACACCGGCGCGGGCAAGGGCAAAACTAGCGCCGGCCTGGGGTTAATGTGCCGGGCGCTTGGCACCGGTTGGCGGGTAGCGTTCGTACAATTCATCAAAGATTGGGAAGTTGGCGAGCATCAGTTCATAAAAAAGATCGCCTCACTATTTAAGGGGCAATTAACCGTACATAAAGGGGGAAGAGGATTTTATCATGCCGGCGAGCTCAGCCCTGCCGGCATATCCGACGACGAACACCGCCAGGCGGCTGGAGCGGCTTTTGAGTTTGCCTATCAAGCGGCGATCTCCGGAGAATATCAGCTGGTGATATGCGACGAAATTAATAACGCCTTGTATCACGGACTGATCAAACGCTCGGATTTTACCAAGCTGATCAAACGCCGCGCCGCCGGTACCAGCCTATGCCTGACCGGGCGCAATTTTCCCGAATCGTTACTGCCCTTGGTCGACATCGCTACCAACATGACTAAGCTGCGCCATCACTTCGACGAAAAATTCCTGGCCAACCAAGGCATAGATTATTAGTGTAATTTAGTCAATACGGCTTGAATTAAGCCGACGGCCCGAGCATAATTTGGTATTGAAAAAGGTCCGAACGACGAGCGCCAAAATCACAAACTTTCAAAGAGGTTAGACTATGGCTCAAACCGAAATCACGTCACATGCCGCGCCGGAGCAAACACCCTGGCCCGACCCTGAGGTAGTTGATCCTATCCTGGACACCGTCAGGCGGCAAGAGGGCTACGCTGGCGAAGATTACGTGATGGGCATGGCGTCACGCCACGGCCGCCAAACCTTTGCCCGCATCCTGCATCGGGTCGAAGAACACCACCGCAAAGTTCAAGCCGATCGCGAGTTGGGCAGGGCCGCTTTGTCGGCAGCTTTTCCCAGACAGCTTGCGTTGTTTGACTAAGCGCGAAAACACCTACGTTTAGCACTCTTGACTAACGAGTGCTAATTTTTTATATTAAAAACCGGAAGGCGGAATAAAAGACGTCTGCCGACCCCCGAGCAAGGGTTTTAAAATATAATTTACAAGGAGGAAAATATGGCAATAGTCAGATTCGATCCCTTTGCCGAGCTAAACGCGCTGCACGAGCAGTTGAACTCGGTGTTCAACGACACTTTTGGCGACAGACGGGTTCAGCAGTTCTACCCGGTAACCGACGTCTACCAAGAAGACGACAAGCAGTTGGTGGTCGAGGCCCATCTGCCCCAGTTCAGCAGCGACGAAATCAACATAGACGTTCACAATAACGCTTTAGAGATAAGGGCCGAACACAGCCAAAAAGACGAATCGGCTAAAAAGCGGCGCTACCTGGTCCGCGAAAGTTCCACCAGTTTTTACCGCCGCGTCGCCCTGCCGAAGCATGCCGACACTGATGGCATTAAGGCCGATTTCAAAGACGGCGTGCTGAAGGTGAGCGTACCGTTTAAAGAACTGCCCAAACCCAAAAGAATCGCCATTGGCAGCGGCAAAGCCAAATAAAAAACCGCCGCAATTAAACGGTGTCATTTACCAAAAACCGCCACCGCCAGCTTAAAATAGCGGCGGCCGGGCGGTTTTTGGTTTAGACAAGCTTTTTCGCAAAATCAACGAACACGCCGTTAGTCCAGCCAAACCCCTCAATCGTACCGTAAAGCCCCGGCTCGGGCGGCTGCGACGGGTCAACCACGTTGTATTTTTCGTGCAGCACTCCGGTGCGGCCAAAGGCCTGGGCGCAGGTGTCGCACCACAATCTGCGGATTTCCTGGGCCTCGCCCTTAAACCCGTAACGCTCCAAGCCCTCGGCAACGATCCATTGCAAAGGCGCCCACCCGTTAGGATAAGCCCACTGCTTGGTTTCCTGGCTGCTCAGGGAGGTAACCATGCCCCCGGGAAAACGCAGCTTAGGCAGCCACCGCTCAACCAGGCGGGCAGCCCTTGCCTCGCTGACCATGCCGGCCCAAAGCGGATAAAACCCGGCCAGGCTGACAGTGGGCTCGATATGGCCGCTCACAAAATCAAAATCAAAGAAAAAGTCCTGGGATTCGTCCCAGCACAGTTCTCCGGCCACCCGCGAGCGCCGAGCCGCTACTGACTGCCAATGCTCGGCCGCCGCGTCGTTGGACCGCTGCTTGGCCCGCTCGGCGAAATCGGTTTCGTACCGGTAGAGCATGGCATTCAAGTCGATCGGCAGGTGAGACAGCCAGTCGCCGCGGCAACGGGTGGAGTGATCCCATCCCGATTCACAGGCGATAAGATCGTTTAAGTAATTGGCGTCAAAATAGCGCGACAGGCCGCGAAACACCTGCCGCACATGCGGAAAACTTTCGCCCATCCAGACTTCCCGGTATTCGCGTTCGGCCAAAGACCACCAACGCTCGGCCGTAACTTCCAGATCATCGTCACCGCGGCGGCGCTTCACTTCCAGGGCCAACTTCAGCATGCTGGTTAAAATAGGCGGCTGGCTGCGCGACAAAAAATAAAACCGGTTAGCGTTGGGAATGATACCGAAGCGTTCCAGCAGGTAGAACATGTTCTCGGCCATATCGACCACCAGGTATTCAAGATCCGTGTCAATCAGACCCAGCGAAATAAAGTAACTGTCCCAATAAAACTGCTCGTGAAATATCGGCTCATGCGACGGCGCGGCGAAAGGGCGCGGCAGACCGATCAGCGGTCCGTCATCCGCTGCCTGCTCTTTGATAACATGAGGCCAGTACGCCTCGATATAATCAAGCACCCCCCGATAGTCCATTAGTTGTTTTATACCTTATGACGACGGCCGTGACAATTCTTTAAAACTGCCCCAATCTATGTTATTAAGGTTTTATGAACAGGCGGCGCCGCAAACTGCTGGCAGGCTTAATAGCCGGACTGTTAATTGTAGCCGCCGGGCGATTGGGCTGGTTGCCCGCCGCTAATCTGCCGGCGATACCCTCGGCACCACCCGGCAGCTTTAGG
>SCKW01000020.1 GCA_004100265.1 Candidatus Chaera renei
CGGCCGCTGCGCCGGGCGATGCAGGATAACGTTGAGCATCTGATTGCCGACGGCATCATCGCCGGGCGGTACCAAAAAGGCGACGTCATCTCGGTTGACGCCGCCAAGGATTCCTTAGTCTTAAAAGTTGTGCAAGAATAGTAGTTAAATGGAGTCAACTATCAGCAATAAAGCGGCAAGCGCTGTCAGGTTGCTGATCAGCCTGGCGCTTCTGGCCGCTTCTGGCTGGATCATTTTTAACAGGCAGTTCGTTTTGGACCAGCTCAGCCTTCTAGGTTATCGCCCCGGTTCCGCGGTGACGGCGCTGGCGGCCAACGACACCATGACCTCGGCGGGTCAGCGCTACTTCTTCGTGTCGCGCCCAAAAATTGAAAGCCGCGACCAGTTTAATCAGAACTGCACCGGCGGCAGCGAACAGACCATCATCTTGGGTTGTTACGTGGGGCAGCGGATATATATTTTCAATGTTACCGATCCGCGCCTGCCAGGCGTTAAAGAGGTTACGGCGGCCCACGAGATGCTGCATGCCGCCTACGACCGCCTGCCGGCCGCCGAGCGCCAAAAGGTTGATGCCATGATTCTGCGACAAGTCAAGCAAACCAGCGACAAGCGGATTCTTGAACTGATAGCTTCGTATCAGAAATCCGAGCCGACCCAGCTGGTCAACGAGATGCATTCCATCTTCGCTACCGAGGTTCGCAGTCTGTCGCCCGAGCTCGAAAGCTATTATTCCCGCTACTTTAGCGACCGGCTGAGGGTGGTGTCTTATTCCGAAGGGTACGAGAAGGTGTTTACCGATCTTCGGGCGCAGCAGGACCGCCTGCTGACCGAGCTGAACCGCCTAAACGCCGAAATCAAAAGCCGTTCCGACAGCCTGAATAGTCAGATTAGTCAGCTTAACGCGGATATCAGCGCGTTTAACCAAAGGGCCCGCAGCGGCGGTTTTGCCAGCCAAGACGAATTCAACCGTGCCCGCGCCGCTCTGGCCTCACGCCAGCGGGCTTTGCAGGCGGAGCGCGACGCCATTAATAATTTAATCGCCCAATTCAACGCTAAGCGGCAGGAATTGCTGGCTTTGAACGTGCAGGCGCAAAGCCTGAACCAGAGCCTTTCTTCAACGCCGCAGGCCGTGCCGACGGTGCAGTAAATGGCCAAGTTAAAATCCGTGTACATTTGTCAGAATTGCGCCGCCGCCAGCCCTAAATGGTCGGGCCGTTGTCCTGAATGCGGCGCCTGGAATAGCTTGATCGAACAACCGGCCACTGAGCCGGCCCGGGGCGGTCATGTTTTAGCCAAGAGCCGGGGCCGGCCGCTGACAAGCCAGCCGTTGTCGTCCATCACTCCGGCGGCCAGAAGCCGGCGGCTGCCAACCGGATTTGGCGAGATCGACCAACTGTTAGGCGGCGGTTTGGTGCCGGGATCGGTGGTATTGCTGGCCGGTCAGCCGGGCATAGGCAAAAGCACTTTAGTGCTGCAATTGGCGGCGCACGTGGCTGCCACCGGCCAGACGGCGCTGTATGTTAGCGGCGAGGAGTCGGTTGAACAAATTCATCTTAGGGCCTTTCGGCTGGGGCTGGGTTCGTCGGGCTTGCAACTGGCGGCCTCGACTTCTGCCGATGACATAGCTGCCACCATTGCCGGCACCGAGAACGCTTTGGTAGTGGTGGATTCGGTGCAGACTTTGTCGCTGGACCAGCTGTCCTCGGCTCCCGGCACCATTAGCCAGATTACCAACGCCGCTAATTTATTGATCCGCGCGGCCAAGCGGGCGGGCAGTTGCGTGGTGATGATTGGCCATGTCACCAAGGAAGGCGGCATAGCCGGGCCCAAAATCTTAGAGCACGCCGTAGACGTGGTGCTGCAACTAGAAGGCGACCGCTACGGCGGCCTTAAGGTTGTCAGGGCATCCAAGAACCGCTACGGTTCAACTAATGAGGCGGCTTTACTGGAGATGACCGACTCCGGGCTGCTGCCGGCCGACAACCCGTCGGCCATCCTGCTGGCCGAGCGGCTGGGCAGCGACGGGTCAATCGTTATGGCCACCATAGAGGGCAACCGTCCGCTGTTAGTCGAAATTCAGGCTCTTGTTACGCCAACTCATTTCGGTTATCCTAAACGGACCGCTTCGGGCTTTGATCTTAACCGTCTGAACGTGCTGATAGCCGTCATCGAGCGCCGCAGCCGGTTAAAGTTGTCCGATAAAGACGTTTTTGTTAACGTGGTCGGTGGCTTGAGGTTGCAAGATCCGGCGGCCGACCTGGCGGTTTGCATGGCGGTAGCCTCGGCGGCGGCAGGGCGTAAGCTGGCGGACGCCACGGTGGTTTTTGGCGAAGTCGGTTTAAGCGGCGAGATCCGGTCGGTGCCCAAACCGGACTTAAGAATCGAAGAAGCCGCTAGGCTGGGTTTCAAACAGGCGGTGACGCCTCCAACTCAAACCGGACGGCCGTCCTCGGGCAAGTCCGGCAAAGCCAAAGTAGCCCTTCAGCCGGTGCGCGAACTCAGACAGGCTTTTAATCAATTCTTAGAATCCGCCGGCAAATAACAATCATAATTTTTTAAAAATGACAAATATTTTACTTCTTACTATTTTACTAATCAGTCTGGCCAGCTTGGTCTGGCTGATATTTGGCAAAGATGGCCTGCGCCTGGCTGGGCCGGCTGGCCGGCGGGCAGTTTTAGATACCTGCGCCTTAATAGATGGCCGTATCGTTGATATAGCCAAGGCCGGTTTTGTGCCCAGCCAGCTGCTGGTACCGCGGGCGGTAATCCGCGAGTTGCAGTATATGGCCGATCAAGGCGACTCGACCAAGCGCGAAAGAGCCCGTTTCGGCCTTGACGTCATTAAAACGCTGCAAGAGATGAAAAACGTTGACGTTAGAATTTTGCCCGACAACGGCCAACGGCTGGTTGATGAGCAGTTGATCGCTCTCGCCAAACGCTATGGCGCCATGCTTTATACCACCGACTATAATTTAAACAAGGTGGCTCAAACAGAGGCGGTGACCGTTCTGAACGTTAACGAGCTGGCCCAGGCGCTGCGGCCGCATTACCTGCCCGGAGAAAAAAGCCGTATCAAGCTGGTGCAGGCCGGCAACTCGCCGCATCAGGGCGTAGGCTATCTTAGCGACGGCACCATGGTGGTGGTCGAGCACGCCAAGGCGCAAATCGGCCGCGAAGTGACGGTGGTGTTTACCAGGGTGCTGCAAACCGAGGCGGGCAAGATGATGTTCGCTTCGATCGAAGGCGCCGAGTCAAAGCGGCCTACCGATAAACATCGGAACGCCAGGCGCTGAACGGAACTCTCACCACTGTTTGTTAATTGTCTGACGATTCGATTCGTTAGGGCAGCGGCGGTCCTAACCCGCCACGGCCGCCGTTGGTTGACGGCGCGGCTTGAAAATCGAAATCTTTGGTGGCACTGCCGTCGTAAAGCGCCTGGTCGATCACGGTGATGGTAACGGTGTGCTTGCCGCTGGAGCTAACCGAGTAATCGGCCGTGTAATTGCCGCTGCTGCCTGCCGGCACGGTGGCGATCAGCTGGTTATCCACTCTGAATTCTATGGACTGCAGTTGGTTGGTTCCCTGGTTAACCGCGGCCGTTATGGTGTATTTATCACCGCTACCGTGAGCAATCTGCACGTCTGAAACGAACGGCTTTAGGTCGCTACACTGGTGCAAGGTGTCGTCGGCAAGCGGGTCGAAACCGTCGGGCGCGATAAAGGTATCTCGTTTGGTTACCGGATCGGTGTATTTTTCAACCGTTACGGTCTTAATGGCCCGGGGCGGCGTGCACGAAGTGGCTTTTTTCTTGGATACCGTGTCAAAGGCCATGCTGATGCCGGATGATTGGGGCTTGTTATACCACGACGGGAACAGGTCGGTGCGCCCGGCGACGGTTAGCCGTTGAATGCCGGGCGGCTGTTGGAACCATTCCCCCGGTTTCCAGCTGCCGTCTTTTTGGAAAATCTGCAAATGCAGTGGGCCCATGATGTTGTTGATGGTCGGGCCGACGATGCTGGACAGAGCGTTGTTCATTGGCCGGCTGTCGTGGTTGCCCACCCATATGCTGGTAACTACGCGGGGCGTGTAGCTGTTCATCCAGAGGTCTTTAGAGCGGTTGCCCAGGTTGGACGTGCCGGTTTTGGTGGCGGTTTTGACACCGGGCACGTTCAGGCCGGAAGCGCCAAAGCCGAATGACGGAGCGCGGGCGGCGTCGTCGCTTAGGATGCTGTTAAGTATGTATGGAATCTGCGGGTCAAGCACGCGCTTGCCTTCGTCTTTCCATTGTTGTAGTACCTGGCCCTGGGCGTTTTTAACTTCCAAAATAGTGCTGACCGGCTTGTAAATGCCGCCTCGGGCAAGCGTGGCAAAGGAGTTAGCGTGTTCGATTTGCTTGAGTCCGCAACCGCCGATAGCCGCCGCCAGGCCTACCTGGGCGTCCTTGCCGTCGGTACAGTAGCTTAAGTCGCCGACGTCGTGAATAGTCCTTAGGGCCGAGTCGCGGCCGGTAATGTACATTGCTTTAACCGCCGGTATATTGCGCGACTGGGCCAGGGCTTCGCGGATGGTCATGTCGCCCTTGAACTTGTTGTCGAAGTTGTTGAGCGGCGCTCCGTAGATTTGATTGATTGGCTCGTCACGCAGCACCGATCCGGCGCCGTAGTTGCCCTTAAAAAGATTGGCGTAGACGAACGGTTTAATACTCGACCCAGGTTGCAGATAAGAAATGGCGGCGTTGTAGGCGCCGTATCCGGGATAGTTGTAATCGCGGCTGCCCATTAAAGCCAGAACCTGGCCGGTCGGCACGTCTATTACCGTGACGGCGCTGTTGTCAAAGCCGGCGGTGCGCGGCAGGCTAGTCTTGAACAGTTTGTCAACCGCCGACTCAACGATTTGCTGTGCCCGCCAGTCGAGGGTGGTTTTAACTATCAGGCCGCCCCGGCCTACGGTAGTGCTGCCTAATTTGTCGATTAGCTGCTGCCTGACCATCTGGATAAAGTGCGGCGCTTTAATATTTTGGTAGGCGCTGCTTTCAGGCCGCAGGCTATCAAGGATCGGCACCTTTTTGGCGTCTTCGGCTTGCTGTTTGGTGATATAGCCCTGTTCGGCCATCTTGTCCAACACGATGCGCTGACGCTCAATCAGCGCCTTATTGCCCTCGGTATTATACGGGTTGTAAAGCGTCGGCTGCTGGGGAATCGAAGCTATCAGGGCGGCTTCGGGCAGGGTCAGGTCTTTGGCCGGCTTACCAAAGTAGGTTTGGGCGGCCGATTCAACCCCGTTGCGCCGGCCGCCATATGGCGACTCATTCAGGTAAAGCGTTAATATCTGATCTTTGTTGTACATCCGCTCAACCTCGATAGCCAGAATGGCTTCTTTGATTTTGCGAGGGATGCCGTTCAAACCTCTTTGGCTGGCCTGGTCGGCAAAGAATACTTGTTTGACCAACTGCTGGGTTAGTGTGGATCCTCCCTGGGTGCTGCCGCCGGTAAAGTTATTGATGGCCGCCCTGACGATACCCGACGGACTGATGCCGCGGTGATGGTAAAAGTCTTTGTCTTCGATGGCCACGGTGGCCTGCTTCATATAGTTGGATATCTCGTCGGATTTGACCACCAGCTTGTAGGTACTGTCGCCTTTGTCTTCCCATAGCAGTACGCCGTTACGGTCGTAATAAGTGGTAACGGTGGTTTGCACCCGTTTGTTGATTTCTCCGGGCCTAATCGCGTCCAGTTCGCGTCTGAACAAAGCGAACAAGGCGCCGACCATCACGAAAAGCAGCAGGGCGCTGATACCGGCCAGTTTCAGGGCCATAATGGCGCCCTCGCGGCTAAACCAAAAAGCGGCTACCCGTCGGGGATGCAAACGGTAAAAGAACCGCCTGACCGGATGCTTGGGCAGCTTGGCCAGGTATTCGGCCCGCCTGCGGCTGGCCTTATCGCGGCGCACGCGCCGCCTGGCTGATAAATTGGAATAGACGCTAAGCCCTTGTTGGTTGCGTCTTGCGCGAAATTTTTTAAGCACCTTTTATTCTATCTCCCGGCAAAGAACAGTGTCTTTGAAAAAGGAATTAATCATAAACTATTGCTTAGGCTTCATTATAACATCACCCGCCTGGCGCAAAATGTTTTTCAAGACATAGGGTATAATGATCAAAAGATTATTTAGGATTTCGGTTTTTAAACGAGAGGCGGATCTAAACAGAGTATGAAATTATCCGAGCAGCTTAAGCAGCGCGGCTTTGCGCACCAGACCACCCTGGACTCGGCCGAAGCGCTTGACGGGCCGCCGTTGGCTTTTTACTGGGGAGTTGATCCAAGCGCTGATTCGATGACCGTAGGACATCTGGCCGTGGCGATGATGGTGCGTCAGTTTATTCAGGCGGGCCACCGGGCCTTTTTGCTGGTAGGCGGCGCCACCGGTATGATCGGCGATCCTAAAAACGACGCTGAACGCGACCTGTCTAGTCTAGAGACCATCGCCAAGAATAAAAAAGCCATTGCCGCCCAGTACCGGCGGTTGTTTGAAGGCATGGATTTTACAATAGTCGACAACTACGACTGGTTTAAGTCGGTTAAATTGCTGCCGTTTCTTAGGGACGTCGGCAAGCAGTTCAGTATGAGCCAACTGCTCGACCGCGAGTTCGTTAAAAGCCGGGTGGGCGAAGGCAAGGCCGGCCTAAGTTACGCCGAGTTCAGTTACTCCCTGATCCAGGGTTATGACTTTTGGCATCTGTTTAAGCGCCACGGCGTCACCTTGCAGGTGTGCGGCTCCGATCAATGGGGCAACGCCGTCAGCGGCGTCGAGCTGATCCGCAAGCTGGAAGGAGCGCAGGCCCACGTTTGGTCGGCGCCTTTGATTATTAATCCGGAAACCGGTGTTAAGTTTGGCAAAAGCGAAACCGGCGCCGTTTGGCTTGATGAGCGCAAGACCAGCGCCTACCGTTTCTACCAGTTCTGGTTGAACGTAAGCGATCAGGTTGCCGGGCAGTATTTAAAAATATACACCGCGCTCGATCTTAGCGAGATAGACGAATTGCTTGAATCGGCCGCGGCCAACCCGTCTCAAAGATTAGCGCAGAAGTGGCTGGCGCGGGAGGTTACCGAGCTGGTTCACGGCGCCGCCCGGGCCGAAGCGGCCGAGAGGGTCAGCCGCGTGCTGTTTGAAGCCGGCGATCCCGCCGGCCTGACCTATGGCGACCTGAAGCTGCTATCGGCAGAGATCCCCACGGTGCGCCATTCGGACAGCCTTATGCAAGCGGCGGTTGATGCCGGGTTAGCGACGTCGCTAAGTGACGCTGGCAGACTGCTGGCGTCGGGAGGGCTTAGAGTAAACGGCCGGGTACCCGACGACGGCCGATTACCCGATACGCGCCCGCTGATTATCAAAAAAGGCAAAAACGAGTTTGCCTTGATTTTGGGCTAACAAGCGATCCGCGGTGCGACTTGACGAACCGATCGAAACACTCAAAGGGGTTGGCCCGAAGGGCGCCGAGAAGTTTCGTGCCGCCGGAATCTTAACGGTTAAAGATTTAATATACAATTTGCCGCGCACTTATCAGGATTTTTCTAAAGTAGTTTCCATAGCCAAAATCAAGCCGGGTAACGTTAGTCTGCGCGTCAGGGTAGCCGAAGTTCGAGGCCGCAGACTGCGCCGCTCGCTGCATATTAGCGAAGCGGTGCTTGAAGACGACAGCGGCAAGCTTAGAGCGGTGTGGTTTAATCAGCCTTACCGCGTGGCGCAGCTTGACAGCGGCGGCGAATTTTTGATGTCGGGCGAATACGGCTTTTGGCGCGACCGCTACCAGCTAATGAACCCCGGCGTGGAAAAGGCTTCCGAGTTGCCGTTAAGATCAGGACACATCTTGCCGACGTACCGTGAAACCAAGGGGCTGAAATCATATATGATACGGCGAGTGATGGCGCGGCTTAGGCCGCTGATTGTTATGATACCCGAGAGCCTGCCATCCGGTCTTTTGGCGGGTCTTAGCCTGCCCAGCCTGTCCGAGGCCTTGCTGGCCTTGCATTTTCCGACTAATCTGTCGGATATCGAAGTGGCTAAACGCCGATTGGCCTACGAAGAGCTTTTGATAATGCAGCTGGGCAGCCTGCTGAACAAACAAGAAAACGCGGCGCTTAAGAGCTGGCGAATCCTATTTGACGAACCAGCCGCCAAGGCTTTCGTGGCCGCCTTGCCATTCAAGCTAACCGATTCGCAGCGGGCGGCGGCCTGGCAGATTATCAAAGATCTGGACGCGCCGCGGCCAATGACCCGTTTGCTGCAGGGCGACGTCGGTTCCGGTAAAACCGTGGTAGCCGGTATGGCGGCTTTCATGGCCGCCCGGGCGGGTTTTCAAACCGCTTTCTTAGCTCCCACCGAAATCTTGGCCCGTCAGCACGCGGACACCCTGTATCGGCTGCTGGAACCTTTCGGGATAGAGGTGGCTCTGCTAGTGGGCAGTCTAAAACCGGCCGCTAAGGACCTACTTAAGCGTCAAATCGTCGGCGGTTCGGTGGCTGTGACGGTGGGTACTCACGCGCTGCTGACCGGCGATACCCGTTTTAAAAAATTAGGATTGGTGGTGGTGGATGAGCAACATCGGTTCGGCGTGGCTCAGCGCCGGGCGCTGCTAAAAAAATCCAGCCGCCTGCCGCATCTTTTAACCATGACGGCCACGCCGATTCCGCGCAGCCTGGCGCTAACGCTGTACGGCGAGCTGGACATATCGTTGCTTAAACAAAAACCAGCTGGCCGCCAAACGGTCATTACGCGCATTTGTTCGCCTAACAGCCGCGATCCGATTTATAAAACCGCGTTAAGCGAGATCGCGGCCGGCCACTCGATTTACGTGGTTTGTCCGGCGATTAACGAAGGGGGAGATTCAAACGAGATTAAAAACGTAGAGAACGAAATAGCCCGCTTGCGGCTTTCGCCCCTTAAAAACTGTCGGATCGGCCAGCTGCACGGGCAAATGAAACCGGCTGACAAAGAAGCCGCCATAGCCGCTTTTGCCTTGGGCAAGCTTGATTTGCTAGTGGCCACCAGCGTGGTTGAGGTTGGCGTTGACGTGCCCAGGGCATCGGTTATGGTAGTTGAGGGGGCCGAACGTTTTGGGCTGGCCCAGCTGCACCAGTTACGCGGCCGGGTTGGCCGTTCTGACCGTCAAAGTTATTGCTTTTTAGTGCCTTCCACTTCGGCGGCGCCGGGGCGGCGCTTGCGCGAGGTTGCCCTAAGCGACGACGGTTTTTATCTGGCGGAAGCCGACCTTAAACTGCGCGGACCGGGCGAGGTATACGGTCAGGCCCAGCATGGCCGCTTGCCGCTGCGGTTCGCCGATTTAACGGATGCCAACCTGGTGGGCCGGGCCCGCAGCGCCGCCCGACGGTTTTTAAGTCAGACGCCAGACGATCTGCTAAAATACCAGCAACTGAACCGCCAGGTGGAATATTTTCGGCATCTTACTTCATTAAATTAATTAAAAGACTATAAAGTTTATGTATTCAGGTACTACTTTGCGACGCGGTTCCGGCAACGTGATGGGCACGCATCAAAAAATTGACCGGTTGGCCATGCGCTATGTCAAAAAAAAGCTGCCGCTGGGCCTGCCGTTTCCCAAGATCGGCGAAATACTGCATTTCGAGGGGAATAACGGCCCCGACAGTATCAAGCGCAAAAGTCCCGCCCGCGACGAACCGTGGCACTACTTCGACCCGAACGATCCTCGTGATACGGGATTGTTAATCATGATTGAAGACCATTCTTTTAACCTGACAGAGGCCTTAAGATCGGGCAACCGCGAAAGGGCGGCTTTTGAAGCGGCCTGGCTGGCTCACGCTCTGGTGGACGGCCTGACCCCGGCCCATCATTATCCTTTGGAAGAAAAGCTGGAGCAGTTGCGCGGCGAAGGCCTTGAAACCCGCCGGACAATCCGCGACAAATTGATCATTAACGGCTACAGCCGCCGCGACACCTTGCGCCGTAACTGGGAATTCTGGGGAGCCAAAGGGGTGATGACCACTCACGTGCTGTTTGAGATCGGCGTAGCCACCACCATAGCGCCGCTGACGCTGCCGTTGGGCCGTCCCAGTGAACGCGAATATCGGCGGGTTGCCCAAGAGGGCATCGGGCCGTATTTTTTAGAAGCCGCCCGCCACATTAGCCATTTGAATATGTACGAACGGTTTCATAAAAAGGGCTGGACTCCCAAGCTGGCCAGACAAACCAGAGAAGACCTGGTGCCTTTAATTATTAGAACGGTGGCGTTAGCTTGGTATAGCGCCGCCCGGGTGGCTGCTAGTGAAAGTTAGGATTATCGCCGGCGAATTTGGCGGGCGCAATATCGACACCCCGCCCGCCGCCTCGACCCACCCCATGAGCGAGCGGGTGCGGGGAGCGCTGTTTAATATACTGGGCGACCTCAACGGCAAAACTGTTCTGGACGCTTTTGCCGGCAGCGGGGCGCTCGGGCTGGAGGCGGTTAGTCGCGGCGCCGCCCGGGCTTTGCTGATCGATCAAAATAAAACCGCCGCTTCGGTAAGCAAAAGCAATGTCAGCCTTTTGGGAGCGAATGATCGAGTTAAGGTTGTCAGGGCTGGCGCCGCTTCGTGGAGCGCCAATAATCCCTTGGCCCTGTTCGATCTGGTGCTTTGCGATCCGCCTTACGCTTGTTTGCAGGTAGCCACGCTGGAAAAACTGGTCAGGCATTTAAAAAATAACGGGCTTATGGTATTATCCCACTCAGGTAGGGAGCCGGCGCCGGCCGTTAATGGAGTTGTTGTGGTGGACAAACGTAATTACGGAGACGCGGCGCTGGCGATCTACCGCCTCGACCGGTCCTAAAAAATGAACAACCCAAGGCGAACCGCTGTTAAACTAATGGCGGCTTTAATTTTTTAAATAGCGCTTTAACGTTTTAAGCTTTTAAGGCGCGGTCATTTCTAAGCGCGAGTGGCGGAATCGGTAGACGCGCATGCCTTAGGAGCATGTGCCTTAACGGCGTGGAGGTTCAAGTCCTCTCTCGCGCACCAAGTTTGGAACAAAATCGGAATTGCGGCGCGAATGCGCCGTTTTTTCTTTGGTTGCGCGAAGCGCAAACCAAGGGTTTATCAGAAGGGGAGAAATATTTGGGGCAGCCGCAGGCTGCGCCTTTTTGGATTTTAGAAATAGGTTCAATCCTTCAATTTTCAACAAAGCCTCTTTTATGGCACTCGACTCGGCGTTTTTTGCTGTTTCACGGAGAGAAACAGCCAGATTGATCCATGCTCGCATGGGTTCAATCCAACTGCTTCCGGCAAGCGTTAGCTTGCTGACTTGCTCTTCCAGCGACTTCTTTTCACTCATTAGTTCGGCCTGTTTAGTGCGGTAAGTCTTCTGGTCAATATGTTGGTCAAGATAGCCATCAAGTAGTCGCTGTAACTTGCTTTGCAAGTTCGCAAGTCGTGTTTGTGCGTCACTCACAAACACGGAAGCATTTTCATCGGCTGTTTTCTCATCTCGTGTAAGCATAGCTTGCATTTTGCTGGCCCATGCCTCTGGCATGGCGAAATCATCAAGTGTATCTTGCAGCTGTTCTGTTAAGTCGGCTTCGGTGACGGCTGGTTCAACACATTTGAAGTCTTTGCGCTTCTTGGTGCATCGGTAATAGACATATTCATGCACATTACCGTTCTTTTGTCGCTTTATCTTGTGTTCAGCAGTGATCGACATGCTACAAGAAGCGCAGGCCAGCAAACCGCAAAATATTTGCGGCTCGGTTTTGCTCTTTTGCGGACGACCACGCCGAGTAAGCGTGGCTTGCACATCGTCAAAGAGTTTCTTTGACACGATCGCTTTGTGCTTGCCCTCGTGGACTTCGCCCAAGTATTTGAAATGTCCGTAGTAAAACGGATTGCTCAGCATTCGCTTCACTTGGTCTTTGGTCAGTTGTTTGCCGCTTTTGGTGGTAATGCCTTCATTCTTTAGAAATAAAGCTATGTTTTCTAGCCGTTGATTGCCTTTTGCATACAGCTGAAAAGCGGAAACAACAATCGACGCACGTCGTTTGTCTACCACAATACTTTTACTACGGACATCATTTATGTAGCCAATCGGTGCTGGGCCTGGGTATTCACCGCGCCGAACCTTTTGGCGAAGTCCACGTTTGGTGTTCTCGGACAGATTGTCAACATAGTATTTGGATTGTCCAAATGCTATTGAGAGCATGAATTTGCCTTGAGAAGTATTTTCAAACCAAAAAGATGGAAATTTAAGCGTGCCGAGCTTGCCACCATCTAGCAGGTAGACAATTTGTCCGCCATCGATCCCGACGCCTGCGCCAGCAAAGCTGTCGCGCGCCCCGTCAGAAAAACCGCCCCTTGATTCTTTTTGAATTTCCCCCGCCGTTTTTTTAGTTGAAAGGGT
>SCKW01000003.1 GCA_004100265.1 Candidatus Chaera renei
ACGGTTGCCGGAGCCGAGCCGGCTCCCGCCACGGCCAGCACTATGCTAAGCGTGCTGACCAGCCCGTCGTTGATGCCAAGCACCGCCGCCCTAGCGGCACCGCGCTGCACCTGAAGCGCCCGTTTTTTCAGCAGCTGGTTGTCCCGTTCGTCAAAAGAATGATCGTGCGTAGTCATAAATAAAAATAAATTGTTTTTGGCGTGATTTAGTAATCTTTAAATACAGCGACAGACCACCTTATTTTAACAGATAAAAATTTAGGGCTCCAGCAAATCGGAAGACTTAACCTCGATCACGCTGCCGGGAGCCGCGCCGCCCGAAAGGATTTTTTTGGCCACCAGATTTTCAACGTTGCGCTGCACCACCCGCCGCAGCGGCCGGGCGCCCAGTCTGGCGTCATAGCCTTGTTCGATCAGCCAGTCTTTGGCGTCATCGGCCAGGCGCAGGCTGATTTTTTGCAGCGCCAGGTTGCGGTTGATGCCGGCAAGAATCAGATCCACCACCTGCCGCAATTCGTCTTTGCCTAGCGGCTTGAAGATAATAACGTCATCGAAACGGTTGATAAACTCCGGCCTGAATTGGCCCGACGAGATTAGTTGGTTAACCAGTTGATCGCCGAACCGCTCGGGCTGTTGGCCGGCCTCTACCAGCTGGCGAATGGTGTCGGCTCCGGCATTGCTGGTGGCAATGATAATAGCGTCTCTGAAGCTTATTTGGCGATTGCCGGAATCGCGCAAAACGCCCTCGTCAATCATTTGCAGCAGCAAGCTTCTAACCGCGTCGTGAGCCTTTTCGATCTCGTCTAACAGCACCACGCTGAAGGGCTGCTTGCTGATTTGAGCCGCCAGGCTGAAGCCGTTGGTTTCGCCGGCGTCAATCAGTCGGGCGGTATCACCGGCGCCCGAGAATTCGTTCATATCAAGTCGCACCAGCCGGTCCTCGCCGCCAAAATAAACCTCGGCCAGAGCTTTGCTGAGCTCGGTTTTGCCCACGCCGGTGGGGCCGAGCATTAAAAAGGTGCCAACCGGCCTGTCGGGGTTGCGTACCCCCGACCTGGCTCTTCTTAGCGCGTCGCTGACAGCGGCTACCGCCTGGGTTTGGTTAACCATGCGCTGATGAATCAGCTCCTCTAGTTTTAGCAGTTTCTGTTTTTCTGCCGCGGAGTCAACTGGCGCTACCTTAACACCGGTTGACTCTTCCAGCGCCGCCTGCACCGAAGCCGCCGTGACCAGCCCCGAATCCGCCAGTGCGGCCGACGACTCCAAAAGCTTGATGGCGCCGCCCGGCAGAGCCAGATCGCGCAAATAGCGGCGGCTTAGGCGAACGGCTTCGCGCACCGCCTGAAACATATAAGTGACATGTCTTTTAAATTCCAGTATGGTCAACTGGCTAAAAATAATATCGAGCATTTCGTCGTCGGACGGCTCGCCCAGATTCAGGCGGCTGATCGCGGCGGCCAGGGCCGGGTTGCGGCGGCCGATCTGCAGCCAGCGCTGTTCGTCCATAATCAGAATCATCGGCAGATTGCCCGCCTCAAGTACCGGATTCAGCAGCTTGGATAGATCGACCGAGCCTATGCCATCCTCTAAAAACAGCTGGGCGTCATCCAGGCAGACTATAACGTTTTTGGCGCGGTAGGCCTCGACCAGCAGGGCGCCGACCAACTGCTCAAGGTCGCCCCGGCCCTTGGCGCGGGCAATTAAAGAGGCGGCGTCCAAACTGACAACCTGGTTAAAACGCAGCCGGTCAGGCACAGACTGGTCAGCGGCGTCAAGCAGCCTGGCGGCGAACACCTCAACCATTTTGGTTTTGCCCGAACCCAAGGGACCAACTACCGCCGCGGCACGCCTGTCGGACTGCCCCAGCACGGCCAGCAGCTGTTCGATCAGTTTTTGATGGCTGGCCACCTGGTGAGCCACGGCCGGATCGCGCCGGCCGCGCACGCCAAGCGGCCGCCCGAAGCGCTCCAGCAGAGGCGTGTAGCCAAATGACCAGTCACGGGCCAGGCCGCCGTCGTAAACCGGACGGTGGTAGTCGTAAACCAACCGGTTTAAATAGGCGTACCAGCGGACGGCCGCCAATAAATCGCCCTCGTCAAGTTGCAATCTGGCGATCACTCCTTTGACAACCGGGTTAACGCGCAACATAGCCACCGACACGCACAGGGCCGACAGCTCGCTGGCACCGCTTAGCAGGCGCAGGCTATCGGCTTCGCGCCAGACGGCGGCCAGATCGGCCGGATTATCAGAGGCAGTTTGTTCGAGCAACGACGGCGCGATACCGAACCGGGCGGCTAAAAACAGGCCGCCGGAAGTTCTGGACAGGCAGCCAGCCAAAGTTTTCGGGGTCAGTCTGCCCGGCGCCGTGGGTAATATCCCCAAAAGACCGGCTTCCAGCATACCGTCTATGCTGCCCGCCGCCGCAGGCAGCCGTTGCAGTTCGCCCTGGTACCACAGCAGCAACAGCAGCGGCAAGACGGCTATAGCCAGCGCCAACCAGCCGACGGCCAAAGAGCGCGCCAGCAAGTACGCGCCCGCCGCCGCCAGGACCACGATTAAGCCGGCAGTCAAAAACCTAACCGGCGGCCTTCCCAAGAGAGCGCTCAGACGCGCCTTTTGCGCTCTGACGCTGTTTAAGTTCAAATTCAAATCTGTCGCCACGGCACCCACCCGATCAGCCATAAAACCGCCAACACCGGCGGCAACAGTGGCAGCAGCGGCCAAATAATCAGCCGCAAGGCTCCCGCCAGGCTTACCGCCAGTATCACCAAACCGCCGGCCAGCACCGTGAACAGCCGAATGACGGCGCCGATCGCCCGCGACAGCTGCCGGTCAAACCACGCCCGAGCCATAACGCCAAGCGGCCCCTGCGACGGCACCTCTCCGGAAATACCCTTAAAGGGATTGATCAGCGTCTTAAGCAACAGGCCGATCGAGAAAAAATCAGCCGTCCGCCTGAATTGAGCGGCCACTTCCGACATCTGCAGCGACCAGCCGCCGCCATACCACCAAGCCACAAAGGCAGCCACAAGCATGAGCATATTGTAACACTCCACCTCTGTATGACATAGCCCCGCCGTAATCGTTTTTTGTTATGATGGTTGCTAGAGGTTTATGAAGCGCAAACACGTTATAGCCGTAGGCAAAGCCGTACAACGGTTAGCTTCGCTGCGCGGAGGAGGCTCGGCTTTGCCAGGCCTGGTCGTTGAAAAGCTGGACCGGTCGTTCGTTAATCACGCCTTGGGGCAACTGCCCGAAGGAATAGTGGTAGTAACCGGCACCAACGGCAAGACCACCACTACCAAAATGATCGCCGAAATTCTTCGCGGCAGTGGCAAAAAGGTGTTCACCAACCCAACCGGCAGCAATTTTAGCCGGGGAGTGGCGGCTGCCCTGCTGAGACAGATCAACCGTGACGGCCGGCTGGAAGCCGATTTGGCGGTATTGGAGCTCGACGAGGCCCATGCCGTATCCTTTACCCGCCAGTTGCCGCCGCGCGCCGTGCTGGTGCTTAACGTTATGCGCGACCAGCTTGACCGTTTTGGCGAAATCGACCACACCGCCCGTTTGCTGGCCAAGGTGGTCGCCTCGGCCCGCCAGTTCGCCGTGCTGAACCGCGACGACGCCAGGGTACTTGGCCTAGCCAAACAGTCTGACGCTGCCAGACGGCTGAATATTAATTATTTCGGCGCGGACGAAAGCTTAAGACGGCTGTTCGTCAGTGACGACGAGCTACATGGCGGAGACATTAAAGCGCCGGCGGGGCGTCTTCCCCGGACTGAAGCGCCGCCGCTGAGATCCGGCGACGTTATCTTGAAGTCAATTACCCCCAAAGGGGCCGTTTACCAGATGGGTAAGGCCGATTATGCCGCCTCGCCGCGCCTAGAGGGCGCTCATAATCTGCTCAACGCCGCGGCGGCCCTGACGGTTTGCCGACGGCTTGTCAGCGCCAGCCAGCCCGAAGAGCTGATTAAGTTGCTAGAAAAAGTCGAGCCGGCATTCGGGCGGGGCGAAGTTTTTAGCGTTAACGGCCGGCCGCTCGAGCTGATCTTGGTCAAAAACCCGGCCGGTTTCCGCCTGAGTCTGGCCGCCGAACGCCACGACAAGGCGGCGGTGATGATCGCCATTAACGACCGTTTTGCCGACGGGCGCGACATGTCGTGGCTGTGGGACGTTGACTTTTCGGGCCTGCAAGCCGGCGGCGTGCAAATGGTCGGCGGCTTGCGCGCCTACGACATGGCGCTCAGACTGCAGTACGACGAAGTCAGGGTAGGCCGAGTAGAACCAAATCTGACCAAGGCCACTGGGCAGTTTGTTGAAACCATGGCGCGCTATCGGGGCGGTTATATTTTTTGCACCTACACCGCCATGCTGACGATCAGGCGCCGCCTGGCGCGTTACACGAAAGTGGAGCCGGTTTTATGAGCGTTAAACCTAAAAAGGTTCGACTGTTGCAGCTCTATCCCCACCAGATGAATATTTACGGCGACCGCGGTAACGCTCTGGCCATTATCAAACGGCTGGAATGGCACGGCTACCAGCCCGAGTTGGTTTACCACCACCCGGGCGGCCAGTTCCCGGACCAGGTTGATCTGGTGATCGGCGGCGGCGGCCAGGATTCCGGCCAAGAGAAAGTGCAAAGCGACCTGCAGCTTATCGGCCCCGAGCTTCATCGCCTGGCCGAAGACGGCGTGCCGATGTTGATGATTTGCGGCCTGTACCAGCTGTTCGGCCGGTTTTTCAAAACCGCCGAAGGCAAAATCATCAAGGGTATCGGCCTGCTGGCCGCCGAAACACACGCCGGGCCTAAGCGGCTGATTGGCAACATTCTGATTAACAGCGACTTCGGCGAGATCATCGGCTACGAAAATCACAGCGGCCAGACGTTTTTAGACGACCCGTCGCAAGCGCTTGGCACGGTTATCAAAGGAGCCGGCAATAACGGAGCCGACAAAACCGAAGGGGCCCGCTACCAAAACGTGATCGGCAGCTACCTGCACGGCTCGCTGCTGCCCAAAAATCCCATTTTAGCCGATTGGCTGATCGAAAGAGCCGTCACGCGCCGTTTCGGCGAATTCGGCGGCAATGTCATTGACGACGGTTTTGCCCACGCCGCCAGGCGGGCAGCCAAAGCACGCCCCCGTTAACTTTCAAAACCATTACAAAGCCATCAAGTTTAATCTTCATGCCCTTGTAATGGTCGGGGTGATCCGATTTGAACGGACGACCTCAGCGTCCCGAACGCTGCGCGCTAGCCAGGCTGCGCCACACCCCGGTTGTACTTGAGCCGACATTTATTATCTCCGTAAACCGCCTGGTTGTCCATAGGCCGAAGCCGCCCCGCCGGGTGTATAATTTAGGCGTACCAAATAAACTAAGGGGGTATAAAAGATGATGGATTATAACGCCATGTACGGCACCGGCGGCTCGATGATGTTCTTCGCCTGGCTGACCTACCTTCTGGTAACCGTGGTGCTGGTACTGGCCGCAATCGCCTTGTGGAAGTACATTACCGGCAAAAAGTAAGGGGGTGCCACGGACTTAATGCCAGCAGCAAAGGACGTAGTTTACGCGGCTTGGGGTTGAGCGACGAGTTTTTACCTAGAAAAATCCATTGGCTTCGCTGTCTCGGCTATTGGGGGGTAGCTTCTTGTCTTATCGCTTTCTTTTTCGCTCGAAGCCGAGGTTTTGGAAACTCAACCTTATTCGCAATAACCTGGTAAAGCGAAGTGGCCACGTCTTCAATTTGAAAATAAATGCCCGTCTGTTCTTTGAGGTCACTACGTAATCGCTTAACGACTTCTTCAGAATATAGCAGTTTTGATAGATTGTCAGGATTAAGCGCATTTGTACGCTTCCAAAATGTTTCCAACTCGTTACGCACAACGGCTTTTTTCGTAAGATGCCACAAAAGCTCTGGTGCTTTTTTAAAATCATCACTATTCATGAAATCGAGTTTAAATATAAGCGTTGTAGTTATTGGTTTGGCAAAGTTTACTCGATAAAGCTGAACTTCTCGGCCGTTAAGTAACAGTATCCAATCAATGCCTTCGTTGGCGGCATAGGCTAAACTCTGTCGCAGATGCTTATCGTTGATATCCAATTCGATAGATTTCACCTCTACTACGAAGTGCTTCTTGCGCTTCAATTGAATTACATAATCTGCGTATTCTGACTTTATGCGGTACTCGGTTCTGATTTCTTCCAACTCTTGATAGCCAAGTATATCCGTCAAGAAGCTGTTGATCATGATGCGAGTATCGGCTTCGTTGTGGCTTGAAAAGTCTTTCCTCAGATACTTTCGCCTATAGACCTTGAGCTGTTCTTTTAGAGTCTTGAGCTGGTTCGCAGTTGCCATAATTTTACACTTAATACTTTTCATATTAAACCATATCTCATCTAATCGATACCTAGTCGTTGATAATTCTTCATTACGGATGAGGCGATAAGTCGCCAATTGATGAAGGTGGGGGCTGCTTCTCAAACTTTGTGTTTGGAGCCGCTATACTAGTGAGTCTTTCGATTGGTGTCTCAAGATACGATGGTCGTCTAACTTGGTCGGGGTGAGAGGATTTGAACCTCCGGCCTCGCGGTCCCAAACCGCGCGCGCTAGCCAGGCTGCGCCACACCCCGATATTTACCATGCCCCGATAGTTTTAGCGGCTAACTCTCTTCGCTCGGCGGTTTTTGGCTGCCGTACAAATATTCGCTGATCACCGCCAGGTAGCGTTCGATTACCTGAAGTCTTCGATCAAGCGCCGTCACCTCGTGGCAAAGCTGAGGAATTTTGGCTAAATGGCCGCTCGCCTCGCCGCCATGCTGCCAGGGGTAACTGGGCATATGCATGGCGCCGACGTTACGGCTAAGCGCCCCGATCTGCCCTCGAACGTCTTCTATTTCTCCCCTGATAATGGCAAGCTGCTGCTCGATGCCGTTCAGACGGTCGGCGCGGCTGACAATACGGCCCATCAGATCGCGCAAGTTGCGAGTGGCATCCTGCACGGCTCTTTGGACGTCGCCGTAATTGAGCTCCGCCATACCTTTACTATACCACCAGGGGCCGCGGTTAGCTTGGTCAATTGCCGGCCGTCTTGCTTATTTGGCGTATTCGATAGCCCGGGTTTCGCGGATAACGTTCACCTTAATGGTGCCCGGATATTGCATGGTGCTTTCTATTTTGGTGGCGATGTCGCGCGCCAGTTTAATGGCGGACAGATCGTCTATGCTCTGCGGCTTCACGATTACCCTGATTTCGCGGCCGGCGCTGATGGCGTAGGCTTTGTCGATGCCGTCAAAGCTAGTTGCCACGTTTTCTAGTTCGCGCATGCGTTCGGCGAAGTTTTCGGCGCTAATATTGCGGGCGCCGGGACGGGCCGCGGACAAGGCGTCGCATACCCGAACCACCAGCGCTTCGGGCGTGGTGGCATCAATATCGTCGTGATGCGCCTCGATAGCGTGGGCAATATCTTCGCTAAGCCCGTACTTGCGTGCCAGCTCGCCGCCGATATGGTGATGCTTGCCCTCCATCCGGTGGGTGACCGCTTTGCCGATGTCGTGCAGCAGAGTGGCCATTTTGGTAACGCGGACGTTGGCGCCGATTTCTTCGGCGATCAGGCCGGCGATATGGGCCATCTCAACGCTGTGTTTCAGTACGTTTTGGCCGTAAGAGGTACGGAATTTCAGTTCGCCCAGCAGGCGCAACAGCTCCGGCGGAACGCCCACCACGCCAACTTCTCGGGCGGCGTCCTCGCCCGCCCTGTCGATATCCTTGTCAATTTGCTTCTGGGCTTTTTCAACGACCTCTTCGATACGAGCGGGATGAATCCGGCCGTCTTTCATGAGCATCTCTAACGCCAGCCGGGCCACTTGTCGCCGCACCGGGTCAAAGCTTGACAGCACCACCATGCCCGGAGTGTCGTCTACCAAAATGTCCACGCCGGTGGCACGCTGCAGCGCTTGAATGTTACGGCCCTCTTTACCGATAATCCGGCCTTTCATTTCTTCGTCTTCAAGCTTCAGAGCGGTTACCGTGCGCTCGGCCGTTACTTCGCTGGCCATCCGCTCCATGGCGCCAACCAGCACGGTTTGGGCGCGTTCCTCTGCCTCGGCCGCCGTTTCGCTTTGCAGTTTAGCCACTAGGCCGGCCAAGTCTTCTTTGATGTCGCGCTCGGTCATGGCCATTAACTTTTCGCCGGCCTCTTTTTTGGTTAGCTTAGCGATTTTTTCGAGCTTCTCTTGCTGGCGGGAGCGGATCTCGCGCAGTTCGTCTTTAAGGCTTTCAACCTCTTCTTCCGATTGCCGCAGCTTTTCGCTGCGCCGGTCGAGTTCCTCGAGCTTGCCATCAAGATGCGTCTCGCGGTCGGCCAGGCGGTTTTCGGCCTTGGTCAGCTCGTCGCGCCGGCGCTGCTCTTCTTTTTTGGCGTCCTCGGCGATTTTAAGGGCCTTGTCCTTGGCCTCCAGCTCGATTTGCTTAGCTTTGTTTTTGGCCTCTTGGGTCAGTTTTTCGGCTTTTTGGGCGCTCGACTCCCCCCGTCGGCGCTGATAGACATGGTGCGAAGCTGCCCCAAAAAGCAACCCGAGCACCGCGGCGATGATTGCGCTCAGCATGGTTTTCCTTTACCTCACTCTTCTTGCGCTCAATCGGCCGGATCCGCCGATACGGCCGATTTCAGCCAGTGCCAAAATCAGGTTCGCGGGTTTTTGACTGGATTTTTGAAGCGCTTGATAAAAAGTTAATTAAGTTAAGTTGATAATCCGCTACGAAATACCTTAAACGGTCGAAAATACAACCTGATAAATATTGTACGTGCCGGGGCGAGGATAATCAACCGTTTACTTTTTGGGAGAACTGATACCTGGCTGGCGTCCGTAATCGGGCAGAACGATCGGGTCGGCGCGGCCGCTCTTTAGGGCGGTCAAACCATCTTCCAGCCAGTCCGGGCCGCCGCTACCGGCCACCGGGCAGCCCAGGCCGGCGGCAAGGGCGTTGGCGGCCGCGGCGCCGATTCGCAGCCCGGTAAAGCTGCCGGGCCCCGCAAAGACGACGATTCCCTCGATATCCCGCCAGCCTGCCTTAACCTTTTTCAACTGCCGACTGATTGCCTGAAAGATGTCCGCCTCGAGCGAACGGCCGGCAACCCAGGCCCGCCGGCTTAGTTGCCGGCCCGATCGGTCCAGCAAGATAACCTCGGCCTTGGCCGTATCCGTTTTGATAGCCAACGTCATGGTTGGTTTCGCTCCCCGCGCAGCAGATACGACATGCCGTCCGGCAGGTTAAATTCCAACCGGCGGGCTTCATCGCGCCCGGCGACCGCCGACAAGCGGATCAGCGCGCTGTTTTTGGGCAAAACGCCGCTGACGATCTCGGACCATTCCAGCACGTTAACCGCCGCCGGGTCACCGGTTGATTCTAGCAGCTGATCGGCCATGATCCCCGGATCTTCCAGGCGGTAGAAATCATAATGATACAGCCTAAGCGGCGGGCGGCAGTCATAAACCGAAACAATCAAAAAAGTCGGGCTCTGCACGGTTTCGCGACATCCCAAACCCCTCGCCAACCCTTTCACGAAAGTGGTTTTGCCGCTGCCTATGTCGCCTGTCAGAACAATGGTTTCGCCGCCTCTTAGGCCGCGCCCGATGCGCTCTCCCAGGGCCGCGGTTTCGGCAGCGGAGGCGGTGTTGACAATAGTGGTCGTCCGGACGGTTTTCATTAATCAATATTTTACCGGCTTTTGGCGCGGCAGTCTTGCATTTTGCAGGCGCGGCGCGGACAATGACGCATTATAATCATTAGCATGAACGCCAGTTTGCACCGGTCCGCCCGGACAAAGAACGGTTTTACTATCTTGGAAGTTTTAATCGTTATGGTGATTATCGCCATACTGGCTACCATCGTGCTGAATTACTACGGCGGGGCCAAAGAGCGGGCCTACCTTAAAAAAGCCGACAGCGAACTGAACATTATGGCCAGCGCCGTTAAGTTTTACACCCAAAAATACAACGCCTATCCGCCCGACGTGAACCGCGGCCTGCCGGCCGGCCTGAACGAATTTCTTTCCGCCGACCAGGGCAAAAACTGGCCCGACGGCCCCTGGCCGGGCAGCGTTTATGACTACGACTATTTTAATAATTCCGGCGAAACCGTGCAGATTAGCATTCGTTTCTGTCCGATCGGCGGGCCGCTGAGCGCCTGCAAATTCCCGCCCGAGCCCTGGGCGGCTAATTTTGGCGTTGACAGCAGCTACTATTACTGCATCAAAGGCAACTGCAAGGCCCACCCATCGCAGCCCGACAGCTACCCGGGATATTGCGTGAACTGCCCGGGTAACAAAGCCATTCTGGGCTAAGCGGCGAGAACGTTCTTTTTACTAAAAACCGACGTTTTAGATATAATCAGCATAAGCGACATGAGAATATCCGACAGCACTATCGAGAAGCTGCTGCGTTCCAGCGGCAAGTTGAGCGATGACAAACTGAAAGAACTGCTGGCCGAAGAAAAAAAGACCGGCCGGCCGCTGCAAGACCTGGTGCTGAAGCGCGAGCTGCTTACCGACAAAGACCTAACGGAGCTGTACGCCAAAAACGCCGGCATTCCTTTCGTTGAAATTAATCTTAAAGACCTGGACAAACAAACTGTATCGGTTATTCCAGAGAGGATCGCTCACCAGTACAGCGCGGTGGTGTTTAAAATTGACAGCTCCGGCGTTAAGCACATTGCCATGGAAGACCCCGACGACGTGCAGGCGGTCGATTTTTTGCAAAAGTATATCGGCAACAAGTTTAAGCTGTACGTGGCGACCAAAGACAACATCCTCAGCGCCATGGAAAGTTACCGTGAAAGCGTAGCCAGCGAGCTGGGCCGGGTCATTGAATTTCAAAAAGACGCCGATCCGACCCAACAGCGGATATCCGAAAAAGACATCGCCGAAGACTCGCCAATCGCCCAGACGGTCAACCTGCTGCTGGAATATGCCATCAGGGCCGACGCCTCGGACATTCACATCGAACCGCGCGAAGAAAACGTGATCATCCGCTACCGGATTGACGGCGTGCTGCGCGAGGCCAACAAACTGCCCAAAAACGTCCACGAGGCACTGGTGTCGCGGATTAAGATTTTAAGCAATCTGAAGATCGACGAGCGGCGGGTACCCCAGGACGGCCGCTTTAAAATCGTTCTGGCCGGCAAACGCTACGCCTTTCGCGTCAGTACCTTGCCGATTACCAACGGCGAGAAAGTGGTCATGCGCATCTTGGACGAAAGCGGCAAGTCGCAAAGCCTGGAAGAGTTGGGGTTCTGGGGATGGTCGCTGAAATCCCTGAAAGAAGCCATCGTGCAGCCCCATGGCATGATTTTAGTAACCGGACCAACCGGCTCCGGCAAATCCACCAGTCTGTTCAGTATTCTTTCGATGCTAAACGATCCTTCGGTGAACATCTCCACCGTTGAAGATCCGGTGGAGTACCGCATTCCGGGTGCCAACCAGACCCAGGTCAACCCCCAGGCCGGCATGACTTTTATAGCCGGGCTCAGGGCGCTGCTTAGGCAAGACCCGAACATTATAATGGTTGGCGAGATCCGCGACGGCGAAACCGCCAACCTGGCGGTACAGGCCGCCCTGACCGGCCATTTGGTTTTTAGCACTCTGCACACCAATAACGCCGCCACCTGCTTGCCCCGCCTGCTCGACATGGGCATCGAGCCGTTTCTGATCGCCAGCACGGTGCGGGCGGTGGTTGGCCAGCGTCTGGTGCGCCGGCTGTGCCCAGCGTGCCGCGAAAAATACCAGCCGTCAGACGAAGAAATGAAAGAGATTAGGCGGATCTTCAACCTGAAAGAAGATGCCGAGCTTAGTCACGTCCACCAGCTGGAAGAACAGGCGGCCGGCGAGGGTATCGGCGCCGATCTTGGCAAAGAACTTAACTCCAGCGATCGTAATTTTGAGAATTTATGGCGCGAACACCGCGGCGGCTGCGACGAATGCAACGGCACCGGCTACCGCGGCCGCATTGGCATTTACGAAGTTCTGGCCAATTCGCTGGAAGTCCAAAAACTGATAGTCGCCAACGCTACCAGCAATAACATTCAGGACCAGTCGATCAAAGAAGGCATGGTAACTATGCAGCTGGACGGCTTGATTAAGGCGCTGCGCGGCCAAACCAGCATAGAGGAGATCTTGCGGGTCACCCGCGAATAAAAGCCATGCCAAGTTATCACTATGCCGCTCAGGACAAATCCGGCCAGATGGTTACGGGCAACGTTGACGCCTCGACCCGCGAAAATGCCCTGGCCGCCCTAGTCAAGCAAGACCTCAAGCCGATCGCCCTGAACGAGCTGAGGGGGCAAAAATTCAAGCTGTCGCTGGGCGGCGGCAAGGTAAGGTCGAAAGATCTGGTGATTTTTACCAGGCAGCTGTCGGTAATGATCAGTGCCGGCGTGCCCCTGACCCGCGCCCTGACCACCTTGTCGGCCCAGTCAGAAAACCCAGCCTTAAAAACCGTTTTGGAGGCCATCACCAAAGACGTGCAATCGGGCATGACGCTGGGCGGCGCCTTTGCCAAACATCCCGGCACTTTCAGCGACGTGTTCGTGAACATGGTTAAAGCCGGCGAGGCCGGCGGCATTCTGGATGATATCCTCAAACGCCTGGCCACTCAGCAAGAAAAAAACGACAACATGCGCAAAAAGGTCAAAAGCGCCATGACCTACCCCGCTGTCCTGCTGATTATTACCATCCTGTCGTTTTTCGGACTGATGTTTTTCGTGATCCCCAGCATCGGTAACATCTTGCGCAGCCTGGGCGGCCCCGACGCTCAGTTGCCGCTGCTCACCCGCATCATGCTGGGCATCAGCGGCTTTATGCGCAATTACTGGTACCTGGTGATCGGCGGCACGGCCGGGCTGGTGTTCGCCGTTCGCTCGGTCTTAAAAACCCCCGGCGGCAAAGCTAAGTTCCACCGCACGGTGATTAAATTGCCCGGCCTGGGCGATATCATCACCAAGGTGGCGGTGGCCCGTTTCGCCCGTACCTTCGCCTCGCTAATGAGCGCCGGGGTAAGCGTTTTGGAGGCGCTGAAAGTTACCGGTGAAGCCATCGGCAATGTGGCCTTCAAGGACGAGCTGGCCAAGGCGGCCGAAGAAGTGAAAAACGGCAAGCCGCTGTCCGACGCACTGTCGCGCAGCCCGCTGTTCCCGGCGATTATTCCGCAAATGCTGGCGGTCGGCGAAGAAACTGGCCAGACCGACAAAGTATTGGTGAAAGTCGCCGATTTTTACGAAGAAGAGGTTGACGTGACCATCGACAGCATCAGCTCGATTATCGAGCCGGTCATGCTGGTTATTATGGGCTCGATGGTTGGACTAATCGCCGCCAGCGTGATGGGGCCGATAGCCAGCCTGTCACAGAATATCAAGGGTTAAATCGCGTATTGACTGTAAAACGATTATGGCTATACTTGAATCCAAGATGCGTGCTTAAGCTAGAGACGCACGGCACATCTGGTCAAGTACTAGCAAGTAACTAAAAGGGGGGCAGTTCATGCTCAAACAGACAATCAGGCAAAAAGGTTTCACGATCATCGAGCTGTTGATCGTTATCGTGATCATCGGTATTTTGGCCACGTTGGTGCTTAGCACCTACGCCAGCGGCCCGGCTAAAGCCCGCGATTCCAAGCGGCTGACCGACATCAACTCGATTGCCACTCAACTAGAAATCTACAATAGCGAAACCGGCGGGTATCCTACCTTTACCGGCAAGCTTGACACCGACACCTGGGTTCAGCAGAACCTGAAGGGTCTGGACATCAACGCCCTTCGCCCGCCGAACCAAACCGCCAACTCAATGGTGAACTCGGCCACTCCCACCAAGGACCAGTACGGCTACCAAGCCTTCCAATCGGACGGCGTGACCGCCTGCACGGCTGAGCCTTGCGCCAAGTTCAAACTTTACTGGGCCAAAGAGACCGCCAACAACGCCGTACAGGTTAAAACCAGCCTGCAGTAAAGACGGCTTTAGTCACCGTTAACTAAGCCCAGCGACCACCCCGAGGCGCGCGCCGCGCGGGGTGGTTAAGCTTTAGGCGAAAGTGTGGTAGCATAGGCTGTAAAGCGAGCAGCAAAATAAAAAATGGCGCCCAAACTAGCAAACAAAAGCGCGGGGTTCAGCGTAGTCGAAATGCTGATCACCCTGTTTATCGTTACTTTAGCGGCGGTACTTTTAACCAACATGTACGCTTCGGCTACCGTCTACACCGACCGGGCGACTGATTTGCTAACCGCTAACGCCTTGGCCTACCAGAAGCTGCAAAATTACGAAAACCGCGATTTCGCGGCGATTCCCTTCAAGTTGGACGGCACACCGGTAGAAGACTTCAGCGCCGAGCTGCCCCCCAGCCTGCCGCCGCCGCACGAGGGCAAGGTTTTTATCAGCCAGCAGTCAGCCACTCTTAAATACATATTCGTACGAGTAAAATACGGCTCCGGCGGCGGCGCGCAAACTATCGAGTACGGCGATTTCGTGCAAAGCGGAGGACTGGGAAGATGACGGCCGTCAACGATCGAAACCGGCAAGCCGGTTTCACGCTGCTAGAAGTGGTGGTGATCATGCCCATTATGATACTGACCGTGGCCGTGCTGGTGGCGTTTTTAATCACGGTTTATGGCAATCTGCTTAGCAAAAATGTCAGCTTGCAGCTGGCGGCCGAGGCCCAAAGCGCCCTGTTCAGCATGCGCGACGATATGTTTTACGCGGTACGTTTTGCCAGCACCAATCAAAGCGACACCACCGACGCCAACGCGCCGTCCGGCGGCTGGAACGCCGTCACCCAGAACGCCCTGATCGTCTACGAAGCGGCGTACACCGCCCCGCGCGAAATCGTCAATCGGCAACTGGTCTACAAAAAGGATACGCCGAACCCCTGTAACGGCACTGAAATCGGCCAGAACCAATATTCTACCAACACGCTGATCTACTTCGTTTCGGGCGGCGCGCTCTACAGACGGGTGCTGGTGCCCGATCAAACCAGAAACTGCCTAAGCACATACCGCCTACAGACCTGCCCGTCGGCCGGTAGCGGCTGCTCCCAGGACGTGGCAGTGGCGAACGACGTTAAGCAATTTTCGCAGCGATTTTACTCCGGGTACGGCAACAACGCCGAGATCACTCTGGCCCAGCTGCAAACCGATCCCAAGCAGTTTATCCAAGTCAGCCGGGTGGACATTACCCTGACATTAGAAAAAAAGGTTAACGCCGAGCCGGTTGACGCTACCGCCTCGATCAGCATTAAGAAAATCGAATAACTATGAAGCGAACACCCGTGCCCCAGCCGAACCACCAAAACGCCGCCTTTATGCTGCCTACCGTGATGATCATGCTGGGCCTGGCGACTATCATTATTTTGTCGCTGTTGCAGTTCATAGCCGTAATGACCACTTTCACCAACCAGATCATTTACCGTCAGATAGCGCTGACCGCGGCTCACGGCGCTCTGGAATTCGGCAAAGAACAGTTCGACGGTAACCTTAGCTATTCCGGAACGGCCGAAACCACCCTGTTTCAAAACAGCCGCTACCGGGTGACCTACCAACTCAATCAAATTCCCGGCAGCCTGTCGCTCGACGGCCGCTCGCAGCGTATGCAGGGCATCGGCCGAGTTTACCTGCCGCCCGCGGCCGCTTCGGCCAGCTATACAAGGGTGATCAACGGCGAAGTCGTGCGCAGCCAAATAGTCAGCAAAGATCCGTCCGATTTCAGCCCGATGGCCTGGTATGACGCCTCGTGCAACGCCAACACCAGTACTGATCCGACCTGTCAGGTCGACACCGTATTAAAAGACGGCAGCAGTTCAGCCTCGATGGTGGCCGGCAGCACCAGAGAGGAATCCAGCGCCGGCGACTACTGCGGCGGCGCTCCGGCAACCGGCGACGGCCTACTGTCTTTAAACCGCGATAACGAGTGCGGCCTGTGGGAGCAACAGCTGGTCGGCATGACTTTTAACTTCGGCGCCAGCCTGCCCAAAGGCACCACCATTCAGGACGCCTACGTACAATTTACTTCCGGCGCCAAAGCCGATGCCGATCAGGTAGCCATGCACATTTACGGTATCGCCGCCGACAACCAGCCCAATTTTACCGCCGTTGGCAACGACCAGATATGGGGCAAGCCGCTAACCGCCGCCGAGGTGGTTTGGGATCCCGGCCCCTGGGCGTCACCCAACCAGAGCGGCGCTTTTCAGCGTACCCCCAACCTAAAAAGCGTTATCCAGGAAATCATCAACCGCCCCGGCTGGAATACCGGCAATAACATCGCTCTGTTTTTTGAGTATCATACCGGCCCTGGTACCCGCCGCGCCAAAATGTCGCCGATTACCTTAAACCTAACATACAGCAACAACGTGCCGGCCAATACCAATGATCTGGTGCGATACTGGCGCGACCGTTCCGGTAACGGCTTTCATTTAAGCGCCGTTAACGACGCCTCCCGTCCGACCAAAAAAACCATCGTGCAAAACCCCACCACCACCGCGCCTAACGGCAAGCCCATGATCAGTTTCACGCCGGGCGCCTCGGCCATGACCGCTACCGTGCCGGCCAACACCGCCCGCGCCAGCAATACCTACACAGTGTTCACCGTCATGAACGTGTTAAACACTACCGATAGCGTTAACGGCACCGGTTCGATACTCAGCTTTTGGGGCAGCGGCACCAACAACGCGTTGTTGTCGCCCTTATGGCGGCATCCCTATAGCGGCTTCCACAGCTGGGACGCCGCCAGCGGCATTAACCAAAACGACCTATGCATCGCCAGAGACAACGTGGAGCGCATCTGCCGTAACGTGACCAATTTAGAGATGGACGGCGAAACCAGTTGGGCGATACTGAGCATGCGCGAGTCTATCACCGAACGCAACCGGCTGTTTCGCATCAGTGGCACCAACTCGCCGCCGCAAAACCTGGAAGACAGCGTTATCCAGCTAAACGCCCCCTATACCATAGCGGTCGGCGCTCAAGCCAATAATCTTACCCAGGCCGCTGGAGTCCAGATAGCCGAAATTATCATCTACGACCGAGAACTGACATGCCCCCAAATGGAGGCGGTCGAAGCCTACCTGGCCGCTAAGTGGGGCTTTAACGACCCCAACCTGCCGGCTTTTAATAAATATCAGTCGGCCGGCTGCGCCGAGAATAACGTGCCGGCGTACTAGATCGGCGGCCGCTAAATGTTATACTGTAGCCTAAGCAGTCGTTAAGCTTTACCAAAAAAGGGATGGGCGTAAAACCTAAATTGTTTCATCATGACAAACCGGTCAGCGGCATAGATATCAGCCAGACCGGGGTTAAGGTTATGGCCATCGACGTTAAACGATGGGCAGTTGAAGCCTACGGGTCTCTCGATCTCGACCCGGCCAAGTTGCAAGAAAGCATCAATACTGGTAATTCTTACCTGACCGAAGGCCTGGAAAAGCTGTTGACCGCCAAACTCTCCGGCAAGCTGCCCAGCAACCAGGTAGTGTTAAGCGTGCCTACCTCCCGAACCTACACCCGTTCCATGACCCTGCCCCGCGACGCCGAAAAAAATCTTAAAGAAGCGGTGCTGTTAGAGGCGGAACAATACATTCCCATAGCTCCCGCCGAATTGAACATAGATTACCAGGTGATCGAGCGCGGCGCCAAAGAACTCACCGTGCTGATGTCGGCGGTGCCCAAAAAAATTGTCGCTTCAATCACCAATGCCGCCGCCCAGATTGGCCTGGAAGTGGTGCTGGTGGAACCCGGACTAAGCGCCGTGGCCAGGCTGATTACCCAAACCGAAGAAGGGCACCTGCCAACCGTTATCGTTGACATCGGCGCCGGCTCTACCGACATAGCCGTGCTCGACAAGGCCATACGGGTAACCGGCGGCGTTCCGGTAGGAGGCAACAGCTTTACTCTGGATATTGCCCGCAAGCTGAAGGTATCGCTGGAAAACGCCCATCAATTAAAAGTGCTCAACGGCCTCAGCAGCGGCGTCAAGCAGGCCAAAATCTTAGCGGCCCTCAAACCCGATCTGGACCAAATCGCCGCCGAAGTGCAAAAAATGGTTCGATACTACATAGAGCGGCTGGGTGCCAAGCGCAAAGTCGAACAGGTTATTATCGTTGGCGGTGGAGGCAACGTGCCGGGGCTGGGAGACTACTTTACCGACACCCTCATCATGCCCGCCCGCGTTGCCAGCCCCTGGCAAGTACTCAACTTTGGCCGGCTGCCGCAGCCATCGCGCCAGTTCAAGCCGCGCTACATCACCGCGGCGGGCCTTGCCTGCGTGCAGCAAAAGGAGATCTGGCAATGATCAATCTGCTGCCAGACGAGACAAAGCGAAACCTAAGGGCGGCAAGGCTGAACGTGCTACTGCTTAGATATTTAATATTCCTGGGCGTGGCCTGCCTGTTTATCGTAGGTGCTTTCGGCGTGGGATATTTGCTGACCGCCTCGGAGCGCACCGCCGCCGCGCGCGATCTAGCCGCCAGCCAGCAAACCCTGGCGGCATATCAAAAAACCAAGCTTGACGCGCAGGCCTTTGCCGATAACCTGCGAGCGGCCAGAATCATTCTGTCAAACGAGACGATATTCAGCGACCTGATAGTACAAATCGCCAAAACCCTGCCGCCCAACACCGTCTTAACCAGCCTGAACCTGTCTACGGATACCCTGGGCAAGCAGATTATCATTAACGCCCGTACTAAAGACGCCGAAGCGCCGCTTGCGCTTAAAACGGCCCTGGAAAACTCTCCCCTGTTTACCAATGTCAGTATTTTAACCATCGCCAAGCCGTCGCCGAGTGACCCCCCGCCGCGTTTTATGATTGCCCGTGATTATCCGGTTACGGTTACTATGAGTGCCACCTTGGTGAAGCCGCCGGCAAGGAGCCAGCCATGAACGCCATCAAATTAAGCCGCCTGCTCATGACAGCTATCCTGCTGATGATTGGTGCCGTGGCTGCCAGTTATTACTTTTCGTCAAAACTGCTAAGCGCCAACGTAGCGCAAACTAACGCCATAAAAGCCCAGGCGGCAACGGCGTCCGAGGACATCACCCGGCTCAAACTGCTAGCCAGCGAACTGCAGAATAAACAAGACGCGGTTAACCGGGCCAGTCAAATCGTTTCCGACACCAAGCAGTATCAGTATCAAGACCAGATTGTTAAAGATATGAACGCTTTTGCGGCTGCGGCCGGCGTAAGGGTGCTGGGTTATGATTTCAGCAACCCGCAAAACAAGGCCGCGCCGGGCGGACAACCCCAGGCCTCGTTGGGCATCAAGGGGGTTAAAACGATCAACGCGGTAGTTACCCTGGACAAGCCGGTTGATTTTGACAGCTTCTTAAGATTCTTAAAAGCCATCGAGAACAATCTCACCAAGATGCAAATAACCGGTGTAAATATGATTCCCGACCTGAACAATCCGTCACAGATCAACAACCCGACGGTGGGTCTGCAGATTTACGTGAGGGGTAATTAAGCGTGAAGAAACTGCCAATCAACACCCTTGGATTAAGTCAGAGACTGGCGGCGGTCAAACACCTTTTGGCCAGGCACCATGTGATCATCGCCGCGGTTTTAGTGCTGGGGTTCTTGATTTTTGCAGTGAATAACATCAGACAGGCGCTCAACCAGCCGTTCGACCAGTCCGTCCAGACTCGCTCAACCATCAACACTACTTTCGATAAAGCCACCATCCAAAAAATCTACCAGCTGAAAAGCCGGCAAAACCCCTCGCTGACTCTACCCGACGGCAAGCGCAATCCATTCGCGCCGTAGCAGCGGAAAAATTTCGATTTTTAGCGTCCGGCGGTAAACTTGTCCAGCAGCTTGCGTCCCAGCGCGGCGATTTCGCGGCGATATTCAAATATGCCGTAAGCGCCCACCAAACCGGCAACCGCGCCAAGCACCGTCCAGTTAATCTGTTGGTTCGGCGGCTGAGCGGCAATCGAGGCAGGCTGGGCAGCCGGCGGCTGAGCGGCTTTAGCGACAGCGGTTCGGGAAGAGGCTTTAGGCCGGGACGCTGGTTTTTTAGCCGGAGCGCGTTTAACGGTTTTTTTTGCGGCCGTAACGGCTACGGGAGCCGGAGGAGCGGGCTCGGCCGGCACTTGAATGATGTTGGGCAGGCCCGGAGTTGGCAGCAGGCTCCATGTCCAATCGCCGGGGCCGCGCGACCAGCTTTGTCCGGATTTGGCCGCCGGGTAATTGGTTTCGTCTATCACCTTACCAGCAGGGTCGAGCAGCCGCACCCCCGAGCCGTCGTTGACCAACCTTAGCCCGCTGACGGCGGAGGTTACCGCGGCGTAGCCGCCTGGTAAAATTTTGGCCCCTTCGGCGAATTGATACTTATAACGCCAGTTGCTGCCGGTTACGATCGAGTAGCCGGCGATATCAACCGTATCCGCCGTAGGATTGAAAAGCTCCACATACTCATGGTCTTCGTCGGTTTGCGGAGCCGTCGGATCGGGCAACAGTTCGTTTAAAAGCAGCGGGGCGTAAACTACGTTACCGCCGCGGCCAGGCTCAAGCGGCTCGCCGTCGCCCGGCGGATCTTCGTCCGGCAAGGCGGGAGGCTCCGCGGGCAGCGGCAAGTCGCTGACCGCCGGCAGCAGACTGCTGGTCGGGACCTGGCTTAAGCAAAAATCGGCCTCGGCGCGGCCGCTGTCAACCCACTGGCCATCGGCGTTTAACTGACGCTTAAAACTTTTGGCGGAAGAATGGGGCGCGGCGTCGGGGCCGCTGGCCGGCGGCGCTTCCCGGCATGGCTTAAACGACTCCAGCGGCTTGTCCCAGGACAGTTCGTCGGCCGTCTCGCCCTGCGGATCGACCAGGCGCAAGGTTCCCTTGTCGGCCCCCAGGCTAATGCTTGACTTATACAAAAAGGCGCGAGGATCGGCCGGACTGACACTCTCGGTCGCCAGTACCAGCCGCTGCCCCGGTTCGATCACCGCCTCGGCCTCGTCGATCGCCGTGGCTAGGTTAAGATACAGGCTGCCCTTAGCGCTGGTGCTGGGCAGTTTGCGCAACTGCCAGCCGGTCAGCGATACGGGGCCGTCGCTGACATTGGTTAATTCAACGAACTCCGCTTTGGCAGCCGCGGAATTAAAGCCGGGACTGGCCTCGACGATAATTAACGAACGGCTAATCGGAACGGGCTCCGCCTTAGTGCCTGAATCGTTGGCGGCAAAAGCCTCGGCCGGCCAAAACGCCGCCCAAGCGGCGGCCAGCGCGAAAATTGCCCACATTTGAATGACGGTGGCGGTCCAAGCGGGCGCGATCATTCTTGGCCGTCAATTATGCCCTCTGTCGAATGGTTTGTAAATAGCTACTTTTACGACCGCTTTGGCTTATACTAAAGACATATGCTGGTTTATTCGAGCAGTTTGCGCAACGTGCCAATCTTGAGCCTGCAAACCGGAACCGTCCTGGCTCAAACCGGCCAGCCCGTTATAGATCCGCGCCGGCTGTATATAGTGGCTTTTTACTGCGACGGGCCATTGCTCGATCACCATCCGTCGCTGCTCCACACCGACGACATACGCGAATTCTCTGATGTCGGCATGATCGTTAACCATAGCGGCGACTTAATGCCGCCGGACGACCTGGTGCGGCTGCAGGAGGTGATTGACTTTAAATTCAACCTGCTGGGGCGGGCGGTGATCGACACGTCCCGCGCCCGGCTTGGCACCGTTGAAGACTTCGCCACTGAAACCAGCAGTTTCATGATCAAAAAACTCAGCGTTCGCCGGCCGCTGCTTAAAAGCCTATCCACCAGCAAACTGCTAATAGACCGGCAGCAGATCGTGGAGGTGTCCAACGACTATATCGTGGTTCGGCACGAAACGGCCAAGCAGCAGCCGATCGCCGCCAGATTTAAGCCGGTAGCCACTAACCCGTTCCGAGCCAAAGCCAACCCCCAAACCGACACTTGAACGGGCAATATGCCTGTTGTCGCAAAGCCGGTATTTTAAGACAAAGAAAGCGCTTGTTTGATATCGTCCCAGTCAAAGCCCTGGCGCGCCAGATAGGCGGCTAGTTTGCGGGGGTCGCTATAACGGGCGGATTTTTGCCGTATCAGTTTTTGCAATGCCGCCTGCTCGTCGTACTCGTCCAGCGCCGCGGCCGCCGCGTCGGCGCTGACGCCTTTTTGCCTGAGTTCGGCCGCCAAAAGCCGCCGGCTGCGCGGCCGGCCCGCCTGGCGGGAGCGCGCCCATTGGGCGGCAAAGCGCCGATCATCCAGATAGCCCTTCTGGCCAAGGCGTTTTACAACCCGCTCAGTAATCGCTTGCGGCCATTTTTTGCGAAAGGCGTAGTCAATAATTTCGCGCTCCGACCGCGGCCGGCGCGCCAACAGATCCAGCGCTCGCGCATAGGCCTTGCCGAACAAGCTTTCCTGCCGCAATTTGTCAAACAACTCCGGCCCGATCGGCAAACCAAGTCTCAGGCCTAGCTGCGTCACTTGAAAAATGTCCAGCGAGAGCCAAAATTGATTATCCAGGTATAAATTGACCCGCTGCGGGTTCCTAGCCTGTGCCTTGATGTCGGTCAGTATGCCTGGCGGTTTGGGTGATAAGCCGGCCATATCCGGACTACGTTAAATTACCGCTCCTCGGCGGCCGCCTTCTGGCGAACAGCCTGTTCGATCTCCGCAAGCACTTTGGGGTTCTGTTTCAAATAATCTTTGGCGGCTTCTCGCCCCTGACCGATCTTTTGGTCTTTGTAGGCAAACCAGGCACCGCTTTTATCAACCAACCCATGGGCCACCGCCAGGTCAAGCACGTCGCCGGTTTTAGAGATCCCCTCGTTGTACATGATGTCGAATTCGGCGCTGCGGAAAGGCGGCGCCACTTTGTTTTTGACCACCTTCACCTTGGTGCGGTTGCCTATAACTTCTTCGCCGATTTTAATTTGGCCGATCCTTCGAATATCCAGACGCAGGCTGGAATAAAACTTCAAGGCGTTGCCGCCGGTGGTGGTTTCGGGGTTGCCGAACATAACGCCTATCTTCATGCGAATCTGGTTAATAAAAATTACCGTGGCCTTGCTCTTGTTGATAATGCCGGTCAACTTGCGCAGCGCCTGGCTCATCAGCCGGGCCTGCAGGCCCACGTGGGCGTCGCCCATCTCGCCCTCGATCTCCGCCTGCGGCACCAGGGCCGCTACCGAGTCGACCACTATCAGGTCAACGGCGTTAGAGCGCACCAGCGTTTCGCAAATCTCCAAAGCCTGCTCGCCGTTGTCGGGCTGGGACACCAGCAGGTTGTCGGTATCCACGCCCAGCCGTTTGGCGTAGGTCGGGTCCAGAGCGTGTTCTGCGTCAATAAACGCCGCGGTGCCGCCGCTGCGCTGAATTTCGGCGATGGCATGCAGGGCCAGGGTGGTTTTGCCCGAACTTTCCGGGCCGTAAATCTCAATAATCCGGCCCTTAGGATAACCGCCTCCCAGCGCCAGGTCCAAGCTAAGGGCGCCCGACTCGATGCATTCGACCCGCCCGTGATGCGCCTCGCCCAGCTTCATAATCGAGCCGCTGCCAAACTGTTTTTCGATCTGCTCCATGGCTAAACCAAGGGCTTTGAGCTTTAGCCCAACGTCGGCTTTGGGTGAAGCGTCTTTAGCGGTTTTGTCGGCCATATCGGTCTTGCTCCTTTTGCTTGAGTTTTTAAAAATTGAGCCGCTTATTTAAGTTAAGTTTACGCGATATTACCATATCATTATAACCTTTGCCGCCAGACGTTTGCTACAATATGTCTTGATGTCACTACCAAGCAGTGTTTCGCGTCCCAGTAAACCAGCCGGTGGCAGCGGCTTTACCGTTGTAGAGCTGGTTGTCGCTTTGGTGGTGTTGCTGGCGGCTGGATTCGTGGTGGTGGCGCAGAAGCGCGATATTCAGGCGCAAAACCGCGACGCAGCGCGCAAAACCGCCGTCAACGCCATTTATTACAACTTGGAAGACACTTATTACCCGGCCCACAAATATTACCCGGCCGCTTTAAGCGCCGGCGACTTGACCGGACTCGATCCCGCTTCTTTAAAAGATCCGGCGGGCAAGCCTGTCGGCGACAAGGCTTCCACTCTTCGTTACGAGCCGATAGGATGCGACGGCGCCGGCAAGTGCAGCGGCTACACGCTAAGAGCTATCCTGGAAAAAGAGGCCGCCTTCGTTAAAAGCAGCCCGGCCCGTTAATACCCGGCCGCCTGGCGCCGGCGCTTAAAGGCCTCGGCGGCGTCATTGATTTTGCCGATGTAAAGTCGGGGGTTGGCGGCAAAATTAAATATATAGGTGGTCTCTTCGCCCTCGGTGGACAACCTCAGCGATCCGTAGTTTAACAACATCTGCAGCAGTCCCCGCTGGCGAAAACTGGCATCTTCAATATTATCAAGGTTGATAGTTTGCTCGCGTCTGGCTAACAAGTTGGTGCGAATTACCTGGATAACGCTTTCGTTGGTCAGATAAAACCGGTTGTCTAAATAAACGAATGTGGAAATGGCGCCGCCAATGATAAACAACACCAAGACAAACAGCAGCGGCACGCTGACCAGGCCGGGTGACGGCAGCTGCTCGACGAACAGCATCATCAGTTGGGCCAATTGGGCGCGGCTGACGGCGTATAACACCACTAAGGCCATGATCAACAGAATCGACAGCCCTACGAACCCCCAAATCTGCAGCAAGCCGATCGGATGGCGCTTGACGGCAAAAATAACGTATTCGCCGGGGCTAAGGTGCAGTTGCGGATAGCGGCGCAGTGATTCTTCGTGCAGGCGCTGTATCTCTAACTGGCGTGCAGGGTCGCCTTGAGCGACCGGCGCAGATGGCTGGGGCTGGGGTGGCGCCTGATTGGGCGTGATGGGCGGCATATATCTATATTTTACAGCACTTTATAGCAGACCGGGTTGTTCGTTGCCGCTTTTTGGCGCCTGCCTGTCAAGGTGGCGATAAGCTTTAGCGGTGGCCCGCCGCCCGCGCGGCGTGCGTTCAAGCAAGCCTATCTGCATCAAATAAGGCTCGTGAAAATCTTCAATAGTGCTGCGCTCGTCGCCGGTGAGGGCGGCCAGGGTTTCCACGCCAACCGGCCCGCCGCCATGGTGATCAACGATAACCGACAGCAGCAAGCGGTCGGCGCTGTCCAATCCCAGCCGGTCAATTTCCAACAGATCTAAAGCGGCTTCGGCAGTGGCGCTGTCGATAATGCCGTCGCCGTTAACGTCGGCAAAGTCACGCACGCGCTTTAGTATGCGGTTGGCGATACGCGGCGTCAGGCGCGACCTTTCGGCCAACAAAGCGGCGGCTTTGGGGTCGATGCCGACTCCAAGCAGACCGGCCGTGCGGCCGATAATCTGGCGGATTTCTTTGGCCGAATAAAATTCCAGACGATGCACTATGCCAAAACGGTCCCTCAGCGGCGCCGCCACGGCGCCCGTCCGGGTGGTGGCGCCGATAATGGTAAAGGCCGGCAGATCCAACCTGACGCTGCGGGCACCGGCGCCTTTTCCGATCATAATATCCAGCTTAAAGTCCTCCATGGCAGCGTAGAGCACTTCTTCAACCGCCCGGCGCAAACGGTGTATTTCATCAATAAACAGCACGTCGCCGTCTTGCAGGCTGGTTAAGATGCTGGCCAGATCGCCGGCTCGCTCGATGGCCGGGCCGGCAGTTACCCGCAAATTAGCACCCATCTCGTTGGCGATCACCGTGGCCATGGTGGTTTTGCCCAGCCCCGGCGGGCCGTACAGTAAAACATGATCAATCGGTTCGCCGCGCTTTTTGGCGGCGGCGATAGCCAGCTGCAGGCTAGCTTTCAGTCGGGGCTGTCCGATGTATTCGCTGAAGCGCTTAGGCCGCAGGGTGGCCTCGAACTGCTGCTCGTCGCCGGCGGATGACGGGTTAAGCGCTACGCTGGTGAGTCTCTCGATGCTCACGATGACAACCTTCCCAAAGCCTGTTTTAAGCGGGCGGCAACGGCCTGGTTGCCGTCAACGCCGGCTAGGGCGGCGGCGGCTTGAGGCGGCGAATACCCCAATGCCACCAGGGCGTCAAGCGCGTCGTCTGTCGTCTGTCCGCCCACGGCGCTGTCGCCACCGGGTACCGGAGCGGCAAGCTTGTCTGCCAAATCCACCACTACCCGCTGCGCCAGACGCTTGCCAACGCCTGTAGCCGCTTGAATAAAACTATAGTTGCCTTCGGCTATGGCCCGCCAGACCTGCTGCGGGCTGCCCAGGCTTAGGATCGCCAAACCGGCCCGCGGACCGACTCCTTGGACATCCAGCAGACGCTCGAATAGGCGCTTAGCCGCCAATTGCGAGAAACCAAACAGCTCTTGCGCCTGCTCTCTGATATAGTGGTAGGTATAAAGCTTGATCGGCTGGCCTATTTGGGCAGAATCAAAATCGGTCAGTGCGACTTGCACCGCGTAACCAACCCCCCCAACATCTACCACCAGGGAGACGGGACTGACCTTGTCGCTGACTTCTCCGTAAACGTGGGCAATCATAACTACTCTTTCATAGTATAGCGCATATACACCTGATTAGCACCTACGGCTAACCCGCCTGAACGCAACCGCATGCGGAAATTATGCGATCGCATTATTTTGTGGTACATTGAACTACGTAAACCTACTTTACTAAATTCAAAAGCCGCGCGATCAGACACTGGTTAAGCTGTATTATGCACAACAATAGGGAAAGCAGGTGAGTGGTCAATCCGATGGTTCGGCGCCGGCGACCAGCCATACGGGCAGAATCATTTATTTGGTACTAAGCGGTTTGGTCGAAAACGGAGCATTAGACCAGAAGCTGGTGGTTGATGACTTCGGCTCCCTAACGCTTAAGGCCGCCCGATCGGCCGGCTTGAAGCTCGACCGCCCGGCGGCCGGGAAGATCTCAAGTTACATGCTCGGCCAGAAGCTGCTGGACGTACAAAAACTGTCCGACGGCAAAAGTGCCGTAGCGGTTACCTTAAATGGCTGGCGCAGGGTGCAAAAATACCGGCTGCAGCATTTGCAAATCGATACCCCCAAACACTGGGACGGACGCTGGCGCTTCGTGCTGTTTGACATACCCGAAGAAAAACGGGCCGCCCGCAACGCTCTTGCCGGCCGGCTAAAAAAACTGGGCCTGTGGCAGTGTCAGCGAAGTTGCTGGGCCTACCCTTTTGAATGCGCCGAACAGGTGATGGCCATAGCCAGGCCCTACCACATAGACCAATACATAACCTATCTGGTGGCGGAACATACCAATATCGAACTAAGGCTGCACCAGGCTTTTCGCGGTCTGTTGGCCGGCCGGTAAAGGCCGCCGTCTTAGATTTTAAGCTATCGCATAAAAGTTATGGTAGTATTTTACTTGTTTTTAGAGGTTCTATGAAAAATAAATTGAATTTTAATGCGATCGCATTAAATATTAAAACAGAGGAGAGTAACCGGACCGACGGCCCAGGCGCTCAAAATCAAACCCCAATGGCTCTCATGGCGTACACTATGGCCGCCGCCAAAGCGTCGGCGCAATCGTCCGGCCGAGGCGTCTCTTGCAGCCCCAGAGTCACCCGCACCATCTCCTGCATTTGTTGTTTATCGGCCCGGCCGTAGCCGGTCAGTGATTGCTTGATTTGCAGCGGCGTGTACTCGGTGATGTCCATACCGGCCTGTATACCGCAAAGCAGCACCACTCCCCGAGCCTGCGACACGGTCATGCCGGTGGTAACGTTTTGGGCAAAAAACAGTTTTTCAACCACCATGTGATCGGGCTTGGTCTGCCGGATAACTTCGCTAAGCTCTCGGTATATGGTCAACAGCCGCTCGGCGTCACTTCGTTTGGCGGGAGTCCTAACTACCCCGGCGTCCACCAGCCGGATCCGCCCTTTTGGGGCGCCGGTTTCGATAACGCCAAACCCCAAAATACCGGTTCCGGGATCAATGCCGATAATCCGCACGGATATCCCCCGTCATCTACGCCCGGCTTTCGTCTATCTCGAAGTTAACGTAGACATTCACCACGTCGTCTATGTCGTCAAGGGCTTCCATTAGGCGGACGATTTTTTCGGCCGCGGCGGCATCCTGAATTTTTACTACGTTTTGCGGCAGATAAATAAGCTCGGCCTCGATCACCGTGTAGCCGGCCGCGCGCAAGGTATCGCGCACCTTAGCCAGTTGTTTGGGCTGAGTGTATACCGCCGACTCGCCGGCCGCTTCTTGAACGTCCAAGGCGCCGGCTTCCAGCGCAGCCATCATCGCCTCGTCGCCGGTTTCTTTAAGGCGCACCACGCCTCGCCGTTCAAACATAAAACTTACGCTGCCCGACGCGGCGATGGTTCCGCCGTGCTTGGTAAAGGCGTGTCGGACTTCGGGGTAGGTACGATTCTTGTTTTCGGTGGCGCATTCCACCAAGATGGCCACTCCCAGCGGGCCGTACCCCTCGTACAGCACCTCTTCCATGGTCGCCGCCGATTTGTCGGCTACCCGGGCGATCGCCCGCTGGATGTTGCTAAGAGGCATGTTGGCGTTTTTAGCCTTCTCGATCACCATGGCCAGACTTGGGTTCATGGCCGGATCGCTGCCACCGCGGGCAGCTATTGAAATCTGGTTACCCAGCTTAGTAAACAAAGCGCCGCGCTTGGCGTCGTTGACGCCCTTTTGCCGCTTGATCTGCGCCCATTTGGAGTGTCCTGCCATATGTTTATTCCGCTACCATTTAAAAGCTCTCGCAATCATTTTAACAGATATGGCGCCTAGTCGGTAACGCTGGAAGATAAAAAGTCATAGCGCGTGCGCCGCCAAAGCAACCAGCCGAGCAGACCGATCACCGCATATGACAGAATCATCACCCCGGTATGCCCGGCGGCAACTTCAATGACGGCGCCGGGCAAAGACGAGATTTTATCCGCCAGATTAACCATGTACCCGGTGATTAAGTTAGACGGCAGACCGGCGTACCCGGCCAGGACGGGCACGACCATACCCGCCAGGCCGGCGGCAAAAGTCGCCAACATGGCCAGCGGCACCAACGGTACAACGGCCAAATTGGCCGCCAGCGAATAAACCGACACGCTACCGAAAACCCAAATCAGCAGCGGCCAGGTGAGCAGTTGCGCCGAGAACGTCTCGATCAACACCTGCGCCAACAGCGGCGGCGTTTTGGGGCCGAAAATCCGCCAGCTGATCATCGGGGCCAGCAGCATGACGCCGCCGAACGCCAAAAACGATAGGTACCACCCCAGGTCGGACCAAACGTAAAGCGGATTAATCAGCCCGGTAACCAAAGCGGTAAATAATAGCAACACCGCCGGGTGTGCCCGGCGGCCGTAGTACCAGGCCAGCACCGCCAAAGAGCTGACCAGGGCGGCCCGGCTCATCGACGGGCTGAAGCCGGTTACCAGCACAAAGCCGGCCATCAACAAAAACGAGCCAGCGGCCGCCTGAAACTTGGAATGGCCGGCCAGCAGGCGGCGGGCTGCCCGCACCAGAATCGTCAGATTATACCCCGATGCCACCACGATATGGGTAAGGCCGATACGCTTCAGATCTTCATCCAGTTGCTTAGGCAGAGCGCTGCGCTGGCCAAGCAAAAAACCCAGACCCAGGCTGGCCTCGGGCTCGGGTACGGCGGTGCGCACTCCGGCGGCAAAGGTGTCGCGCAGCCGCAGCGCCAGGTCATTGCCCGGCACGTAAGTCTCTACCGTGGCAAAGCTTAGCCCGGCCTGGTAGTTGCCAAAGCCCGCTTTCAGCTTGCCTTTTAAGACAACCTGATCGCCGCGCCTGAAGGAGCGCGGATCAAAAGTGCTGGCCCGAACCTGCCCGGGCAGACGCCGCCCGTCAACCGTAATATCTTTTACTTTAAACTGTTTTTCGCCGCGCTTGCCGTAGATGGGATCGTTGGCAATGGTACCGCTCAGGCTGACCTTTTGCCCGATCAGTCCGTCGAGGCCGCTAAGCTGAAACCAGGTGCTACTGCCCTGCCAGGCGCCCGCCATTAGACCGGCGGCCACGGCTAGCAACAGAGCCGCTCTTGAGCGGCGCCAACAGGCCGCCAGCAACAACATTGCCGCCGCTACCAGCCACGCCCGTCCGTAAAGCCACAACCCCGCGGGCACCAGAGCCAAACCGGCCAGGCCGCCCACGCTGAAACCGCCCACCACCCACGTCCGGTTGATCCGGTAAGGGGCCAACAGCCAGCGCATAACTTAGCGGTAAGTATAACAAAAAAAGCGCGAAGCGGCCGAACTGGCTATGGGTGTTTGAAGGGTCCAGTGGGACGGCGCACTTCTTGCGCTCGTTCTCGAAGCAAGTTTCTGCGAGCGAGCTTGAAGACTGAACCCACGACTATTGTCAGCTAAAGCTGCCAAGTCGTGGAACCGAGCCACCAAAACAACCACGCAAAAAGCCCGACACAAGGCCGGACTCTTTGCGTGGAGGGTCCAGTGGGACTTGAACCCACGACACCCTGCTTAAAAGGCAGGTGCTCTAACCGGCTGAGCTATGGACCCGTCTGCGCACACACCGGCAGGCTATAGATTAACAATTTAAGGTGTTAGTGTCAATGCGGCCGATGCTTACCGGCGGGTTTGGCGGCGTGAATGCCAAACGCATCTATGACCGCAAGAACGATCAGCAAAGCCACTAAAGATGTCCGGTAACGACTGATAGCGTCCAGAAACGACGGCGCGCCCAGTGGCTGTATCCCCGAAACGGCATCGCCGACCGGCCCGAGCAACAACAGACTGCCCAGCGCGGCGTACCCCGCGGCTCCGACTAGCGCCGTCAACCGGCCAAAGTATTTTGGCCCGGCCAGCATCAGCAGCAGCGACGGCAGCAAGATCAGCAGCGACGGCACCAGCAGCCGCAAATTCAGACTCAAAAATAGCGGCGGCGCGCCGCTGGATAAAAGCAGGTTCACCAGTGAATCGGCTAAGTTCTGACTGAGTATGGCTCCGGCGGCTAGCGCCATCCCCAATACGCCAAAACGACGCCTGGCCAGCCAGGCCAGAACAAACAGGCCGGCGAATAATGCTAACAGGGTCAGATAAATCATACTGCTCATAATATAGCATTAGCGGCTTACCAAAATACCGCTTCCAGGTGTAATTTATCGCCCGGCTTAATCCGAGAGGCGGCGCCGGCCGGCACCTCCAGCACGTAGCGGGACGGTACGTTGGGAGCGTATACCCTGGGATAGTCCGCGGGCTGGGCGTTGCTTTCAACCTTTACCACGCTCTTTTCGGCATTCAGCCAAATGATGTCTATGGGAAAGTTCATATCTTTCATCCAGATGCCATGATAGCCGTCGCTGCCAAAAACCATTAGCAGGCCGCTGCCCGACGACAGACCGGGCCGGCCGGACAGCCCCTTAGTGCGTTTTTCAGGAGTTTTAACGATTTCGGCGCGCCAGCGCTCGCCCCACGGCAGCACCACGGTGGCGTACGGTTTTGGCGCGAACCATACAAGCAACCCGCCAGCCAAAACCGCCGCCGCCAGAACGGTGATTATCAGATTTTTCAGGCGGCGAAGTTCCATGCTCGGCGGCACCCCCTAAGTTTGCCGACTAAGCTCCAATGCGGTCTTTTTTGGTACGACGCTTAGCGTTAAGTTCGATGTATTCGATGATTTTTTCGGCGACATCGCGTTTGGTGACTTTTTCGATCCCAAAACCCGGGCTGGAGTTTACCTCTAAAACCAGCGGGCCGCGCTCCGAGCGCATCATGTCGACGCCGCAGACGCTAAGCCCCATGGCCCGGGCGGTCTTAACGGCGGTTTTGCGCTCTTCTTCGGTAAGTTTGACATTCTGACCCTTGCCTCCCTGATGAAGGTTGGAGCGAAAATCGTCGTCAAGGCTTTGCCGTTGCATGCTGGCCACTACCTTGCCGCCGACCACGAAAGCGCGGATGTCGGTACCGGCCGATTCTTTGACGAACTCCTGCAACAGGATGTTGGTGCCGTCCACGTCCATCACGTAAAACGCCTGCAAAACTGACTTGGCGGCCTTCTTCGTTTCGGCCAACACCACGCCCGCGCCATGAGTACCACGAGCCAACTTGATAATCACCGGGGTTCCGCCAAGCTCATCTATCAGGGCGCCGGCATCGGCTGCCGACCGGGCAAAAATAGTCTTAGGAATACCAATTCCGGCGCGCGCTAGCAGCTGCAAAGTTCTAAGCTTGTCACGCGAGCGGGCAATGGCGATTGAGCTTACTGGAGTGTAAACCCCTTGCATCTCAAACTGCCGCACTATGGCTGTGCCGTAGCGGGTGTATGAAGCGGCAATCCTGGGAATTACCGCATCAAAGCCGGTCAGGTCATAGCCGTCATAACTGACCACCGGCCGGCCTTTTTCAACTTTAACGTAGCACTTTATGTAATTAACCACTTCAACTTCGTGACCACGAGCGCGGGCCGCTTCGACCAGCCGTTGAGTAGAAAAATTTTTGGGGCCTTTCGATAAAATGGCAATTCTCATAGCACCGTCTCTCTTTCGTCATCTAGTTCTTGATTAATGTTAACATCAACCAACATGCCGTGTTCCCGCAAAAAACGCCTGCCTATCAACAACTGGCGGCGCATGTTCATTCTGTCCGTTAAGCTTATGTGCGTCTTGTAGGCCTTGTCATTAATGACAATCTCGGCCGGCACCACATATCTGACCGCCCGGTGCCCGCTGGTGCTTTTTACTGCTAACTTTCTGAATATTTCGGTTTTTTGG
>SCKW01000021.1 GCA_004100265.1 Candidatus Chaera renei
CAAATACCGGGCGAGACTGATTCTCGAGCGCTTCAGTCACTTAACGACCTAACCGCCCAACTATCCGATGCCGATACGACGCAACCCGAAGAAATATACATAGACATAAGGGGCAACTTGTATCATGGCAAAGCGCCATCGCGTCAAGAGGAGCCCCATAAGCCCAAGCAACAACAGGAACAAGAAACCGTCAAATCCCAAGAGAACGGCGATCAAAATGGTATGGCGGCCGGTAAGCTTAAAAAATAATTGAAGCCGATTAGAGCATGAGGCGCGCAATCCAATGCCTGTGCTGAGCTTCAAACATGAATCAATGTCCGGCAATTAAGGTTTTAAGGTAGTCATACGCTAAGCCGATCATCCATCCCAGCGCGAAAGCAATCATGGTTTCCGATCCCGACAAAGTATAGCCTAGTGATTTAGCTAGTATGTAGACTCCTGCCGTCAGCACGAAAGCGCTGAAGCTACCGGCTAAAATGGCGTTAGGTCTAGCGATAGTACTGCCGACCACCTCACTGGTTTTTTCTAAAGGGGTCCAATGGATAAGACGGCTAAAAACTTTTTGCGAGGGGCTCATGTCCTTTCCGATCGACGACATGGTTTTGCGGTAGCTCGCTGCTTTTTGTCTGGCGGTAACTGTGTGGTTTGTAACGTTTGGCGAATTTGGCTCTTGGTCGTCTCCTGCGGCAATCTCTTTGTTTTTATCAAATAGTACTTCTATGTTATGCCGTTCTTGTTCAACCGTTAATGGATCGGCCTGTTTTTCGTTATTGTTGGCCGCCTTTTCGTGTCTGTGTTCAACGGTCTTCGGCGGACTAATAACTTCAGGCTTTTTTAGCCGTTCGGTGCTTTTGGTGAGTGGATTTTCTGCGTATGGCATAAGCTTATTTATGATTATAGGGTACCGGCATTAAATTCGCGGCGAATTAAACGCACCTCCTTGCCTAATTGCCTACTTCTGGCGTAGAAGTATGTCACAACCGTCATTAAGCCGCCTCCGAATAGCAGGTTGTCTCCTGGGCCCGTTTTTGGCAATTCCCGGATAGTTTGTTCTACCAGTTTTTGAGGCGGGCAAGCTACTCGTATGTTCACAGTGTTTCCATAGGTATTGGTTAATATGCAGTCATAAGAACCAGGCTCTCCGGTTCCCTGGGGAGTGGCTGGTATATTATCCAATACTCGTACGACAAATTTTCTGGTTTGTTTTTGTCCCGGTTGTATAGTAACCTGCCCCCAGTCTAGTGCCTTGGCTTGATTAACGTACTGAGCGCCTCCGTTATCCCATAGCGCAGAGTATTCCAGCACATCGGCTAACTGCTCTTTCATGGTGATATTGGCGGTGGCGTTACCTATATTTTGCGCGGTAATCGTATACTCCAGTTTGTCACCAGGATTCGCAGTTGTATTATTAGCATCAGATATACCCTGGGTTAAGTTTTTTACCGCTTTGCCCTCGACTATCATGGACTTGCATAGTGGATTATTAAGCCACAACTGACCGTTGCCCGGACAGGGCTGGCAGGCAGGATTGCTTATAGTTATTTGAGGGTTGAGTGGGCATTGTTTTTCTGTAGCTATAGTGACGGGCGTCGAACATACGGTTGACGAAGAATTCCCCAACGATGTTTTTATATCAACGCTTGCCGTATATGTTCCTGGCGCGTTCAACGCGAATATATTTGATTCTTGTTGAGGATTGCTGCTGATGAATTCCTGCGAACCCACTATTTTGCCGTTTGAATCTTTTACAACAAATAAATAGCTCAACACTTTTGCTCCGTTTTTGACCAGAGCTTGAGCGTTTAGGCGAAAACGCGTTCGATCAATAACTACAGGGTTTAGCCCTGCGCAAGCGGCTGTAGGCGTCGGAGCAGGAGGCTGGCAGTTAGCGGGGATTTGACCTGCACCGAGCTGAACTGTGCCCTCGGACCACCCGGGCAGCGGTACCATAACACCGTAAACGTCAGTAGCTTTGCCGGATTGGCGAAACTTGTTGGGTATTGGTATGCTAAACCCGTAACCTCCTCCCTGGGGTGACATCGGAACCGCTTGATCAGCTAGATAGGGGCCGGCTTGCTCTCCGATTCCCGGAGGCTCGCCAAAATACAGGTATACTTGAACCTTAGCCGACAGCCTACGGGCATCATAGGCATAGCCGCTTACCGACTGACAGTCTGTTGTAAGAATTCTGCCGCTAGGGCTTGGCTTGGGTGTTTTTTGGGTCAACAGATTGCCGCAGTCTTTAGATATGGCGAACCAACCGATTGCTGGCGACCAGCCCACGAAAGCCTTGTAAGTGGAGCCGTATCTAGTTGTGTATGACGTAGAGTCGTATAACCACAGGGGCTTTGAATATACCGTGGAAGTCGTGCCATTAGCTAAGGGAATCGTATGTTTCACCTCCCCCTGGGCGCTACTGAAACGATGCAACCTTCCCCAAGTTAAGACGGCACCCGAACCGCGTCCGAACTGCACAGAATTAACGGTACCTTCTTGCAAGTTCTGAAGATCAGCACGCGTAATGCCGGCGTAATCCATAATATCCTTAAAATCGCCGTTGCCTCGAGCGCTTTGATCATAGGCCGCCAAAATATCACTTACTGAGCGTACTCCACCCCGGATAAAGTTAGTATCGTTGGCCGCATTAGCAGCTTGGGGGGGACTGATTAAGGCGAGCGACTGCATAACCAACGCCAGCGCCGTGAAAATAAGTCCCAGTCGCCTGGTGAGCTCTTCTTTGCGCAGACGTCGCGCGTAAAAGCCTAACTGTCCTACTAGAGCTGGACTGAATGGCAACGCCGACACCAGCTTGCGGAACATTTTTGTTTTATCTCCTTTTGGCTTAAATTTAGCATAATAATTATGTTCAATGCAATAAGTTGATTGAATACATTTTGCCCGCTATAATGAAATAGTTGTAAACACTTTAGGGAGAGTTTCCTGTGAGGGTCCATGACTAAACAAAAAACCAGCACTTATGATGCCAGTCAAATTCAGGTTCTGGAGGGGCTTGAGCCGGTGCGCAAGCGTCCGGGAATGTACATTGGCAGTACTGGCTATGAGGGCGTTCACCATCTTATTAAAGAAATAGCTGACAATGGCATAGACGAGGCTATTGCCGGTTACGCTAAGGCTATCGAAGTGGTTTTGCTGGCGGATGGCGGAGTTAAAATAACTGATGATGGGCGGGGTATTCCGGTAGACATGCATCCGAAAACCGGTAAAAGCACCCTTGAGACGGTGCTTACGGTACTGCATGCCGGGGGTAAGTTCGGCGGTGGCGGCTACAAGGTGTCTTCCGGTCTGCACGGCGTAGGCTCCAGTGTAGTTAACGCCCTCTCATCTAAGCTAATCGCCGAGGTATATAAGGACGGCAAAATTTACCGGCAAGAATATCAGATTGGCGCGCCTCAACACAGCCTTCAGGTAGCAGGCAAAACCACTAAAACCGGAACGTCCATCACCTTTTATCCCGATCCTTCCATTTTTGAGAGCGTGGACTTTGATTATCAATGGGTGCTTGATTACTTACGCCACCAGGCATATCTAACAAAAGGGGTTAAGCTAACCGCCGAGGACGAACGCAGCGGTGAAAAACATGGATTTTATTTTGAAGGCGGCATCAAGTCGTATGTTAGGCACCTTAACATAGGCAAAGACGTAATAGACGAAGACATCTTCTATGTGGAAAAAACCGTTGAAGATAACTTGATTGAAATTGCGGTGCAATATAACGATGGCTTTGTAGAAACGGTTAAGGCATTCGCCAACAACGTATTTAATGCCGATGGAGGCTCGCACTTGGTGGGCTTCAGGGCGGCGCTAACTCGAGTAATCAATGACTACGCCCGAAAAGCCGGGCTGTTAAAAGAAAAAGAAGAAAACCTGTCGGGTGATGACGTTAGGGAGGGGCTCACGGCAATAGTATCGGTCAAGCTACCCGATCCTCAATTTGAAGGACAAACCAAGGGCAAATTGGGCAACCCGGAAATACGCCGCCATGTGGAACAGGTGATGGGCGAATACTTGTCTTATTATCTGGAGGAACATCCGGCAATTGCTAAAAAGATCATAGGCAAGGCTTTGCTGGCTGCCAGGGCACGCAAAGCCGCGAGAGCAGCACGGGAAAGCGTCATCCGTAAAGGCGCCTTGGATGGCTTGACCTTGCCCGGTAAGCTGGCTGATTGCTCTAACAAAGACCCCAGGGAGTCAGAGCTGTATATAGTAGAGGGTGATTCTGCGGGCGGTTCTGCCAAGAGTGGCCGTGATAGCCGGACACAAGCTATATTACCCCTTAGGGGAAAGGTGCTGAATGTGGAACGCGCCAGGCTAGACAAGATGCTGAACAATAATGAACTGGTTAGTTTGATTAAGGCGCTGGGAGTGGGTATAGATGAGCAGTTTAATATGGAAGGGCTGCGATATCATCGAATAATCATCATGACAGACGCTGATGTGGATGGTAGCCATATTTCAACGTTGCTGATGACATTTTTCTTCAGGTATATGCGTCCTATTGTAGAGAATGGACATCTTTACCTTGCTAAGCCACCGCTTTACTTACTGAAAGCCGGGGGTAGCAAAAAATACTACGCCTATAGCGATGAAGATCGTGACGCTATCATAGAGCAACTGATTGGGGAGCGCAAAAAAGAGACCAGCCCGAAAGTCGAAGGTGACGACCGGCTGAAACAGGCGGGCATAAGCTTGTTGCAGCGATACAAGGGGTTGGGCGAGATGGATGCCGAACAGCTATGGGACACTACGATGAATCCGGAAAACAGGGTTTTAGTGCAGGTGAAAATAGAAGACGTCGAAAAAGCTGACGCGATTTTCTCTAAGCTGATGGGTGAAGAAGTTGAGCTTCGCAAAGCATTTATTCAAACGCGCGCTAAATTTGTTAATGCCGAGGATCTAGACATTTAAATGAGCAGCCAATCCGTCGAAAAAGAGATTAGTCCTGATAATCTGCCACACCAACACTCCCGCAGTTTAGAGTTGCGAACCGTCGAAGACGTCATGGAGGACAGTTTTCTGCGCTACTCCATGAGCGTGATTATTGAAAGGGCTTTACCCGACGTACGCGACGGCCTTAAGCCGGTACATCGACGGATATTGTATTCGATGGATAAAAACAACTGGCGTCCCGGCACCAGGTTTGTTAAAAGCGCTCGCATTACAGGTGACGTTATGGGTAAATACCATCCCCACGGTGACGCCGCCATATATGACTCAATGGTGCGCATGGCCCAAAACTGGTCAATGCGTTATCTCTTGGTAGACGGCCAGGGTAACTTTGGATCCATGGACGGAGATCCTCCCGCCGCCCAGCGTTACACCGAGGCTCGCATGGCCCGTGCCGGTGCCGAGCTTTTAGCCGATCTTGATAAAAATACCGTAGATTTTCGCGATAACTACGATGGTAGCGAACAGGAACCAACCGTTTTACCGGCCAAACTGCCCAATCTATTGCTAAACGGCCAGATGGGTATAGCCGTGGGTATGGCCACCAACATCCCGCCGCATAATTTGAGCGAGCTAATTGATGCCATAGTGTGGATGATCGATAATCCCGATAAGATCACCTTAGACAGCCTACTTCACCATATCAAGGGTCCGGATTTTCCTACTGGCGGTATCGTTTACGGAGGAGAGTCGCTCCGGCAAGCTTACGCCACCGGGCGGGGCAGCATTACGGTTCGAGCGGTGGCGAACATAGAAGAGACGAAAAAAGGCCGTTTTCAAATAGTGGTTACGGAAATGCCTTTCGCAGTCAATAAGGCGTCCGTCGTAGAACGGATAGCCGATCTGTACAAAGAGAAAAAGATTACAGGCATCAGTGATTTGCGGGATGAAAGCGCTCGCGAAAAGACGCGGCTAGTTATCGAGCTTAGAAAAGACGCCTACCCGAAAAAAGTCTTGAATCAGCTGTACAAGCTAACTTCTTTGCAAACCAGCTTTCATTACAACATGTTGGCGCTGGTTGATGGGCTGCAGCCCCGGGTGCTGGGGCTGGAAGACATCCTGTCAGAGTATTTAAAGCATCGACAGACAGTGGTCAGGCGGCGCACCGAGTTTGAACTCGTAAAAGCCAGAGATCGTGCGCACATATTAGAGGGCTGGCAAATTGCCCTGGATAACATAGATGCGGTTATTCGGATCATCCGCTCCAGCCAAACGGTTGATGAAGCCGCGGCAAACCTAATAAAGGCGTTCAAATTAACCGACATTCAGGCGCGTTCGATTTTAGCTTTACCCCTTAGAACGTTAACCGGCCTAGAGCGGCAGAAAATAGATGAGGAATTGGCCTCGCTCAATAAATTGATTGCAGAGCTTGAATCTATACTGGCCTCTGAAGAAAAAATTCTCGGAGTTATTCGCCAGGAGCTGATAAGTATGAAAGAAAAATACGGCGACGAACGCCGCACCCAGATTATCGCTCAAGATCTGGGTAAGTTCAGCGACGAGGAGTTGATTCCCGACGAATACGTTGCCGTAGTATTAACTACAGAGAACTATATAAAGCGTACGCTAGTCAGCGAGTACCGCAGGCAACACCGGGGCGGCAAGGGCAAAAAGGGCATCGTTACCAAAGAAGATGACATTATTGATCAACTGGTAACTGCCAACACCCATGACTGGCTACTGTTCTTTACTAATAAAGGTAGGGTATTTCGGCTGAAAGTGTACGAAGTGCCAGCGGCCGGTCTTAGTGCTCGAGGGATAGCTGTTGTAAATTTGTTGCAGCTACAGCCCGAAGAGCACGTAACCTCTATTGTCCGTGTTGAAAAAAACCACGATCAATCCGGATATCTGCTGATGGCTACGACGCATGGTGTAGTAAAAAAGACTCACATCACCAATTATCAGAATATTCGAACAACGGGTTTAATAGCGATTAAGCTGGACGACGGTGATGAGCTTAAGTGGATTAAAATGAGCAGCGGAGATGATGAAGTAGTAATTTCAACAGCTTATGGCCAGGCGATTCGCTTTAAAGAGGGCGATACCAGGTCAATGGGCCGGGCGGCAAGGGGCGTGAGAGGGATAAGGTTGCGTAAGGGTGACATGGTAGTTGGCATGGATCTGGTTCATCAAGACAAACAGCTGCTGGTATTAAGCGAGAAGGGTTACGGTAAATTAACAAAGCTGTCTAATTTTCCAACCCATAAAAGAGGGGGCTTTGGCATCAGGGCGGCGGTGGTCAACGGCAAGACTGGCAACCTGGTAACCGTAAGAGCGCTAGACCCCGAGGCTACGGAAGTTTTGATAATCTCGCATCAGGGCCAGGCTATCCGTATCGCGCTCGACGATATTCCGGTGCTTGGTCGTAATACTCAGGGGGTTAGAGTTATGCGCCTTGCGCCTACGGATAGCGTTGCGTCTTTAGGGCTTTTACTAGAAGCCACGGCTGCCGAAGAACTGGCAGCTGGTGAAGAGGTGGTAATTTAAATGAGCCCGTATATTTTAGCCCCGCTACTGGCCTGGCTGTTGGCGCAGATTCTAAAGTACTTTATACGCTCGCTGCACGATAAGAATCTTAAGTCCTACAACTTGCTCTACACTTCTGGCGGTATGCCCAGCGCTCATACCGCTATGGTAATCGCATTAGCCGCAACCATAGGGGTCAGAGAGGGGCTGGGTTCTTCTTTATTCGCGGTATCGGCAGCCTTAGCGCTAATCACCGCCTACGATTCTATGCATGTGCGGCGGGCTACGGGAGAACATGGAGCCGCGTTAACTGAACTGTTAAAGACCTCCGGCAGCAAAACGGTTCTGCATCAAGCAACCGGGCACCGCCCGCTAGAGGTTTTAGGCGGTGCCGTTCTGGGCGCGGTGGTGGCAGCGGCGGTATTATCACTAAACTAAGGCTGAACATCAAATAATTAAAATAACAGTGGTTGACAAGAGCACGCGGTTTGAGCTAAGCTAAAAGTTAGCTCAACTTGGCTTACAAGGTGTGAGTTGATCATTAACAGTTTGGTAGTGCAAAACAACGTCAGTCAATGAATCGTGCCTGTTTGATACAGACACACTTTTATGGAGAGTTTGATCCTGGCTCAGGATGAACGCTGGCGGCGTGCCTAATACATGCAAGTCGAGCGGCAGCGTGCGTTCCACTTTGCGTGTTACGTGGAATATAGAATATGGAATTGAATATGGCAGAGCGCAGCTTATGTCATATTCCAAATAGCCATTTGCTAACTTCTAAGCGTAACACGTAGTGTGGAGCGTGACGGCGAGCGGCGGACGGCTGAGTAACGCGTAGGAACGTACCCCGAAGTGAGGAATAACTGCCCGAAAGGGTGGCTAATACCGCATGTGATACGGATAATCTTTGATTATTCGTATTAAAGCCTCACGGCGCTTCGGGAACGGCCTGCGTCCGATTAGCTAGTTGGCGGGGTAAATGCCCACCAAGGCGACGATCGGTAGCTGGTCTGAGAGGATGATCAGCCAGACTGGGACTGAGACACGGCCCAGACTCCTACGGGAGGCAGCAGTAAGGAATATTCCACAATGGGCGAAAGCCTGATGGAGCGACGCCGCGTGCAGGATGAATGCCTTCGGGTTGTAAACTGCTTTTGTAAGTGAAGAATATGACGGTAACTTACGAATAAGGATCGGCTAACTACGTGCCAGCAGCCGCGGTCATACGTAGGATCCAAGCGTTATCCGGAGTGACTGGGCGTAAAGAGTTGCGTAGGTGGCTTGTTAAGCGAGTAGTGAAATCTGGAGGCTCAACCTCCAGGCTATTACTCGAACTGGCAAGCTCGAGAGCGGTAGAGGTAGCTAGAATTCCCAGTGTAGGGGTGAAATCCGTAGATATTGGGAGGAATACCAATGGCGTAGGCAGGCTACTGGACCGTTTCTGACACTGAGGCACGAAAGCGTGGGGAGCGAACCGGATTAGATACCCGGGTAGTCCACGCCGTAAACTATGGGTGCTAGCTGTTGGAGGTATCGACCCCTTCAGTAGCGAAGCTAACGCGTTAAGCACCCCGCCTGTGGAGTACGGTCGCAAGACTAAAACATAAAGGAATTGACGGGGACCCGCACAAGCGGTGGAGCGTGTTGTTTAATTCGAGGGTAAGCGAAGAACCTTACCAGGGCTTGACATCCTTGGAATTTCTCCGAAAGGAGAGAGTGCTTTATTGAACCAAGTGACAGGTGATGCATGGCCGTCGTCAGCTCGTGTCGTGAGATGTTTGGTTAAGTCCATTAACGAGCGCAACCCCTATGAGTAGTTGGACTTTTCTACTCAGACTGCCCCGGTAACGGGGAGGAAGGAGGGGATGATGTCAGGTCAGTATTTCCCTTACGCCCTGGGCCACAAACACGCTACAATGGCCGGTACAATGAGCGGCTAAGCAGCAATGCGGAGCAAATCTCATCAAAGCCGGTCTCAGTTCGGATTGCAGGCTGAAACTCGCCTGCATGAAGTCGGAATCGCTAGTAATCGCGGATCAGCATGCCGCGGTGAATACGTTCCCGGGTCTTGTACACACCGCCCGTCAAACCATGAAAGTCACCAACGCCCGAAGTCCGATTTTTCGGCCTAAGGCGGGGGGGATGATTGGGGTTAAGTCGTAACAAGGTATCCGTAGCGGAAGCTGCGGATGGATTACCTCCTTTCTAGGGAGTAATTAGCCAGCAGCGCGAGCAATTGCCTGCTGCAGCGAGGTCGGTCATACTACTGTGCGTGGGATCTGTACAGTAGTTTTATCTGCCCCTCGGGGCAGAATGATAGATACCAATACGACAGGCGTTGAGTTGCACTATTAAGCTGTTAATACTGCTTGGCATGGTGCCGAGTTTGGGCACCGGTTTTTAAGGCCGGTGCTTTTTTGGCACTCCTGTGCGGTTCTTGTATCCTGAGGGGTTTTCGGCTACAATAGCCGTTGTTCTTTAAGGGGCATTAGCTCAGTTGGCTAGTCCGCCAGCCGGCGGATTGCAGGCAGGGGCGAGAGCTGTCAGCGGCAATTCGTAAGGCGGTGTTCCGATCAAAGCCGTGCTTCCAATCATTGAACTCGCGAGGTCGCGGGAAGTGACCGTTGGTAAGGTATTATCCGCACTTTAACATCACGATAAAGACCACAGCTGATGGGGCATTAGCTCAGTTGGCTAGAGCACCTGCTTTGCAAGCAGGGGGTCGTCGGTTCGAGCCCGACATGCTCCACCATCTGTGATCTTTTGAGCGGAATAATAATTCATTCATTAAGGTATCGATCATGTATCGATACACCCTGATGGGGCTGTAGCTCAGCTGGTTAGAGCGCTTCTCTGATAAGGAAGAGGTCCCAGGTTCGAGTCCTGGCAGCCCCACCATAATGTTGTCTGTTAGGCCAGCGCAGTGATGGCGGAGTTCTGTGCTTGGCTATTGAACAATGCGCGGTCACCAGTTATAATGAAAGTTACCGCAAGTAGCGGTGAAGTTGACGTTTCTTTGGAAGAAAAGGAAACCTCTGGCGATTGCACATTAAACAATCAACAGGGGTTTATTTGTTGGGAATAGAACAACGTTAATGTTCTTTACAAAGATAAGCCAACCCTGTTAGACTGATGGAGCTTGAGGTTTTGGCATCGGGATCTTTCGCGCAGCCGTATCCGTGGTTGCGAAGTGAATCGTCAAAAAGATATCGTTGCCAAAGCTCTAAGCGATGGAGTCGTCCACTCTGATCATAAGGAGTGCCGCGGTTATAAGTCTTAGGGTTTTGCAGCTTAACAATTTAGACTAGGTGATGAAGTTTTAAGGATTGACGGCGGTTGGCGTTTGATAAATGCCAACTACTAGTTGAACCAGTCCTGTCGTATTGACAGGGCCAATGCATAAAAGGAAATAAAGAGCATACAATGGATGCCTTGATACATGATACCGATGAAGGACGTGGAAGGCTGCGATAAGCTTCGGGGAGCTGCCAACAAGCTTTGATCCGGAGATGTCCGAATGGGGCAACCCGCTAAGAGTCATGTCTTAGCATTCTCATCTGAATTCATAGGATGAGCCAAAGGGAACCAGTCGAACTGAAACATCTTAGTAGGCTGAGGAAAAGAAAGTAAATAACGATTCTCGGAGTAGTGGCGAGCGAAACGGGAACAGCCCAAACCTTGTTCTGCTTGTGCGTGGCACAAACAGGCTAATAGCTACCGGCAAACGCGATAAACTGCAAATGCCGCACATTTAGTTATTAGCCCGTTTATGTGTTGCGCACATAAAGTGACAGCTGAATGCATACAAGGGGTTGTGAGTTAACGGACGGTCAAGTAAGAGAGCTTGCATACGCGAGTTTTCTTACTTGCCACAG
>SCKW01000022.1 GCA_004100265.1 Candidatus Chaera renei
CTTTTTAAGGTCACCGGCTTTTTCGGCGGCCTCTTTTTTCATTTCCAGGGCTTTTTGCTTGATATCGGCCCTGGTTTCTTTACCACTTTTGGGAGCGGCCAACAGGCCGGCTACCACCCCGGCTACGGCGCCGATGGCCGCCCCGAGCGCGAATCTTGATCCCTTTTTCATAACTCTTATCTCCTTAATTTTAAAATTTACTTCAACAATAGAAGATTTATACCCTTAACGGCGTTTCTTCTTTAGAGCGCCAACCACGCCCTGCACTACGTATTTGGCAAAAACCGCCGGCGCAGCGGCCTTAGACGCGGCAGCCACAAAGCTGTTCACCTGCCGGACCGTCGTTTCAGCGGCACCGGTAACCGTCCTGATTTGCTTCGTTACCTTTAATAGCAAAACGATCAAAGCGATCGCCAGACCCAGAAAAACCGCCAAAAAAGCCGCCAAAATGATCACTAGTACTTCCGCAGCGTTGCTCATGTTTTTAAATACGCCTCTTAAATTTTAAACCACAAACCAAAAACCAACTCTCATCGATAAACCGCGCTGTACGCTAAAGACGCCGTTACTTAAAAACAGTCAAAGATCAGGCCCGGCGAAAGATTTTGACCAACCACAGCAGGATGATCGAGCCTACCAGCGCCACCAATAGGCTGTAAAAATTGAAGCCGGTGACGCCCTGGCCGCCAAGAGCGGTAAATACGAAACCGCCGATCAGCGCGCCCAGCACCCCGACAACCACATTAGCGACCACACCCATCGAGCTGTCCGTCTTCATAACTATCGACGCCAGCCAACCGGCGATACCGCCCAGGATGATGAATAGTAGTAGATTGCCCATATCCCACATATCCCCCTTCGCTTTGTTAATGTGTAATTTTATTATACACCCACTTTTTCCCGCGTGGCAAAAAGGCTACGTTTTACTCGCGTCGGCGGCCGGTAGACGGGCAGCGCTAAATAATGAAAGCGGCGGAGCGTTTATCGGTCGAGCCGTTTTAATAGTTCGGCGGCCAGGGCGGGATTGGCTTTGCCGCCAGTACGCTTCATCAGCTGACCGATGATATAGCTGCCGGCGTGAAGATTGCCGCTTTGATAGTCCGCCAAAGCCCGGGCGGCGGCAGCGTCTTCTTTGAGCAGCTTGTCAAGCTCGTTGACAAGAGCTGAGCGATCGCTCAGCTGCGACAAGTTCATCTTTTCGGCGATCTGCCGGGGAGATTGGCCGCTGCCAGGCAGGGCAGCCAAAACTTGTTTGGCGGCAGTGGCGCTTAAAGCGCCTTCCTCCACCATGGCCGACAGCTCAACCAGATCGGCAGCGGTAAAGTTGGCGGGCTCTGGCACGTTAGATTTGTCCCCGGGCGGCGGTGTTAAACCGGCTAGCCAGTGGGCTACGCGGCGGGCGTGCGCTTCGCCATGCTCATCCTTAATACTACTGACGATGCTGGCATAGGCCGGACGGCCCAGCAGCGCCGTGACAACCGAACCGTCAAGGTTAAGTTTCGACCAGCTGGCGCGGTAATCCCAGGGCAGCATGGGCAACTGCTTTTTAATGGCGGCGATTCGATCGCCGGCGAGCGCCAGCGGCGGGATGTCCGGATCGGGAAAATAACGGTAATCGGTAGCCGTTTCTTTGGTCCGCTGCTCTTTGGTGGTTTGGGTGGCTTCATCCCAGCCGCGCGTTTGCTGAACCAGGCTTTCGCCGGCGTTGATCAGTTCTTGCTGGCGTTTGATTTCGTACGCCACGGCCCGTTCAACCGATCTGAAGGAATTGAGGTTTTTAATCTCTGCCCTAACGCCCAGCTTGTCCGGGTCGGCCGACAAAGACACGTTAACGTCGAAGCGCATGTTGCCGTGGTACAGATCACCGTCGGTCACCCGCGCCATGACCATGGTCAAATACAACTCCTGAGCGTAGGCCTTGGCTTCGGCCGGGCCGTGCATATCGGGAGCCGAAACGATTTCCAGCAGTGGCGTGCCGGCACGGTTAAGGTCTACCAGCGAGATGTCGGATCCCGGCGGGTGCGTCAATTTGCCGGCGTCTTCTTCAAGATGGGCCCGGATGATGCCGACTTCAAAAACGCCGTCCGACAGCGGCACCTTTAGGCGCCCCGCGCCGACGATCGGCTTGTCCAGCTGAGTAATCTGGTAGCCTTTGGGCAGGTCGGGGTAAAAATAGTGCTTGCGATCAAAGCTGCTGAGGCTGGCGATACGGGCGTTCAAGGCCAGGCCGGCCGCTATGGCCAGGTCAACCGCCGCACCGTTAAGCACCGGCAAGGTACCGGGCAACCCCAGGCAAAGCGGACTGATTAGCGTGTTCGGCGCGGCGCCGCGCGCGTCGTTACCGGCGGCCGAGAACAGCTTGCTCTTGGTGCTTAGCTGAACGTGGCACTCTATACCGATGGATGGCATTAATCGGCTCATTTAGTCGATCGCCCCCATGTCGCGCAGGCCGCTTTTAAAACTGTTGACGGCTTTGCGAGCAACGGCCAGATCCAGCCTAACGCCGTTTTCGTGAGCCAATTGGTTGCGCAGTTTATGGGCTCTCCAGACGGCGTTGCGGTTACTCAGCAACGGCGCGCCGTTTTTTAAGACCTCGCCCATGTGGGCGCCGCGCACGCCTTTGGCCCGCATGGCATGAAACAGCAGCTTATCGGCGTTGATGACCGCCATCTGCCAGCTCTCCGGGCTGCCGTTTACAAGTAATTTGTCGATTTCGGACCAATGTCGAGCGTAAAACGACTTGTTAAGCGACGGCCGCTTCCGCTGAGTCAGTAATATAATCACCAGAACGGTCACCGCCACGAACAAAACGGCCGCCAGCATCAACAAGACCGGCAAAGAATACATCCTAATTAACTCCCTCCATATCCTGGGCTAATTGCAGCAGCTTGCCGTCGCTTAGTTGCGGCCCGATTAATTGGGCGCCGATCGGCAACCCGGCCGGATCGCTGCCCGCCGGCAAGCTAACCGCCGGCAAGCCAGCCATGCTGGCGCCAACCGTCATAACGTCGGTCAGGTACATTTTCAACGGGTCCTTGGTGTTCTGGCCCAACTTAAAGGCCGTAGCGGGAGCCACCGGGCCGATTAAAAAATCAAACCGCTTAAAAGCCGCCTTAAAATCGTTGATCAGCTTGGTGCGAACCGTTTGGGCTTTTTGGTAATAGGCCTCGATGTAGCCGCTGGAAAGCACGTAGGTGCCGATTAAAATGCGCCGCTTGTTCTCGGCGTTAAACCCTTGGTCACGGCTTAACCCGTAGGTTGCTTCAAGCGATGCCGCCCGTGGCGCCGAGTAGCCGTAGCGGATACCGTCGTAGCGAGCCAGATTGGAACTGATTTCAGCCGGCACCACGATGTAGTATACCGCCAGGGCCAGCGGCAGCGACGCTAGGCTGACTTTGTTGACCCGGTGCCCCATGCGGGCGAGCTTTTGGCAAGTGTTCTCGATCGCCGCCTTAACGGCCGGATCAACCTCCGGACCCATAAACTCTTCGATCAGACCGACATTAAGCGGCCGCAGCCCCCCTTTGTATCTTAAGTCGGACGGCCGATCAAGAGTGGTGGCGTCATGAGGGTCCCGGCCGGACATGACATCGACCAGCAAAGCCGCGTCGCCGGCGCTGCGGCTGAGCGTGCCCACTACGTCGGTAGAACTGGCCATCGCCACTACGCCGAAGCGGCTGAGTAAGCCATAAGTGGGTTTGTAACCCACCACGCCGCAAAAACTGGCCGGCAAGCGCACCGATCCGCCGGTATCAGTGCCTAGCGCGAAAGGCACACTGCCAAGCGCCACGGCTGCCGCCGAACCTCCGGAAGAGCCCCCCGGCACGCGGCTTTTGTCATGCGGGTTAAGCGTCGGACCGAAATCACTGTTTTCAGTGCTGCTGCCGTGGGCAAAAGCGTCAAGATTCGATTTAGCCACGCAAATCGCCCCTTCGGCCTCTAGCCTTTCAATCACCGTAGCCTGATACGGCGCCTGAAAATTCCGCAGCATCTTGCTGGCCGCCGTGGTGGGCGCTCCGAAACTTAAAAAATTATCCTTGGCCACAAACGGCACACCTGCCAGCCGACCAGCCCGGCCAGGCTCTTTTCGCAACGATTGATCAATCTGGTCGGCCCGCTGCAGCGCCCGTTGCTCGCAGGTGCTAATCAACGAATTATACGACCCGTGCTCGGTCAGACGGCTCAAGGCCGCCTCAACGTTAGCCCGGGCGGTGGCGCGGCCATCGAGCAGCCGACCAACCATTTGAGAGATGGTCTCGCCGCTCATTTCAGCACCCGCCCCACTCCGATATGGCCGTCTGGCCTTAAATTGGGAACGTTGGCATCCAGCAAACCATGCCGTAAGTCGCTGTAGTCGGTCACCTCGTCGGGCCGCTCAACGTTTTGCAAACCGGTAACCTGATAGGTGGGTTCTAAACCCGCGGTGTCGACCGCCGCCAGCTGCTCGACGTACCCGACGATCGCGCTAAGATCGCGCGCCAGATGCTCCGCCTCCGTCCGGCTAACGCTAAGGGCGCTCAATTGGGCTAATTTTTGAATATCCTCAGGAGTAACTTTTGACATACCGATAATAACAGTATAACGACTCTTCTTAAAATAGCGGCGCAAAAAGCGGCTGTTATTTTTAGCTAACGCTTTTAGTAATTGTAATAAGAGGGATAAGGACGGTTATCGTACGGCGAGTTCGGCGGCGCGGTCTTGCTATTGGTGCCAGCGCTACCGGCAGCCACCGCCAGCAGCACTAGGGCGCCTACGAACATGCCAAGCGATAAATTAACCACGAAGCCGCGCTCCGGGCGGCTTTTTTGGGCAGCCATCACGCTGATTGACATAGCGTGCAGCGCTATCGCGAACAGCGACGGCAAGAACAGCGTCACGAACCACTGGCCGAAGGACTGGCTGCCAACCAGTGATCCCACCACCGCCGTCATCAAGCCGATCGCCAAACCGACAAGGGTTAACACCTGAACTACCACGAACGCGTAAAGCGGCCACCGATGAGCTTTGCGGGTGGCCAGAGCCTGTCGCAGGTCAAGGCTGCCGCGCTGCCGGCGCCACAATACCAGCACCAATGGCGCCACCACGAACACCGCCGGCAACGATACTTCTAACGGCCCGTAGGCGGCGGCCCGATCGTTGGGCGCTAGCGACAGATAGTTAAACAGCCAGAACGCCAGGCTGTCGAACAGCCAAAGCAGCACCGCTAAGAAGAACAAGAATAAAATATGTTCGACAAAGTACCAATCCGAATGTTTCAGCCAGGCGGGCGTCTGCCACAACCGGCTGAACGAGCCGCTTCGCGTTGGTGAGTCTGACATAACGATTATTAACTCCTTAAGTTGATGCTCTTAGTTTTATTGTATCACTGCCGCCGTTTTTTCAACGTTTCGATCAAATCACGCAGCTCGGCCGCCTTTTCAAATTCCAGATTAGCGGCCGCCAGTTCCATTTGGGACGTCAGGTCGCTGACCACGTGCGGCAGTTCGTCCCGGGGAATTTTATCAAGGTTAAGTTTGGCTTGGCGGGCTTCTTGGGTAAGCGGTATGACCGATCGCAGGCCCTGGCCTATCGCTTTCGCCACCGACCGGGGCGTAATGCCATGCCGCCGGTTGTACTCGGCCTGAATGTGGCGGCGGCGGTTCGTCTCGTCAATTGCCGCTTTCATGCTGGCAGTTACCGAGTCGGCGTACATAATTACCCGGCCTTCCTGATGACGGGCGGCGCGGCCGATGGTTTGGATCAGAGCCTGCTCGCTGCGCAAGAAGCCTTCCTTGTCGGCGTCCATAATAGCCACCAGGCTAACCTCGGGCAGGTCCAGGCCCTCCCTTAACAAATTAATGCCCACCAGAACGTCGTACACTCCCAGGCGCAGGTCGCGCAGAATGTCGCCGCGCTCCAGCGTGTCAATATCCGAATGGATGTAAGCCGTTTTCACGCCGGCTTCCTCCAGATAGGCGCTTAAATCCTCGGCCATCCGCTTGGTCAAAGTGGTCACCAGCACCCTTTGGCCGGCACTTACCGTTTTTCTGATTTGCTCCATTAAATCGTCGATCTGTTTGTCGATCGGCTTGACGACAACTTCGGGATCCAATAGGCCGGTTGGCCGAATAATCTGCTGCACCGGATCGTCAGAACGGCCCAGCTCGTAGGGGCCTGGGGTGGCGCTGGCGTACACCACGTCGTTCATCTGCCTTTCGAACTCAGAAAAATTGAGCGGACGGTTATCCAGGGCGCTGGGCAGGCGGAAGCCGTGTTCCACCAGCACCTGTTTGCGGGCCCTGTCGCCGTTATACATGCCGCGCACCTGGGGAATCGTCATGTGAGATTCGTCCACCAGCAGCAGATAGTCGTCCGGAAAATAGTCCATTAGGGTGGCTGGCTGTTCGCCCGGCTGGCGGTTGGTCAGATACCGGCTGTAATTCTCGATACCTTTAACAAAACCGGTTTCCTCCAGCATTTCCAAATCAAATTCGGTGCGCTGAGTCAGGCGCTGCAGCTCCAGCAGCTTGCCCGCGGCTTTCAGTTCGGCTTGACGCTCCGCCAGCTCTTGACGAATGCCGTCGATGGCTATGCGTAATTTTTCTTTGGGCGTCACGTAATGGCTGCCCGGAAAAATCTTGATGCCGGCAGGCTCAGCCAGCACTTCGCCGGTCAGCGGATCGATATTAGTGATACGCTCCACTTGGTCGCCGAAAAATTCGATACGATAGGCCGATTCAGACCCGGCCGGGAAAACGTCCACCACATCGCCGCGCACCCGAAAGGTGCCGCGATGAAAGTCCACGTCGTTGCGCTGGTACTGAATGTCGCTCAGCCAACGAATAAACTTGTCTTGCTTGCGGATTTCGCCTTTGGCCACTTGTACGGCCATGGCGCCGTAATCCTCGACCGAGCCGATGCCGTAAATGCAGCTGACGCTGGCCACGATTAAAACGTCGCGGCGCGATAGTAAAGACGACGTCGCGGCATGACGCAGCCGGTCGATTTCTTCGTTGATCTTGCTGTCTTTTTCTATGTAAGTGTCGGTCTGCGGCATATAGGCTTCGGGCTGGTAGTAATCGAAGTAGCTGACGAAATAATGCACCGCGTTGTCCGGAAAAAATTGCGAAAACTCGCTAAACAGCTGGGCGGCCAGAGTTTTGTTGTGGCAAAGCACCAAGGTGGGCACCTGGCGCTCAGCTACCAGGTTGGCCATGGTAAAAGTTTTGCCCGACCCGGTAACGCCTAACAATACCTGCTGTTTTTTGCCTTGGCGCAGGCCAAGGCACAGCCGCTCGATGGCTTGCGGCTGATCGCCGGTAGGTTGGTAGTCAGTTGTCAGCCTGAACCCTGCGCTCATAAACCTTTTAATTTTACCACTGATCACCGCGGCGGCCGGAGCGGTTTATCCTAAGCGGCGGGTTTTGGCCGGCGGTTCTTTTTCTTCGACCACCTGTTGTTTAAAGTCGGCGTATTTTTTGTCCAGCGCCGCGATGACCCAATCTACCAGACGCGCCGGATCGGTGTCATAAATCACCTGGTCGCCGTGGGGCGTTGCAACGTGTTTCAACATCAAAGGTAAAAAATCAGCCAGGCCGCCGCTGCCTAGTAGGACGGCGCAAATTTTGCGGCTCTCAATCGCCGTAGAGAACTCGTGCAGGCTGCCCATGCGGCCGCCCACCGTAATAATGGCGTCGCAAGAACGCACCAGGTGAACGTCGCGCCCCACGTATTCCATGCCGGTAAAGTTGATGTAGCTGAACTCGCGCGTTGGCAAACGGTAGCTGTTAACGTGCTCCCTTAGAGTGGCAGCCGGTGAAAAACCAACGGACAGCCCGCCGTTTTCAATGGCGCCTTTGGCGGCATAGCGCGGCAGGCCGATGGTGGCGCCGGTAATCAGCGTGTGGCCGCGCTCGGCGATAGTTTTGCCAAGCTGGTAGGCCAGCGCGTGCGAATCCTCTACCGCCTGCCCGGCGGCCGATCCCGATACGCATATTTGATACTTGCTCATAGGTCTTTTAGGTGTCCGTTTTGGTTTTAATTTAAAGCGACGGCCGCAGTTTCTCGGGTTTAACCATGTCGTTATCCAGTTGCGCCAGAATCTGCCGCTCCAGCGTTTTATGCCCCATGTACCGCATAAAAATTTCGTTCCACAAACTCTCGCGCATATGGTAAAAATAACGGTTTTGATAGGTCTCCTGGTTGGAATAGGCCAGCGACACGTCCATCAGGTTAAAGCTCAGCGGGTTGTCCGGCTCGGGCCTGCCGACATAATCAAGCCCCTGCCAAAACGACATGGCCGGGTCAAGCATGGCCAGCATTTCTTCGGCGCGCCGCCAATGCAAATCTTCGGGGTGAACGTGCGGTTCGAAATCTTCAGGATGATTTTCACCCTCCAGTTTCCCAAAATAACGCTGGATCACCCGCCAATGCACGTACTGCCCGGCCATTTGGCTGGCCGCCGGCGGGTCGGCGATCAGCGTATTCACCACGATCTCGCCGAACGAGCTTTTGACCTGCTTAAGTTTGAAAAAGGCGCTGTACAGCCGGATTTCGTTAATGTAGTGCAAAATCAGCGGCAGGCTTTTTAAAGTCAGCCCGGTCATGCGCCCTTCCGCGGCCGGCGTGGGCACCACCACGATAGTACCCAGCTCCTTGCTGTGGGTGATGTTGTGGCGTTTTTTATGAACGAAGTCTTTGGCCAGCCCGGCATATTTGTCGGGATCCATAATCATCACCTTGATGTCCCGCGTTTCAAAATCGCTCGGCCTGACGGCCTTAAAAAGCTGATTATAGCGATTCAGCCAGGCGCTCCCTTCGGAAAAGCGCAGCGACGTATACACCTCGTCGAATTTTTCATGCTTCAACAAACTGTCAACCGAGCGATAGCCCAAATGCTTCATCAGTCTGGTCGGCGGCATAGCTTTAAGCAGTTCTTTGGCCCGAGACCGTTTAAGCACCCAGACTGATCGGGGAATGTCCATCCTGTCAACAGCGGCGACGATCAGCGGCATCATTACGGCCACGTCATCGATCTGGCTTGGATCAGCGCCGATTTTCGCGGCTACCCGGCGATTGTCATCGGCCATACGGTTCATCAGGGCGCCATATAACTCCTCGCCGGTGGTGTCGCTATGATCCAGCCCCAGCTGACGGGTTGCCTGGTGGCTCTTTTGAATAATTTCCCCCACCAGCCTAGCATCTTCGCCCGGCCGTCCGCTGGCGGTCTCCAGCTGCCTGAGCGCCAGCGAAAACAACGGTTCTTCGGCATCCAATAAATCACGCAGTAGTTTTGCCATGAATAAGTTTAAATATGTTTTTGTTTAACGTTTGGCTTACTAAGCATTTTACCAGACGTTAGCGGTTTTAGGCGAAGCGGCATGGCGTGCAGCGAAGCGCCTCGATACAAAATGCCCTGTTTGGCGCCAATCTGCCGAACTACAGAAGTGGAATTGGCGCTGGCTAGAGTGATGGCCTCGGCTAGATCGCCGCCGGCTGCCCAGGCGCTAAGGAACCCCGAGGCGAACGCGTCGCCTGCCCCGGTGCGATCCACCACCGGCACATCCTCGTACATGCCGGCGCTGATCAGCTGCCGGCCGTCGCTGGCGCAGGCGCCGCGCGGCCCGTCCGACACGATAATAACCGGACAAAAATGCAAGCCGTGCAACACCAGTTCTTCCAGAGTTTGGCCGCTAACCAGGCTTTGCATTTCTTCTTTGTTAAGCGCCAATACGTCGATGTCGGGCAGCAGGCTGCGCAATTTGGCCGGATCGCTCAGCTCGACGCCGGCCGGATTAAGCATGATTTTAACGCTGGCGGCCGCGGCGGCCGTGACTATCCTCTCCAATAAGGCCAGCGAACCCAGGGATGACAAATACAGCCAGTCGGCCGACGTCAGTTGCGACAGGTCCAGCGGTCGGCCGTCCGGCTGCGGCAAGCTGCCGTGAAAATTCAGCACCGTCCGCTCGCCGTCGGGCGAAATTAAAACGGTGGAATAACTGGCCCGATAAGCCGAGTCTTGCGCCACCGTGGAGGTGTCCACGCCTTCTTTGTCCAGGTCGGCTAAAATGGCCTGGCTGGCCGGATCCTCGCCCAAAAGCCAGAGATACCGGGAATGAAAACCCTGGCGGGCGAACGTGACGGCGGCGTTGCCGGCGTTGCCTCCCGAGGCGAACACCACGTCGTCAACGTCAAGCTTGGCGCCCAGGGGCAGATGCGTGTAAGCCACGCTGCCTTCTTGCTTGGGATCAAACTCGCCGCTTTTTAAAAAAACGTCCTGCGTGGCCTTGCCCACCGATAATATAGTCACCGCGTTCATCTGCTTTAAACATTAGTATATAACACTTGCGCTTGATTTAAGACAGGCTTGGGAGTTATGGTGGTTTTACCTATGAAGCAAGCATCCGGCATTGAGCATTGGCATCTGCGCGGCAGTTTCGTGTCGGCGCCTAAGCCGGTCGCCCGCGAAACGGCTGAAAAAGTTTACACGCATTTCGCCTCGTCAGTGTACCGCGCCGAGATGCTCGGCCGGTTCTCTTTGC
>SCKW01000023.1 GCA_004100265.1 Candidatus Chaera renei
CAGGGTGGTCTTGCCGCAGCCGCTTGGCCCCATAATGGCCACGAACTCGCCCTTGTTGATGGTTAGGCTCAAATTATCCAATGCCACGATGGTGGCGTCGCCGTGGCCAAACAGCTTGGTTAATTTTTCTAGGCGGATTACAGGGGCGGACTGGTGGGCTGCTTTCGGCACGGTTCCCCCTTTTAATTTAACGGTTTTAATCAAATCTCTATTTATTATAGAAACAGCCTTTGGCTGGCCGCAAGGCGTTTCTTAGGGTTATAATCGTATGGCTGCGGGGAAGGGTGCAGGAGCGGTTGAACTGGCGCGCTTGGAAAGCGCGTATAGCCCGCAAGGGTTATCGAGGGTTCGAATCCCTCTCCTTCCGCCAATCTAAGGCCCGCCTGAATATGGCGGGTTTTAGATTGGCTGTAGGGGATTCGAACGGGAGTGCCAGTGGCACTCCCCGGGGCATCCTTGCTCGGTAGTTGTCGGTTATCCTACTTCGCCGGGGCTACGTAGGATAGCAGTCAATTTTAGCGCCGAACTTGAAATAAAGGTTTCCCCACCGCTAGGCGAGAGCCAAACTCGATCACAACAGGCAAACCTTCTAAGTACGGTCTGCTATCGCTGTACACGCAGGAGTACGGAACGTGCGACAGGGCTGTCTTCTTAGGTGAGTTCGTCATAAGTTTTTCCACGATCGCTCACTCTTTACGATTATATTTTACACTAGTATGCCATGTGATACGCATACAGTCAAGCTCAAGAAGCGCCGGTTGGGCTGGCGCCTGAGGCCGTAACACCTACCAGCCATGCTATACTTAAAGCCACATGACGAACCGGCAGTTGATCGAGCTATTAAACGGAATCGGCCGCTCAGTAGCGGGCGATTCCGGCATTAGCGCGGAGGTTAGCCGGCCGGCGGCCGGCTTTGGCGATTTTAGCACCAACCTGGCCCTTCAGCTGGCGCCGCGCCTGGGCCGGCCGCCCAGGCAACTGGCCGAAGAGATCGCCCGGCGCCTGTCCGGCGAGCCGGAATTGAGCCAGGTGCAGGTGGCGGGCCCCGGGTTTATTAACCTGACCTTAAGCGACGCGTCGTTGCTGAAGGGGCTTGAGACGGCTACCGCCAAGGCCGCCGCCGGCGAGTCCGAAACGGTGGTGATTGAAACTTATAATATGAATCCGTTTAAAGATTTGCACATAGGGCACGCCTACAACTGCGTGGTCGCCGACACCCTGGCCAACCTGCTGGAAGCGGCCGGCCGGCGGGTTCATCGGGTGAGCTACCACGGCGACGTGGGGGCGCATGTCGGCAAAAGCATGTGGTCGCTGCTTAAATTTATAGAGGGTAAGCCCGAGCGGCTGCAGGAAGTTGATCCTAAGCGGCGAGGGCAGTTTATGGGCAAGATGTACGCCGAGGGAGCGGCAGCCTACCGGCAGGACCCGGCGGCCACGGCCGCGATAGACAAGCTGGCCGGGCTGTCGTTTGATCCCGGGGCCGATCCGCTGTTTCAGCGGGTTTATCAAACCTGTCTTAACTGGAGCTTTGATTACATAGAAAATACGGTCGCCCGCCTGGGCGGCGTTAGGGCCGAAAAGCGTTATCTCGAAAGCCAGGCCAATTCGGTGGGGGTGGCTACGGTTAAGCGGCATTTGGGCCGGGTATTTAGGCAAAGCGAAGGGGCGGTGGTTTTTGACAAGCAACGTTCCGGCCTGCATACCGAGGTGTTCATCAGCCGCGACGGGCGAGGGCTCTACGCCGCCCGCGATCTGGGCCTGATCGAACTTAAGCAGCGCGACTTTCATCCGAACAAAAGCCTGATCGTCACCGGTGACGAACAGCGCAACTATTTTAAGGTGGTCATCAAGGCCGCTGAAGCCGCAATGCCCGAACTTAAGGGAGTTACCGTAAATATTCCCACCGGCCTGGTTAAGCTGACGAGCGGCAAAATGAGCTCGCGTACCGGCGAGGTGCTGAACATAGAATGGCTGTTTGACCAGCTTGATCAGGCTACCCGCCGGCAGGGAGCCGAGCCGTCCGAGCAAACCATCGTCGGGGCTCTGCGTTACGCCATGCTGAAGGTGCGCATTGGCAGTGACGTGGTGTTTGACGTAAACGGCTCGGTTAGCGTGGAGGGCAACTCTGGCCCCTATTTGCAATACGCTCACGCCAGGGCCAGGAGCATTTTAAGCAAGGCCGGTCCGCGGGCGGCAGCGCGGCCGCCCGAAAGCCTGGATAAGGCGGAAAGGCTGTTGGCCCGTAAGTTATCCGAGTTTGACGAGGTTTTAAACCAGGCTGCCGAAGAAATGATGCCGCACGGCGTGGCCGCCTATCTTTACGAGCTGGCCCAGGAGTTCAACCGTTTTTACGAGAAATGCCGGGTGATCGGCGACCCGCGCTCGCCGGGCCGCTTGTGGCTGGTGGAGCGTTACGCCGAAACGCTGCGCCGCGGCCTGGCGGTGCTTGGCATACCCTCGCCCGATCGGCTGTAGGGGTTAGCGCCCCGCGCCGTCAGGAGGTATACTGTTTTAAGTAAAAATGGGCGCCGCGTATAAATTTTAAGGATGGTTTATGGTTAGAAATCAGTTGGTCGGTTTCATCAGTTTTATCCGCGAGAAGGGAGTGGTTGGCCTGGCGGTCGGTTTGGCGATCGGCACCGCCGCCACCGGCCTGGTTAACCAAATAGTCGGCAGCCTGGTAACGCCGCTGGTTGATCTGGTGGTGGGCAAAGACGGCCTGAAGGGGCTTAATTTAACGGTTCAAATAGGCAATCGCGCCGGCGTTTTCGCCATTGGCTCGGCCATAGACGCTCTGTTAAGATTTATAGCCCTGGCGGTAGTCATATACTTTATCGTGATGGGGCTCAAGCTGGACAGGCTGGACAAAAAGGCCGAAGCGGCAGCCGAAGCCGCCGCCGATAAGGCTTCTGCGAAGCCCGCTCCCAAAAGAAAGCGAACCACTGTCAAAAAGCCGACCGCCCGCCGCTAAGCTAAACATCTTTGCTACAATTAAGCATTAGTTATGCGGGGCGAAATATTGTGGCTGGATATGGAAATGACGGGCCTGGAGCCGGACGTCGACAGGCCGCTGGAGGTAGCGGCGGTGGCTACCGATTGGAATTTTAAAACGGTAGCCGAGTTTTGCGCCGGCATCGCTCAACCCGCCGAGGTCATATCTCCGCTGTTGGACGCCAACCCGTTTTATAAAAAGTTTCCCAAGAATAAGCGCTCGCTACTGGAGCTTTGCGCTCTGGCGCGGCCGCTTGCAGAGGTTGAGCGTCAGCTGCTGGATTTTGCCGCCGCCCATTTTGACACCGGCCAGCCGCTGCTTTTGGCCGGTAATTCGGTGCACCAGGACAGGCGGTTTATCCGGCAGTATTTTCCGCGCCTTGAGCGGCTGCTGCATTACCGCATGCTCGACGTCAGCGCCTGGAAAGTGGTTTTCGAAAGCAAATACGGCCTGAAATTCGCTAAAAAAGAAACGCACCGGGCGGTTGACGACATTCAAGAAAGCATCGCCGAACTAAAATTCTATTTGAAGCAGGTAAAGACCGGAAAGCCTGTGGCCTCGCCCGAAAGCTAAGGGTATTTATTACCCCAATCGGCCATGCTGCGCAGTACCGGCAGCAGGTCGCGCCCCTTTTGAGTCAAGGCGTATTCGACGCGCGGCGGCACTTCGGCATATTTGGTCTTGGTGATGATGCGCTGCCGCTCCAGCTCGTCCAATCTTAACGACAGCGTGCGCGGGTTGATTTGGCCGACCGATTTTTCTAGAGCGCAGAACCGTCGCGGCCCGTCGGACAGGTCGCGCAAAATCAACGCTGTCCATTTGTTGCCGATAACCGACATGGCGCTGGCTATGCAGCCGCTGCGGGGCTCCAGCCGTTTAGTCTTTCTTAAAAGCTTCATACTTTACAAAATATAGTATTATTCTTTATAATCTTAACTATTAAAGAATATACCAAAAGGAGTGTGAAGAATGCAAACGATTAATTTGAAGATCGTTATCGGCAGCACCCGGCCGGGCCGGATCAGCGGCCGGGTGGCCAAATGGGTCGAGAGCGAGGCGCGGGCCGCGGAAGGGGCGAGGGCGGCGGTAATTGATTTAGCCGATTTTAACATGCCGTTTATGAACGAGCCGATATCGCCCCGCTACAATCCTAGCCGCGAGCTTGATCCGCAAGTTGCCCGCTGGCTGGCCGAGTTGTCCAAGGGCGACGCTTACGTGTTCGTAACGCCCGAATACAATCACTCGGTGCCCGGCGTGCTTAAGAACGCTCTTGATTTTGTAACCTCGGAGCTAAGCCGGAAGCCGGCGACAGTGGTTGCCCATGGTACGGTGGGCGGCGCCCGGGCCACCATGCATCTGAAAGAGATTTTAAGCGAGTCCGGCGCCGCTGTTTTGCCCAAGGCGGTAGCGTTGCCCGGAGCGGCGCAGGTTATCGACGAACAGGGACAGCTGGCCGCGGCCGAAGCGGCCAAGCCGTACGGGCCCAAAACCGCCCTGTCGGCAACGCTCGACGAGCTGCTTTGGTACGGCCGGGCTTTAAAAACCGCCCGCAACGACCAGGACCAAAATTAAACGCTAAAACCGCGTTCGGCTTGATGATTTGGCGCCAGTAGTTGCTTATAATGATAGCCGATGGATCATCAAACGGCCGAAAAGTACATCCTCGGCCTGCCCGGAGCCTATCTGGATTATCCGTTCGGCGAGGGCGTGGCGGTTTACAAGGTGCCCGGCAAGGGCGCCGGCCAAGCGGCCACCGGCAAAATGTTCGCGCTCATCGAAGAGGGCAGCCGGCCACTCAGACTAAGCCTCAAGTGCGACCCGCGCCTGGCCGAATTGCTGCGCCAAAAATACGAATCGGTGATGCCCGGGTATCATTTGAACAAAAAACACTGGAACACCGTTTTGTGCAGCGGCCAGTTGAGCGACGAAGAGATTTTTGACCTGATCCGCCACTCTTACGGACTGGTTAGCGGGGGCGAGCCTGCCGGTTAAAGCTTTAAGCCGGCCAGCTGGTTTTGCAGGTTGGACAGATTGCCGTAGGCCGCGTCAATCGCTTGCTTAAGGGCTGGGTTTTTGGTTTTGGCAGCCAGCTCGCGCAGCAGGGCCTGTTGGGCGTCGATTTTTTGCGACAGCACCTGGCGGTAGGCCGTATCGAACAGGCCGCTGCTTTTGGCCTCTTGCAGCTTTTGAGCGGTCGTTTGATCCGTTTCCGCTCTGACCAGGCTGGCCGGCAGCCCGCTTAGGCCGCTAGCGGTTAGCAAGCCGCGCAACGAAGCACTGTCGCTGGTTAAGAATAAAATGGCGTCGCTGTTGACTTTCAGCAGGTCGCCGTTGCGGATAGACGGCTGGGAATCTTTAGCCAGGTTGAGCAGGTTATCCTGCCGTACGACGGCGCGGGCCAGCAGGCTGCCGACCGGGTTGTTGGCTCGGGTGAGCGCTATCACTACGCTGGCCAGCAGCAGCACGATAAAACCGACCGCCACCGCCAGCAGCATGCGCCTGTTAAGGCCGCCGGATTTAACCGCCGGCTGTTCCACTAAGTAACGTGGCTCCATAACTTGATTTAATCATAAACGCTAACAGGGCGATAGCCTCATGTACAATAAAACCAACATGCAAGACGCCAAAGAGGAAATCCGCTCCCGACTGAACATAGAAGACGTGGTGGGCGAGTATGTGCCGCTTAAAAAGGCCGGCCGCAACTTTAAGGCGCTCAGCCCGTTTACCAATGAACGCACCCCCAGTTTTTACGTCAGCCCCGAAAAACAAATCTGGCACGATTTTTCATCTGGAAAAGGTGGCGACGTTTACAGTTTTGTCATGGAGGTGGAGGGCCTGGATTTTCGCGGGGCGCTGGAACTGTTAGCCAGGAAAGCCGGCGTTGATCTTGGCCTTTACGGCGGCGCCCCCGACGGCCGCCTGGCCCAAAAGAAACGCCGGTTGCTGAAGCTGCTGGATCTGGCGGCTACCTACTACCAGCAGTCGCTGGTAAAGAATCGCCGCGCCCAGGAATACGTTTTTAAAAAGCGGGGACTAAACAAGCCGGCGGTGGCCGCCTTTAGAATAGGCTATGCCCCCATGGCGTCCGACGGCCTGGCCAGAGCCTTGGCGAAATTAGGGTACAAGGCTCAGGAGATGCAGGAGGCGGGGCTGGTCAGTTTGCGGCGCGGCCGTCCGGTGGATATGTTTCGCGGCCGGATGATGCTGCCGCTATACGACTTTGCCGGCCAGGTGGTCGGTTTTACCGCCCGGTTAATTAGCGACGAACCCGAGGCGCCCAAATACATCAACACGCCCAAAACACTGCTTTACGACAAGGGGCGGCAAGTGTTCGGCCTGCATCTTGCCAAAGAGGCTATCCGCAAAACGAGCAAGGCGGTGGTGGTTGAAGGTAACTTGGATGTGGTCAGCAGTTTTCAGTTCGGGGTGAAAAACGTGGTGGCCGCTGCCGGCACGGCCCTGACTGAACATCACTTAAAAACCCTGGCCCGTTTGACGACCGACGTAGTGCTGGCTTTCGACGCCGACGAAGCCGGGCTGAAGGCCACCGAGCGGGCCATCGATCTGGCCCAGCGCAGCGGCGTCAATTTAAGCGTGGCCAGTTTGCCCGCCGGCGCCAAAGACCCCGACGAACTGGTCAGGCGCGACCCGGCCGCCTGGCAGGCGGCTATAGACGGGGCGGAACCGGCGGTGGATTGGACGATCAATTTATACAAAAGGCTTTACGATCTGGGCACTGCCGCCGGCAAGCGAGAGTTAACCGGGCGAGCCTTGAACCTTATCAACAAGCTGGCCGATCCGGTAGAGCAGGAACATTACCGCAAGGCGCTGGCCGATTTAACCGGTGCCTCCTTGGAGGCGTTAGACGCCAAGGCGGTCAAATTGGACGCGGCGCCGCCCCGGCGCCTGAAAGCCGTCAAGACCCCCGCCGCCCCCGCGGCCGCCCCCGAGCAGGCTTATCAAGACAGCCTACTAGCACTGGCCTTGGAAGACACCGGGAGCCGCGAGGCGCTCCGAAACGTCAGCCCGGAAGAATTGACGGGGCAGCAGCGGCAGGCGGTGCTACGGTATCTTAAGAACCATCCTAAAAAGATCATCGAATCGGCTCCCACGGCCTTGCAAAGCTACGACACGTATGTGAAAATATTATTACTGTACGGTGAAACAAGATACGCGGCGTGGAGCAGCCGCGATAAGTACTTTGAAGCCGTAGAGCTGGTGAACAAGCTCAAAAAAGATCAAAAACACGCCAAAAAACAGCAGCTGGACCATCAGCTGCGTGACGCCCAAGAGCGGGGCGACGCGCCCGAGGTCCGCCGCCTGATTAAACAATTAAACGCCATCATAAAGGAGTTCAAGGATGCCGACAAATAAAAGTCAGCCAGCGCCTCCCCCGGGTGACGATGATGCCGTGATCTTGCCGCCCGCCCGGGCGGACGACGCCGATCTGCCGCTGGACGAGGTGGCCGAGCCTGCCCCAGAGGAGCTGGAGGAAGAAACCTGGCACGACGACTCCGGCGACGAGCCGTTTTACGACGAGATCTCCGACGATTCGGTACGGCTTTATCTGCGCGAGATAGGCAAAATACCCCTGCTCAAGCCCGACGAAGAACTGGCCCTGGCCTATAGGGTTAAGGCCGGCGAGAAGGAGGCCAAGGATAAAATGGCCGAAGCCAACATGCGCCTGGTGGTCAGTATCGCCAAGCGCTATTCCGGCCGCGGGCTGGACTTTCTAGATCTGATCCAAGAGGGCAATTCCGGGCTGCTTAGGGCGGTCGAAAAGTTTGATCCCGACAAAGGATTTAAATTCTCTACCTACGCCACCTGGTGGATCCGGCAGGCGATTACCAGGGCCATAGCCGACCAGGCGCGGACTATCCGCATTCCGGTGCACATGGTTGAGACCATCAACAAGCTGCTGCGCACCCAGCGCCGGCTGACCCAGGAGCTTAACCGGGAGCCGACTAACGAAGAAGTCGCCGCCGCCATGGAGATGGACGTGGAAAAAGTCGAGTACGTCATGAAGATTAAGCAGGAAATCTCCAGCCTGGACGCCGGAGTTGGCCGGGACGGTGAGGACGAGGATTCGGTGCTTGGCGATTTTATCGAGGACGAAGACGCCGCCAGCCCCGAAGAGTCGGCCTCCAGCCAGTTGCTCAAAGAACAAGTGCAGCGGCTGCTGGGCAGCTTAACCGAGCGCGAACAGAAGATTCTTAAAATGCGTTTCGGCTTGGAAGACGGTAAAAGTCACACCCTGGAGGAAGTCGGCCAGGAATTTTCGGTTACCCGCGAGCGGATTAGACAAATCGAGGCCAAGGCCCTAGCCAAGCTGCGAAAACATAAGGACGCCAAAAAACTGCATGAATACATCCAGCAATAACCAGCGAAGCCAACAGCCGCCGATTATCGGCATTTCCGGCACCTTCGCCAGCGGCAAAGACACTCTGTCTAAATTTTTATCCGAACATTACGGTTACTTTGTCGAATCAAGCGGCGACCTGGTGCGGCGCTTGTCCATGGCCCGGCACGGATCCATTGAACGGCCCGACCTGCGCGAAACGGCCGAGTATTACCGCAAAACCTTCGGGCCGCGGTTTTTAATAGACACCCAGATCAAACACTACAACGAGCAAAAACAGAATTTCAGCGGGCTGATTATCCACGGCCTGCGGGCGCTGGGCGAGGCTAAGGCCGTCAAGGAGGCCGGCGGCGTTCTGATTTTTGTGGACGCGCCCATAGAAGAACGCTACCAAAGAATGCTGTCCCGAAAACGCGATCAAGAGGTTAAGCTAAGCCTGGAGGAGTTCAAACGGGCCGAGGCGCTGGAATGGCACGGCGGCGATACCGACAGCGACTTTAACCTTGCCGGTATCAAGCAGGCGGCGGATATCGTTTTAGAAAACAACGGCAGCCTGGAGAGCTTCTTAAGCGAAGCGGTTAACCGCCTTAAGCTGCCTCCGGCCGGCCAAAACGCCTAAGCTTGACAAGCCTGTCGCGACCACCCAAACTATATCTGTTATGTTAAGGGAAAGCATGTCGCGCCATCCCTCCGGGGAGACGGCCGGCTACGATGACGGTTTTGGCGCGGGCGGCCATGACTTGCCCAACAGGCACGCCGCCGACGCCATGAGCTGGTACTTGAATGAGATCGGCAAATACCCCCTGATTGACCAAAAGGAAGTAGTCGAGCTTTGCAAGGACATTGAAGCCGGGCTGTACGCCAGGCACAAGCTGGACTCGGAACAAGAAATGGCTGACCCGGAGTTACGGGCTGATTTGCAAAGCTTGGACCAATTGGGCCGCCAGGCTAAAGAAAAACTGATTTGCGCCAACTTAAGGCTGGTGGTCAGCTGGGCCAAGCGTTACCGGGGGACCAACCTGGACATGAGCGACTTGGTATCTTATGGCAACCTGGGCCTCATCAGGGCCGTCGAAAAGTACGACTACAAGCTCGGGTACAGGTTCTCTACCTATGCTACCTGGTGGATCAATCAGCAGATTCAACGGGGAGTGATTGAGGCCAACCATACGGTGCACATTCCGGCTCAAAGGCACAGCGAGCTTAAAAAACTCAAAAAAGCCGAAGAAATCTATGGTGCTCAAAGCGGCAACGGCCGCCCTTGCCCGGAGGCCCTGGCGGAACTCGCCGGCCTATCCGTTGACCACGTGCGCTATTTGCAAGATATCCGGCACTTCACGGAAGTCTTGCCCAGCCTGGACGAGTCGCCGTTTGAAGAAGGCGACGGGTCCGATTATTACCATATTTTGCCGGCGCCCGACGCCCAAAACCCCGAAGACATCTTTACTGGCGATGACAGCCGGGCCTTAGAGGCGTTGCTCAACCGGCTTGCTGCCATCGAGCGGGAGGTGATAACGCGCCGTTTCGGCCTTGAGGGGGGCAAACCGGCCTCGTTAAGCGAAACCGCGGAGGCTGTCGGCCTGTCGCCGGATGACGTTAAGCGGATGACCTACCGAGCGCTCGACAAGCTGCGCCGCCAGGCCGCCGGTGCGGGAGAGGGACGGTTTGGTTTGTCGGAATTAAAATTCGACAGGGTTAAACGCGGCCGCTGGCATTAAAAAAGCCGCCCCAAACGTTATACTAAAAAATACATGAGCCAGCGCCTGGCCGTCATAGACGGCAAATCGGTTTTTTACAGAGGGTACTACGCCATGCCCAGCCTCAGCACCTCCAAAGGGGTGCCCACCGGAGGGGTTTACGGTTTCGCGGCGCTGAGTTTAGAGCTGATTAAAAAACTGTCGCCCGACTACGTGGCGGTAGCTTGGGACAAGCCCAAAACCAATATCCGAAAACGCCGCCAGATTTATCCTCAATATAAGGC
>SCKW01000024.1 GCA_004100265.1 Candidatus Chaera renei
GGCCGTAGGGGGAATCGCCCTTAATCGCTATGATGACTTCTTTGATGCCGCCGACTTCCGAAAAACTCTGGCTGATTATGTCGGTTTTGAGCCGATGGATTTCACAGTATCTTAAGTACATGCGCATCAGATCCGCCGCGAACAGACTTGCCTCGTCACCGCCGGCTCCCGCTCGGATCTCGATTATGGCGTTTTTGGTGTCGTTGGGGTCGCCGGGTATCAGCAACTTGGCCAGTTCGTTGTCAAGATTGGACAGCTGGCTTTCGATTTGCGGGATTTCCTCCTTGGCCAGTTCCGCCAGCTCATCGTCTCCGTGCGCCAATTGCCGGGATTCTTCCAGCTGTCTTTGCACAACCGCCCGCCTTTGTCCTAAATCCAGCAGAGTATTGAGCTCGGCCAGGCGTTTGGTTTTTATTTTATAATCCGGCTGGCTGTAGGCGTCGGGTTGCGATAAGTCTTCGCCGAGTTGCTGACGCTCATTTTTCAGTGATTCCAGATTAATATCCATATCGTTATGAATCCATAAGTGTGGCTGCTTAAAATAATCCGGGACAGCCCGTGGCGGGCAGCTTATACTTTGGCGGCTTTTTTCTCAGCGCGTTTGGCGGCCTTCTTGGCTTTGTTAACCAAAGAACCAGCCTGGCGCCGCTGGTTAGCGGCCTGTCGCTTAGCCTTAAAGCGGTCAACCCGTCCCTCTACGTCGAGCACCTTGCTTTCTCCGGTATAAAAAGGATGCGAGGCGCTTGATATGTGCAGTTTCGCTAAAGGGTATTCCTGGCCATCTTGCCATTTGATAGTTTCGGTGGTGGCGATGGTGGAGCGGGTTAAAAAGGCGAAGCCGGCTGCTTCGTCCTGATAAACCACCTTCCGGTAGTCGCTTGGATGAACTTGTTGTTTCATGATCGATAGGTATTATATCTGTTTTTAACTCGTCAGTCAAAGATTAGTTGACTAAACTGGTGTAATCGTTGTCTAATTGTTTTATGGCAGAGGTACATAAAAGTCAAGGAGAGTGGCTGGGGCAGCCTGCTGACAACGAACTGCTTGGAGAAGCTTACGAGGCCGGCTGGAGAAGTATTATGTCCGCGCCATTAATAAGCGCGCAGGTATTCGAAGAAACGATCGGACAAGGCAGCAGCGGGCATGGCGGTAGGAAAAATGACGAACTGGAGGAAGTGTTTTTATCGCCGTCTCTGACTCCTACGCCGTCTATGCAGGAGCTCCTGGGGGCAACCTGGGAAAACGCTTACTTAAGCTATACCGCCGCGCTGACCAAATTGGGAAATTACAATATGGTTACCCTGACTCTTGAACAATTAGTTTGTACGTTAGAATCAAGCCAATTGCCACCAAAGGTTCTGATTGTAGCTGAGCATCATATTTGGCCAGAGCGGGTAAATAAAGCGAAAACAATTTTTTACAACACATTGTCCGAAGGATTGGTGATTAACCCGGAGGATCAAACGATTATAGGTGTGGAGGATATCATCCGGTACGTGCCTAACCGCCACTGGCCGAACGTTACCTTCAGGCGCCGTCTGGATATTGGACTGTGCTTGGCAATTAAACAGTTGGCCAAGATGATTAGCCAGTAGTACAAACTACATCGTAATATCTTAAGTGTTAATGATGTAAAAAATACTAGTGTACTTTACAAATACCACAGTCAGATATCTAATTTAAATATATCTATAGATGGCGCCAATGCGTCAGGAGGTAGTCAATGTTGCTTGATCAAGAAACTTATAAAGGCCTTAACGAGGCGCGCGAGCACGGCCAAGTCGAAGCGTCGGCGACCGCCTTCGGTCCCGAGAACGGCCTGCGCTTTGATTGCGCGGCCAACAGCAGCGCAGAAGAGCTGGCCAAGGCAGTGGTGGCCCATTGGAGAGCCCATAACGTGCGAATTCGTTTTTCTGCACTGGACAGTCAAGCATGGCGCTCGCAGGGGATGAGCCTGTTAACGCTGCGCGACCAGCCCGACTTTACTAAACTCGAATCTCTTAAAGAAGCCTGGGTTGTTGTGCCGATGGAAGTCGATCTTTCGCCCGGCCAGGTACCTCAGCGATTTTATGAGCGCCGCCGGCACACTACTTGGCTGTTTGAGCAAAGCGGCGACCGTCTTGGCGGTTCGCCTGATCACCTGATAGTCCCCGCCGATCTTACCGCTGTCATGGAAAAGCTAGCCTTGTCGGAGGCCAGTGGCGGTATCCGGCCAGACGTCGAGCAGTTGGGGCGGCTGGCTGCGGCTGCCATGCTGCCCCGGCAAAGACTAGCCAGCTAAGGCAGTCCACCGCTTGCTAACTGCGCGTTTATCTGTTAGCATGTCAAAAGTAATTGTTTAACGACTACAGTCCGCCAATCGGGCGTCCTCCTGCCGTCACTTTGGGATAGCAGGCACGGTGGACAAGGAGATAAGGAACCATGCCGACGAAAATAGATCTAAAGTCTTTGCTTGAAGCCGGGGTTCATTTTGGGCACAAAACCAGCCGCTGGCACCCCAAAATGGCACCCTACATTCACTCCAAGCGACAGGACATTCATATTATTGATCTGGTGCAAACCGCCGAAAAATTGGCGGCGGCACTTGATTTTATCGAACGGACAGTCGCCGAAGGAAAACAGATTTTATTGGTTGGCACTAAGCGGCAGGCCAGAGACTTGGTTCAACGAACGGCCCAGGCGGTTAAACAGCCTTACGTCGCCGAACGTTGGATGGGCGGAACGCTTACCAACTCCCAAACTATCAACGAGCGGATCAAACACTTGCGTTCGCTTGAGCTTCGCATGTCTAGCGGCGAGCTGGCCAACCGCTATTCCAAGCTCGAAGTGCAAAGGTTTCAAGAAGAAATTGACCACTTGAATGCCAAGTACGGTGGCATTAAAGAGATGAGCGGACGGCCGGGGGCGATGTTCGTGGTGGATATCGTAGCCGAGGCAAACGCCGTTGCCGAGGCCAGGCGGCTAAGCATTCCGGTGGTCGCCATGGTGGACACCAATGCCGATCCCAGCCTGGTTGATTATCCGATTCCCGCGAACGACGACTCTATCAAGTCTATCGATTTAATGCTAAATCACGTCGCCAGAGCGATAGAATCGGGCGTGGCCGCCCATCAGCGCAAAGCACAGGCTCAAACCGCCGCCAGCGAGGCCCGCTCATGAATCCTTCCGTCGAAGACATCAAGCGCTTAAAAGAGTTAACCGGCGTCGGTTTAACCGATGCCAAGGCCGCTCTTATTGAAGCGAACGGTGATTTTGACAAAGCCTTATCGGCCATGCGTAAGAAAGGACTGACTCGGGCGGAGAATAAAAAACTGCGCGAGGCCAGGCAAGGCCTGGTGGACGCATACCTGCATGCAGGACGCATCGGAGCGGTCGTAGAGGTAAACTGCGAGACCGATTTCGTGGCCCGTACCGAAGATTTTAAGAATCTGGTACACGATATTTGCATGCAGGTGGCTGCCAGCGCGCCTTTGTACGTCAACGAAGATGAAATACCCCAAAATGAACGCCAGCGGGTTGCCGAAGAAATGGGTGAACAGTTGCGCGGCGAAGGCAAGCCGGCCGCGATGATTCCCAAGATTGTCGAGGGCATGTTATTGAAACACTTTTCGCAACAAGTATTGTTGCGGCAGCCGTTTATTAAGAATCCGGACATAACCGTAAGCGAGATGATTGAACAGCATATAGCCAGGCTGGGCGAAAATATAGTTGTTAGACGGTTTAGCCGCCTAGAGCTGGGCTTGTAGCCTTTGAGCTAGGGGGCGCGCCAGCGCCGGTTATTTAAACGGCTGATTAAAACTTTGCTAAAATAGGTGCATGTTTGACACGGCCGTTTATCAATCCAAAATGAGTGCGGCTTTGCAGTTCTTCGAAGAAGAGCTTAAAAAAATTCGTACCGGCCGAGCTCATCCCAGCATGCTGGACGGAGTCACGGTGGCGGCTTATGGCACCACCATGCCGCTCAATCAGGTAGCCAATGTCATAGTAGCCGATTCGCAGATGCTACAGGTTACCCCTTTTGACCCGGCCAACCTGCAGGCTATTGCTGCCGCTGTGCGCAACGATCCCAGCTTGGGACTGAACCCCAGCGACGACGGCCGGGTGGTGCGGGTGGCCATGCCGCCGCTGACAGGCGAGAGACGGGCTCAAATCGCCAAACAACTGGGCGACAAGGCCGAAGAGTGCCGTATCGCCCTGCGCAATGTCCGTCAGGAAGCGTTTAAGTCGGTTAAGGCCAAAAAAGAGGCTAAAGAGCTTTCGGAAGACGACGCGAAACGAGCAGAAAAAGAGATAGACAAACTCATGGCCGATTTTTCCCACCGGGTTGAAAGCGCCGCCCAGGCCAAGGAGCGCGAGGTTATGACCGTCTAGCCACCCCTCTCGGCCGTGGCGGTTTTTTTATTTAACAATGACAGGACTGATCACCAGGCATGCCTGACCTGCCACGACACATTGGTTACATTATTGACGGGAATCGGCGGTGGGCTAAAAAACATGGTCTGCCGACGTATGAGGGTCATTTGGCCGGGTACAACGCCCTAAAAGAGATTGTAGTGGAAACCATTGGACTGGGGGTTCCGTACGTGTCGATATACGCTTTTTCCACCGAAAACTGGAAGCGTGGCAAAGGAGAGGTCGGCAGATTAATGCGGCTGGTTCACCGGCTGGTTAGTACCGATCTGGACGAATTGTTGGGCAAGGGAATCAGACTGCGGTTTTTGGGCACGGAAGAAGGGCTCAAACGGCAAATGGTTGATGATATAGCCTTGGCGCAAGAGCGCTCTGCCGGTATGCGCGCGGGCACCGTGGCCGTTTGTTTTAACTATGGTGGCCAGCGCGAAATAGCCGATGCCGCCCGGCAATGCCTGCGGGACGGCTTAAGTCCGAACGAAATTGATGAGGCGGCCCTGAGGCGGCGCCTGTACGCCCACGACATTCCCGACATCGACATGGTGGTAAGAACTTCGGGTGAGCAGCGCCTCAGTAACTTCATGATTTGGCGAAGCGCATATAGCGAGCTGTTGTTTTTGGATAAGTTCTGGCCGGATATGACAAAACGGGACGTGCAGGCTATTATTGATGAGTACCAAAAACGTCAACGTCGTTTCGGAGGGTAAATCTTAACGGATGAGCGTATTTTTTGCTGTTTTGAGCTTTAGCCTGTCGGTGGCCCTTGGCTTGCTATTACTGGTGGTGCTGGTGGTCTTGCATGAATTGGGCCACGCGATCGCTGCCCGCCGGAACGGCGTGACCGTGGAAGAATTTGGCATCGGTTTTCCTCCGCAGGCGTGGTCCAAAAAACTCAAAAATGGCACCCGGTTCAGCTTAAACTGGCTGCCATTGGGGGGATTCGTGAAGTTAAAGGGCGAACACGACAGCGACAAGCTACCCGGCAGTTATGGGGCTGTATCCCTTTGGAGCAAGACCAAGATTTTGCTGGCGGGGGTGGTAATGAACTGGCTGGCGGCAGCGGCTATTTTTACGGCGCTGGCGTTAGTCGGCATTCCCAAAATATTGCCTAACCAGTTTAGCGTTTCCCAAGACAGCCAGATTATTACCCAGCCGGTTGCGGTTGCCGCGGTGGCTCCTGGCAGTCCGGCGGCCGCCGTCGGGCTGAAGCAGGGAGACCAGCTTTTGGCGGTTGCCGGCCGAACCATTACTAGTCCGGAGTCACTTTATGCGGCCACTCGGGATAATGCTGGGAAGCGGGTAACCATACTTTATCGTCGTACCGGCACCGAGACGGCGCTGCAAGTAACCCTTAGGCCGTCCGGCGCCGCCGCCAACGGCTACCTGGGAGCGGTGCCGCGACAAGGTCAGTTCATACGCTCTACATGGTCCGCGCCTGTGGTAGGCGTAGGGCTGACGGCTCAGTTTACCAAATTGACTTTCGAAAGTTTGGGCAATCTGGTGATTGACCTGGTGAGGGGAGTAGCCAGTAAATTCAGCTCTAACGCCGCGGTGCGCCAGGCAGGCGACAAAGCCTTGAGCGACGCCAATGCCGGAGTAGCCGGGCCATTGGGCATACTTGGCGTGATATTCCCGGCCGCCAAGCAGGCCGGCTGGGTGATGCTGCTGTTTTTAACGGGAATCATCTCGCTTACCTTGGCGGTTATGAATATTCTGCCGATTCCGGCCCTGGACGGCGGCCGGTTGTTCGTGACCCTGTTGTTTCGCGCCATCAAGCAACCGTTAACCAAACAGCGCGAAGATAAAATCCATACCACCGGGTTCGCGGCGTTAATGGTTTTGGTACTTTTAATCACCGTTTTAGATGTTGGCAAATTTATCGCCAGATAAAGATTTAACTTCGGGTCCATCATTGCCGGCCAGAATAGGGCGGGTTTTGCTGGCCGCCGCCTGGCCGCCGCTATCCATGATAGTCGCGGCCTTTTTGCTGGCCGTTGTTGGGGTCAGCTGGCTTTTAGACAAACAGCCGCCGGGCGCACCGGCCGCCCTGGTTTATTTCACGCTTTATTACCTGATTGCCGCTACGTTGGCGGTTTGGCCCTGGCGGCGTTTACTGTTCGGAGCGAACAGCCAACTGCGCGAGGCGCTGGGCATACTTAATAGACCTCGTTTTAAAGATGCGTGGCTGGCCCTGGTTTATTTCGCGCTGTACGTTCTTGCAGCGATGGTCGTAGCCGTGATTATCCGTCAGTTATTCCCGCTGTTTGATATTGAAAAATCGCAAAACCTGTATGTACAGCAGCCGGTTACCGCTGCCCAGTTCGCTTATGCCTTTGTCGCGCTGGTGGTGTTGCCGCCTGTTGCCGAGGAGCTAATATTCCGTGGATTCATGCTGGGCGCGCTTGGCAGGCAAATGTCCTTCTGGCCGGCGGCGATCCTAACCAGTCTGGTGTTCGCGGCGTTGCACGGGCAGCTGAACGTAGCCATTGACATTTTTGTGCTCAGCCTGTTTTTGGCCAAGCTGCGACATAAGACCGGCTCGGTGTGGGCGCCGATGCTAACACACGTTTTAAAAAACGGCCTGGCGTTTTTGTTACTGTTTGTATTTGTAGTCAAATGACAGGCGGTTTAAAATAGGCTCCATGCGATGGAGCCAGTTGTTCACCAAAACTCGCCGCGAAGTTTCTTCCAGCGAAGCCGCCGCCAATGCCCGGTTGCTGATTCAGGCTGGCTATATTCATAAAGAAATGGCTGGAGTTTACGCCTACCTGCCTCTGGGCAAGCGGGTGCTGGACAAAATCGCTAACATCGTCAGGCAAGAGATGAACGGCATCGGCGGGCTGGAGGTACAGATGACGGTGCTCCAACCCAAGGAGTTATGGCAGAAGACCGGCCGCTGGGACGACAATAAGATCGATAACTGGTTTAAAACGCGCCTGAAAAACGGCAGCGAGCTGGGCGTGGGTTTGACCCACGAAGAACCGATCGTTGACGCCGTCGGCGAGTATCTTAAATCTTACAAGGATTTGCCATTATTGATTTATCAGATTCAAAATAAGTTTCGCAACGAGCTGCGGGCCAAAAGCGGCCTGCTGCGCGGCCGTGAATTTGTTATGAAAGACATGTACAGTTTCGCCGCCAGTCCTCGGCAGCATGACGAAATTTACCAAACGGTGCTAGAGGCATACGGCAGGGTTTATGCGCGTTTAGGTATCGGCGAGATTACCTTTCGCACTTTCGCCGACGGCGGTATTTTTACAGATAAGTTCAGCGACGAATTCCAAACTATCAGTCCGGTCGGCGAGGATACTATTTTGGTGGATCGTTCTAAAAAAGTGGCCGTTAACCAAGAAATTATGCGATCTCCCGGCCTGGCTAAACTTGGGCTTAATACGGACAGCATGGAAAATGCAAGGGGCGTGGAGGTGGGCAACACGTTTCACTTGGAAACCAAGTACACGGACGCGCTGGGCGTGAACTTTACCGACGCCGAAGGGAAACAGCAGCCTGTTTACATGGGCTGTTACGGCATAGGTATCAGCCGCCTGATGGGGCTGTTGGCCGAGCACTTTGCCGACGATAAGGGCCTGTCCTGGCCCGACGGCGTGGCGCCTTTTAAAGTTCATCTGTTGAGTCTTGGACAGGATAAAAAGATTATCGAAGCGGCCGACGGCCTCTACGACCTTTTCAACTCTAAGCAGGTTGAAGTGTTTTACGATGACCGGCCGGCTCGCCCAGGCGAAAAACTTGCCGACAGCGAACTGCTTGGCATACCGCATAGACTGGTAGTGGGACACCGGTTTTTGCAAGACGGCCGGTTTGAGTACGCCGCGCGCAGGGATTTATCCAAAGCCGGCTTATTGACCGAAGAGCAGATATTTGCTACTATACTCTGACACCACTTGGTACAGCAAAACACACATATTGTGGTCAAGAACACACCATTAACGCTATATAGAGTGTATTATACTTATTCTTTAGAAAAGGAAGTTTATGAAAAAAATCTACCAATTAACCCCAGAAGGCAAGCAAGAGCTTGAGGAAGAGCTCGAACAACTCAAATCACGGCGCGGCCAGATTGCCGACGAAATCGCCAACGCCCGCGATTACGGAGATTTAAGCGAAAACGCCGAATATGATGCCGCCCGGGAGGAGCAAACCCAGGTAGAGGGGCGTATTGCCGATATTGAAGATATCTTGAAAAACGCCAGCTTGATCAATCCCAATTCCAGCAACGGCCGCGTCCAGGTTGGCAGCACCGTCGTGCTGGAAAACGGCAATCCGGCCAAAGTAACCTACACCATCGTCGGTCCGGTTGAAGCCAATCCGGCTGAGGGCAAGATTTCCAACGAATCGCCGATCGGCGCGGCTCTGTTGGATAAAAAACCGGGCGACAGCGTAACCATAGACACGCCTAAAGGCGACACTACCTACAAAATCGTAGAAATTAAATAAGGGCGGACAATCAAAGGTGCCGGCCGGCTTTTGACCGCTCTTTTTGATGAATTTTGCCGAGACGATAACGGCATGTTTGGGTTACAATAGCTGGTGACTATGGCCACACTTAAAGAGCTGCGTGACGAGAGATTGCGCAAGCTGAACGAACTGCAAAAGCTGGGGGTTAATCCCTATCCTTCGGCTGTTAAACGCACTCATCTTGCTAATGAGCTGAAAAGCGATTTCGCATCGCTGGAGGGCCAAACGGTTTACGTGGCCGGCCGGGTATGGCGTATTCGCAAATTTGGTTCGATCGCCTTTTTGGTCGTCAAAGACTCCAGCGGCGAAATACAGCTGTTTTTACAGCAGAGCGGCGTCGAAAGTCTGAAGGCCGAGCAATCACAAATTGGTTTTGGCGAGCTGCGGCTGTTAGACAGCGGCGACTTTATTGAAGCTGCCGGCGCTCTGATCAAAACGCAAACGGGTGAGATCTCCGTAGACGTGAAACGGCTGAGGCTGATCGGCAAAAGCCTGCGTCCGCTGCCCACGCCCCAGGAAGGCCTAACTAATAAAGAAGAGCGGCTGCGTCGCCGCTATCTTGACACCAATCTTAACCCGGAAGTTTACCAGCGATTTATCAGGCGCAGCCGGTTTTGGCAATCCACCCGCCAGTTTTTGCTGGATAGAGGTTTTATTGAGATTAACGTGCCGGTGCTCGAGCATACCACCGGAGGCGCCGACGCCAAGCCTTTTATCACTCACATGGACGCTCTGGATCAGGATTTTTACCTAAGGATATCGCACGAACTGCCTCTAAAACGCCTGCTTGGCGGTGGTTACGAAAAGGTTTTCGACATAGGGCCGCGGTTTCGTAACGAAAATTATTCCGACGAGCACCTGCCCGAACACGTGGCCATGGAATGGTACTGGGCTTACGCTAACTGGCGCGATGGCATGGAACTGACCCGCGAGCTGATCTGCCAGGTAGCCGAAGATACCTGGGGCAAGCTGGAGTTCAAACTGGGCGACAGAACCATCAATTTAAGCGGTGACTGGGGCACGGTCAGCTTTATTGACACCTTAAAAAAGCTTTACGGTATCGACCCGCTCAACACCAGCCAAGATGCGGTGACAAAGGTTTTGCGGGAGCACCGCCTGGAGGTGGGTAAACCGTCT
>SCKW01000025.1 GCA_004100265.1 Candidatus Chaera renei
CGCAGCTGTTTGCGGGGAGCGCTAAAACCGGCCTTGACCACCTTGAAATAGGTCTTAGGGTCGGCGTGGGGCCATTCGGCCGGCCGGCGCCGCAACAATCGCACCGCCCGTGAATCAACCTTAGGAGGCGGGCTGAACAATTCGGCGTTTACCAGAGGGCCCAGGCTCACCCGGCAGTAAAACTGCGCCGCCACGCCGCTTAAAGACAGCTTGCCAGGGCCGGCCGCCAGGCGTTCGGCAACCTCTTTTTGCACCAGTAAGACCGCGTCCTGTGGCGGGTTGGCCGCTTCCAGCAGCAGTCGGATGATCTTGCCGGTTAAGTAATACGGCAGATTGGCCGCCACTTTGTAACCCGGCGGCAGGCCGTTTAAGTTAAACGCCAGGATATCCTGGCGGTGCAGGCTCAGCCGCTTGCCGGGGAACATGCCCGGCAGTTTAGCGGCCAACACCGGATCCACCTCTACCGCCACCACTTGTTTGGCGCGTCTTAACAAGACGCTAGTAAGACTGCCTTGGCCCGGCCCGATTTCCAAAACCGTGTCGTCCTTGGTGATGCCGCCAAAATCAACGATCGCCTCTAAAATGGAACGGTCGTTCAGCCAATGCTGGCCAAGAGATTTTTTAGCTGGCATTGGCCTGTTCGCGCCTTAGCGATAAATGTCTTGAAGCCCCAGCGATCGGCTGCAGGCCGGCCACGGCTGCCAGCCGCGCCGCTGGTAGGTTTCTAAAGCCTTGGCATCTTGCACCGAGGGGGGCGCCTGATGGGGGTAGCGATAACCGCCCCAGTTGGCCCAGGTAGACAGGTCGTACTGATAGGCGCCGTAATAGCCGTTGCCGCTGTTGCGATCGTAGCGGCCTCCGGCTTCGCACTGCCGCAATCTGGCCATGGCGCTGGCCAGGTCTCCGCCGAATACGTTCAACGGTTTAATGCCGATCACCTCTACCTGCTCAGACGGCGGCTGGGTAACCACGCTCTGAATTACCCGCCTGGCAACTTCGCGGCCGTTCTTCATATTGATCTCGTAAGTTACCAGCTTTTTACCGGCCGTGCCGGGCGTCTGCACTTGGCGGTAGCCCACCGGCTGGTCGGCGTTGCGAATCTGACGGACGCCAAAAGCCACCGGCTCTTCCTGAGTGACCGTTTGGATGCCGTCGCGCCAGATTTCTAGCTGCATGCCGGCGCTAACCGGCTGGCCGGCCGACACCGACAGGGTGTCTTGCGGGCCCAGGGTGATTTGCTTCTCTTTAAGCAGCCCGGCCACGTCGGCGGCCCGGGTACGGGCAGTAACGGCCTTGCCATATAGCACCAAATTAACCGGCGTGGCGCGGTTAACCACGATCTTTTGGGTGGCGGTACCGTACTTCAAAACGTTGTCAACGCGGCTGATAGACAGGTTGTCTTCGGGATATATGGTCAAACCCGCCTGCTCGGCCACCTGCCGCGGACTCTTATAGGGCGACATCACCGTGAGGGTGTTCTGCCCGTCAACCACCACCACCGGGCGGGCCCGGTAGATGTTAACGTTGTAGTTGCCGCCGGCAAGCACGGTGTCCAAAGAGGGTTCGACGGCGTCGGCCGGAGCCAAGTTGACCCCGGCCCTGTTTAGCGCTTCGCGCACAGTAGGGGCTTTAGTCAGCAGGGTTTGCTCCTTTTGGCCGTCGTGGATGCTGACCAGGCGCTCGTCGGCCGCCTGGGCCAATAGCTTAGGCTGGCCCAGGGCCGGCAAAGCGGCGCTCAGCCCAACAGCGCTAAACAATAATAAACCGGCGGCGGCCGCCAAGCGGCCCCGGCTAAGAATGAATTTCATTATCCTAAAACTGATTTACCTACACGCATTGTCATGCCATAAATTGGACATTCAGACTATATGATTATAGCATATATCAATGTCCTGGTCAAGGGGGCGGCCCTAAAGGCGTTCCAGCGGCGCGAAGGCTAAGTTCAGGGTTTTCAAGCCGACCCCACCAAAATCTATCTCGGCGGCGCTGCCTTCAACGCTCACCACCTTTCCCGGCCCGAAAACCTTGTGAAGTACCTTATCGCCGGGGTTAAGTGCGGCGGCCTCCAAGGCAAGATAAGGCTCGGCAGAGGCCTGGGGCGTAGCCGGCGCCGCCGGCGTTTGTACCGCCTGAGGCCGAATGTCGCTTAAAAAACGTGACGGCGGATTGTGCTGCCAGCCGCCAAAAATCAACCGAGAGGCCGCCGCCAACAAATGCAGCTCCTCTTTGGCTCTGGTCATGCCAACGTAACAAAGGCGGCGTTCCTCCTCCATCTCTGAAGCGTCATAAAGCGCGCGGCTATGGGGCATCAGCGACTCCTCCATGCCTACCATGAACACCACCGGAAACTCCAGGCCCTTGGCGGCATGCAAGGTCATCATGGTAACGGCCGAAGCGCTATCGTCCAGCCCGTCCAGATCCGAAATCAGCGACACCTCCTCTAAAAAACCGGCCAGGCCAACCTCGTCATGCTGGCGAGCCACAGAAACCAGCTCTTTGACGTTTTCTAGCCGCTCGGCCGCCTGTAGGCCGTAACCGTCGTTTAAATGGCTGTCGTAGCCTATCCGGCCGATCAGCAGCTCGATCAGCCGCGATACTTTAAGCCCGGGCGCCTGGGCCCGAAAATCCGCCAGCATGCCGCCGAACTCCTTAAAGGCCCGCGCCGCCCGCGGCGTGAGTCCCGGGCACTGGCCGGCCGCCAGGCTGGACATTGCCAAATCAAGGCCGGAGGCGTCCTGCCAGGCCAAGAAGCGGTTCAGCGAAACGCTGCCCAGGCCGCGGCTGGGCACGTTGGCAATTCTTAAAAAGCTGGCCCTGTCGGCCGGCTGGTAGATCAGCCGCAGGTAAGCGATCAGGTCTTTGATCTCTTTGCGGTCGTAAAACCTCTGGCCGCCAACAATCCTATAGGGCACTCCCCAACGTATAAAAGCCTCTTCAATTGACCGGCTTTGGGCGTTGGTCCGATAAAGCACCGCGAAGTCGCCATAGCGCCTAGCCCCCATGCTGATCGCCGAGCGGATTTGCAATACTACCGTCTCTCCCTCGTGGCGCTCCGAGGCGACATGGGTGATCTGCACCGGCAGGCCGCCGTCGGCGCTGGTCCACAATTTTTTATCGGAGCGCTGCTTATTTTTGCTGATAACGTTATGGGCGGCTTCCAGGATATGCCTGGTAGAGCGATAGTTTTGCTCCAGCTTCACCACCTTGGTGCCGGGAAAATCTCGTTCGAAATTCAAAATATTGGTAAAATCGGCCCCTCGCCAGCTGTAAATTGACTGCCAGTCGTCGCCCACCGCGCAAATATTGCGCTGCTGGTTGATCAACAGCTTTACCAGCTGGTATTGCGCGGCGTTGGTGTCTTGGTATTCGTCTATCAGGATGTGCTTAAAACGGTCTTGCCAGCCGCGCCGGATGGAAGGATGCCGCTTTAACAGCTCGACGGAGCGTTTGATCAGATCGTCGAAATCCAGCGCTTTGGCTCTACTGAGCTGCTTTTCGTACAGGCCGTACACGTCGGCCGCCACTCTTTGCAGGGGCAGCCGGGCCGTCTCGCGGAAGGCGTCGGCCCCCAGCAGCTCGTTTTTGGCGGAACTGATCAGCGACACCACCGCCTTTGCGGCATAACGCTTTTCGTCGATTTTCAGCTGTTTCATGACGTCTTTGACGGCCGCCAGGCGATCGGATTCGTCAAAAATCACAAAATCCTCGGGCACGCCGGCAGCCGGCCCGCTGACTCTGAGCAGCCTGACGCAAATGCCGTGAAACGTACCCATCCACGGCATAAACGAACGGTAACCGGCATCCCGGCCCAGCAGCTCGCCCAGACGGTGGCGCATTTCTTTGGCGGCCTTGTTGGTAAAGGTGACGGCTAAAATGTCTTCGGGCGCAACGCCGCGGCATTCTATCAGATAAGCGATCCGGTAAGTCAGGGTTTTAGTTTTACCCGAGCCGGCGCCAGCCAATATCAGCAACGGCCCGGCGGAGTGTTTGGCCGCCTCAGCCTGGGCCGGGTTTAATTGGCTGTCGATCAACCGTTCTATCACCAGACTATTTTAACAAAACCGAGGGCGCGGCGGGCGGCTTAAAGGCCCTTATAAAACCAGTAGGCGAAAGCCGCCGCCGTGGCCGCCAGAAGCAGCAGGGCAACCGAAACCCAGACCGCCACGTGTTTGGTGCCGTGGCCGTGCGGGACAACCGGCAGGGCGGGATGATAATCGGCCACGTCAAACAGGGGCCGCGCTTCGCCGGAAGCCTCGGCCGGCTTTTCCTGGTACTGCGGCTGGATAGACACCGGTCCGGCCGGATGTCCGCTGTGGCGGGGCGTTGCGCCGCCCGCGTCCGCCCGCGTTTCCGGATCAAATACTTTAAGCTCGGATTCTATGGCCAGGATGTCTTTGTCAAGCTCCGGCGGCAACAGCGCGGGCAATTCGTCTTTAGCGGAGTAATCATCAGCGGCAGCAGGGCCATCAGGGCTATTCACCGTCTCGGTGGTTAAGGCAGCCTCCTCGCCGGCCGGCGGATTGCCGGCACCTTCCGCAGTCGCGAAAGCGCCTAGCGGCCGCTTTTCTACTTTGGCGTCTTTTAAGAATAGTGATTCTCGGGCAGGGCCGGTGGCGTCTGCCGCCGCGCTTTCCGGTCGGTCGGAGGTTTGGTTGATGTCTTCCGGATTGGACGAACCAGGCTCGGATTCGGGACGGCCATCGTTGAAGCCGTGCACTTCCAACGGATCGGGCCATTGCGGTTCGCTGCTTACGGCATCGTCGCCGGGGGCGTCAAGCGCTGGGCGTTCCGGCGCGGCCGTTTGCGTATCCGGGCCAGGCCCGGATACGGCCGGCGTCTCGAACCGGGCGGAAGAAACCGTATCGGTTTTGGCGGAAACTTCGGCCGGGGATTCCGGCGGTTCCAACTCGGGCTTGGCAGATGGGGTCTCCGGCGAGAGCGGCTGAACGGTTTTGCCAGAAGTGCTAACTGGCGTAGCGGCAATGCCGCTTTGAGGTTTGGCCGCGGCGGGACGAACCACATCCATAAACTGACCGCGGCGGGACGGCACTAGGCTGGCGGCGTCATTTTTGGGTGCGGCGGCAGCTGACCGGTCGGGCTCAACGGCCTCGGGCGCGGGATTGGCGGTATCCGGCTTGGCCGGTTGCGAAGGGGCGGCCGCAGGCTCTAAAACGGCGCTAACCGCTTTGTCCAGTTCGTCGAAATCAAGTTCTTTCATGTAATGATTATCTCTTTTTAAAATCCTTTAGCCGTCGACGGTTTCTTGCTGTTTGCCGGCCTGGCGGGCGGCCGTTTCAACGATCCGGACGAATTCGACGGCGTTCAAGCTGGCGCCCCCAACCAGCAACCCGTCAATACCTTTAACCTCCAGGTAGCCGGCAGCGTTGTCCGTGTTGCTGCTGCCGCCGTAAAGAACTCTTAGGCTATCGGCCGCCGCCTTGCCATAAAGCGATTTGACTATTGACCGTATCTGACGGGCCAACCGGCCGACCTCGGCGGGCGACGCTACCGGATGGTTTTGATAGTCGGTTCCGCTGCTGATTGCCCAGACCGGCTCGTACGATACCACCACCCGGCTAATCTCTTCGGACGTAACGTTGGCCAGGGCCGCGGTTAACTGTCCCTGAATTACATCGTGAGTTTCGTTGGCCGAGCGCTCGCTGGCGGTTTCGCCGATACAGACAATCGGCGTCAGGCCGTTGCGCAAAACCGCCTGGGTTTTGTGGCGAACTTCGCGGTCGGTTTCGCCGAAAACGTGGCGCCGCTCGGAGTGCCCTACGATCACGTGGGTGACGACGCCTCGCAGCATGGTGGCCGACACCTCGCCGGTATAGGCGCCCTCGTCGCGCCAGTAACAGTTCTGGGCGCCCAGCTTAAACTTGCTATGGTCAACCTGCAGGCTTAGCGATTGCAACGCCAGAAAATTTGGGCAGAGTACCACCTCGACGTCACGGTGGGCCTTAACCGTCCGGGTAAGCTCGTGCAGGTAAAGGCTGGCCCGGTGGGTGTCAAAATGCATCTTCCAGTTGCCGACGATCAGTTTTTTACGCATTTTTTAGCATCTTGATAAGGCAAAGCCCGTGTTTAAAGTTTACGCGGCCGCAAATAGCGCTTATGGCTCTCAGTTTAACCCAAGTGGCACTCAATCGTCCAGCAGGCAATCAATTCCGGGCAGGCTCATGCCGGCCATCAGTTCCAGGCTGGCGCTGCCGCCGGTAGAAACATGCGAAAAGCTCTCGCCCCGCTTGGCGTCCCAGTTAACGGCAAAATCGGCCGTATCGCCGCCGCCGATGATGCTTAATGTCCGCTTTTGGCTGGCCAGTTGCAGCGCCAAACGGGCGGAGCCGAAGGCAAATTGCGGCAGTTCCGCGTAACCCAGCGTGCCGCTCCAAACAACGGTTTGGGCGTCTTTAACCCGGTTAACGGCCTCGGCGATCGAGGCGGGCCCGATATCCAATATATATTCGTTCAGGCGCACGTCGCTAACGCTCACGGTCTGCCGGCGCTGCTCGGCGTCGATCGCCGGCGCCACCGCCGCGTCGCTCGGCAGTAAGATAAAGTCGTCCGCCGACCTATGGCCACGCAGCTTGTCGTCCGCCCGCTGGTATATCCGCTTAATCACGTCGTCCAGGCCGTCTTCGTGAACGCTTTTGCCGATCGGCATGCCCTTGAACTTCAAGAACGTATTGGCCATGGCGCCGCCCACAATGATCTGATCGGCCAGTTTGACAAAACGCTCAATCACGCTGATTTTATCGCTGATTTTAGCGCCGCCCAAAACCGCTACCAACGGCCGCCCCGGGTGAGACAGAGCACCGGTTATGGTTTGGTACTCTTTCTCCAGCAACAAGCCGGCCACGCTAGGCAAGCACCCGGTGATGGCATCGGTGCTGGCATGGCGCCGGTGCGACACGCCAAAACCGTCCTGCACAAAATACTCGGCACCGCAGGATTCGGCCAGCAATTTGGCGAAACTAGCGTCGTTGGCCTCTTCGCCGGCATGAAAACGCAGGTTCTCCAGCATCAACAGCTGTCCGGCGCTTAGCCGCTTAACCGCCTGGGTCACCTGATCGCCAACCGATTCCTGAACAAAGGCGACCGGCGCTTCAAGCAGTTGAGCCAGTCTTTCGGCAACTGGCGCCAGACTGTACTTTGCGACCACCCGCCCGTCGGGCCGTCCCAGATGAGAGCAAATGATCACCCGGCAGCCGTTTTTCATCAGATAGCGCAGCGTGTCCAACGAGCGCTTTATTCTAAAATCATCGCCAATGCCGCCTCCGGGTAAAAGCGGCACGTTGTAATCGGTCCGCACCAGCACCGTTTTGCCCGCCAGCGGCACGTCGCGCACCGTTTTTTTATGAAACAAGTAGTTCTTTCCCACCGCCCTTTAGCTTACGCCCCCGATAATGGCTCGTAAAAACTGTTTATGCTTTTTAAAATTGTAGCATGAGAGCGCTGTAATCACCTGCCGGCGCTTGATATGGCCGTTAGAGTTTAGGAATAAAAAATCAATTATCAACCAAGGTTTGGGCTGAAAGCGACATGGCCAGCGTAACCATGGCGTTGTACTGCGGCAAATATTCACGATGCTTGGCTTGGACAGCACCGTAGCCCTGTATCGCCTCATCCAAGCTAAAGTGACGCCACGATAAACGGGGTATCTCCTCTGAAAAACCAACGGCGGTAGAAAATCGCGTGACCTTACGCGTAAAAACCTGCTTCATGCGGTTGTATATGGCGCCAGCGAACGCTTGATCGTTAAAGGCGACGGCTCCAATCATACGGTCAATGTCGCCCGGATTAGCGAACATGCTTACCCAATCTGAGTCTAATAAATACCCCCAAGCTCTAAGCCTTTCTTCTGTGCCGATTTCGATCGGCATATCGGCTACTATGGCGAATAAGCGTTGCATTTTCAGATGATTTAATGCATTGTCTATATCTTCCTTATCAATACACCCCTCGGCGGCGTCAATAAAAGCAATGATCGCGTCGGCCGAGCGCCGTTCTCTAGCAGGCTTGTATAAATAGCCGCTCAAGGAGTCTTGACTGCCGCAGTCCCTATAGTTCGGGTTGGGACAGAGCAGTCTATAAACCAAGCGGTCTTTAAGCGCTACGGCGCCGCCAGTTATCTCGACCCCTGCCTTATCTTTCGTCGCGCACACCGACATGCTTCTATTTTAGTAGCCCCTATTCATGGCTATACCATAAAATTTCCAGCTCTGGCTCAGGCATATCCGCAGCGACCTCAAAGAACGGCCGAATCACCTTAAGTTTAGTGCCGGTAATTCTCTGCGTTCACTGACTTCAAAATGCATTCTTAAATAAAGCCTACTGTCTCAAGACCATAATGATTTTCACTTACCGCTCAAATTATTCGAGCTTTTTTAATGGTGATCCCAAGGGGAATCGACCTACCTTCGGCAGGCCCGCAACTTCATGATTGCAAGCATAGCTTGCATCAGAAGATTGCCTTGCGAATTGCCACTGGCAATTCGCACCCTGTTGCCGCAACAGGGGTTCCATCCTCTTAATAGAACGACCAAATAAAAAGCCCCATCTTTGATGAGGCACTTTATTTGGTGATCCCAAGGGGAATCGAACCCCTGTTGCCGGGATGAAAACCCGGTGTCCTAACCGCTAGACGATGGGACCGCTCTCTAGGCTGCTTTATTTTAACAGATAAGGGGGGTTAATAAAAGACGCTTCTTAAGGCCTGCTACGCGCCAATTGCCCGCTTCTAAAAAACCTTGTTACGCCAATTTTTTGGCATAAGCATTAATCTGTGGTATAATACGCTCTAAAGACCAAAACAACGGCGAGGGTCGGCAACTAAGTAACGGAGGACCTAACAAAAGCTATGAAGAAATTCTTAATCGGCTTGGTTATTGTTTCTCTGGCCGCCTTGGGAGGAGCCTGGCTGCTGACCGGCCGTCCCGCAGCCGCCGTGCGGGTGGACGACCTGGTGCGTGATTGCGACACCGTCGCAGTTATTAAATGCGGCACTCTCAGTCAACAAGAGCTGCTGCAGAAGTTCGATCAGAACGCCTACGGCGACCTGCCTAAAGTGTTTGGCACCTTCGGCATTACCCGCGACCAGCTTCAGGGCAATTTTGTTGACGGCATCGTCTGGAAAGACGGACGTGTCACGGTGAACGGCAAGCTGGTGGCTACCGGCGCCAAGACGATTGGCCGCTGGTACGGCGCTCAGCCCGACAAAACCCGCATTGACGGCACAGACCGGGCCTACATTATGTCAGTGAGCAACTTCGTGCCCGACGGCCACACTGCCTTCGTGCGCATGGTTAACGGCGAGTTTAAGTTCGCCGTCATTAAAGCTTGCGGCAACCCGGTGATCGCCCAGCCGGTACCCCAGCCAAAGTACAGTTGCGACCAGCTGAACATGGTTCAGCTTAGCCGCACCACCTACCGGTTTGAGGCTAAAGCTTCGGCCACCAACGCCAAAATCGTGAAGTACCGGTTTGAGTTCGGCGACGGCCAGGCGGTAGACAGCGATTCGGCAACGGTTGAGCACACCTATGCCGCCCCAGGCAACTACACTGTCAGGCTGACGGCCCTGGTAGAAGCGGACGGCAAAATCGTGCCGGCCACCAGCGATGCTTGCGTTAAGCAGGTAACGGTGCCGCCTCCCCCGGCGTACGAATGCACCTCGCTAACCGCCGCGCTGATTAACCGCGACGAACGTCGCTACCGCTACAACCTAACTTACAAGGCCGAGAACGGCGCCACCTTAAAAACCGTAGATTTTGATTTCGGCGACAGCCAAACCATGAAAG